>DBFZVF010000036.1:0-5635 GCA_048519165.1 Collinsella sp.
TTTTTTTGTGAGGTGGGCTAGAGACGCTGCATGCGGTACCCGACACCCATGTGCGTCTGAATCATCTTGGGGTGAGAGGGGTCTGCCTCGATCTTCTTGCGCAGGGTGCGCATGAACACGCGCAGGCTCGCCAGATCGCTGTCCCAGCTCGTGCCCCATATCTCGTGGGTGATGAAAGTGTGGGTGAGCACCTTGTCGACGTTTTTCGCCAGAAGGACGAGCAATTTGTACTCAGTTGGGGTGAGCGAGAGCTCGCGTCCGTCTTTTGTCGCGTATCCCGCGGCGTAGTCGATATGCAGCGGACCGTTGTCAAACGTGCTCGCTTCTGTCGACTCGCTCGACGCCATCGAGGAGCGCCTCAAATTCGCACGGACGCGCGCGAGCAACTCATCCACAGAAAAGGGCTTGGTGAGGTAGTCGTCTGCCCCTGCGTCAAGTGCTGCAATCTTGTCGGAATCTTCGGTGCGCGCCGAAATGACGATAATGGGGACTGCCGACCAGCTTCGGATCTTCGTGATGACCTCGATACCGTCAATGTCGGGAAGGCCGAGGTCGAGCATGATGAGGCTGGGGCCGTGCGACACCGCATCCATGATGGCGGCCTGGCCGTTGCAAACCTTGCTCACGACATAGCCGTGGAGGTCAAGCGCGGTCGAAACGAGGTTTTGAACGGTCAGGTCATCTTCTACCAGGAGGATGCGTGGCTTAGCGGCATTATTCATGAATCTCGATCTCCTCGGCGGGCAGGGTAAAACGGAAGACGGCCCCATGGGGGTGGTTGTCGCGAACTTCGATGACGCCGCCATGCGCCTCCACGATGGAGCGGCAGAGCGACAGCCCAAGGCCGATGCTTCGACGCGAATCCACGGGCCGCGTATTGCTTGAGGTGAAGAAGCGCTCAAAGATATGAGGTTTGTCGCAGTCTGCCACACCCGGCCCATCGTCTGCGACGTCCACCACGACGAACGCACCCTCGCGACGTGCGCTGATGGTGACAGTCGAGTCCTCGGGCGTGTATTTGAAGGCGTTCATGATGAGATTCGTAAGCACCTGCATGATGAGATGGACGTCGATGCGTACCAGCAGGATGTCGTCAGTGTGCTCGATGGTGACGGCACGTCCATGCGATGCTTGGGCGACATGGCTGAGGGCGGCCTCGATGACCTCGTCGATGAGCTCGGATGTTAAGTTGAGGCGAATGGTGCCGTCCTCGACGCGTGTGATGGCGAGGAGGTTTTCCACGGTATCGATAAGCCAGAGGGAGTCGTCGTAGATGGCATCGGCAAGATCGCAGCGTTGTTCGAGGCTGAGCTTCTCGTCGCTCTTCCGAAGGATTGCCGCAGATCCGGATATAGCCGTGAGGGGTGTCCTCAAATCGTGGCCGATGGAGCGCAAAAGGTTGGCGCGCAGCTGCTCGTTTTTCGCCAAGACCGCAGCCTCTTCGCGCTCTTGCGCCGCCCGGTCGCTTTCGAGCGCCAAGGCGCATTCACCTACGATAGATAGGACGATCGAATGCTCGAAGGCTTCGATCTCGCGCCCCTCCAGGGCGATGCCGATGACACCGAATACCTTGTCGCCGGTGCGAACCGCGAGGTAGAGACAGCGCGCCTCAGGCAGGGTCCGCGTGCTTGCGCCCGCGCGCTTGTTGTTGGTGTAGGTCCAGGTTGCAACGGCGCGCTCGTAGTCGGTGAGCAGCGACGCGGATCGGTTTTCGGTGCCAGCGGACTCATAGAGCGCTTTGCCGAGCGTGCCGTGTTCGGCGGTGTAGAAGACCACGTCGAGTTTTAGCAGTTTGATGAGTTGGTTCATGGCGACGCGGGCGCACTCCTCCGCGCTATGGGCTTGCTGCAAGAGCTGGTTCGTTTCGAGGAGTACGCGCGTTTTGAATGCGTTCTCAGCGGAGGTACGGGCGTTGTCGGCGATGCGCGCAGTTAACTCGCCGGCGACCATAGCGGTAGCGAACATGATGCCGAACGTGACCAGATAGCTTCGGTCGTAGCTGGCGAGCGAAAACAGAGGCGTGACGAAGCAGAAGTTGTAAAGCACTACAGAGAGCACGCTCGATACGATCGTGCAGATACGCCCCGTCGTGGTGACGGCGGTCAGCAGGGCCGTGAGGATATAGAGGGATATGATGCTGGAATCGGCAAATCCCAGATGGCGGAAAGCCGTGCCGATCGCCGTGGCGACAAGAGAGAGGGCCAGCGTGCGAAGCACGTTTCGGCTGCTGGGCGGCTGCAGGGCGAGCGTACGGCGGCGTCCTTTGGGCCGGGAGGGCGGAGTCGACTGGTCTGGAATGATGTAAATGTCGAGGTTCGGGGCGAATGTTATGAGCTGTTCTACGAGAGATTTGCGGCCAAAGAGGGCCTGACGGACGCTGCTGCGCTCGCCCGTGCGCCCCATGACGATCTTCGAAATACCCGACAGGCGCGCGAACTCGGAGATCTGAAACGCGATGTCGTCGCCATAGACGGTTTCCATATGTGCTCCGAGCTGCTCGGCTAGGGCGATATTGGCTGCAAGCTTGGTGCGCTCATTATCGCTCATGGCTTGCGTGTGCGGGCTCTCTACGAACAGGGCGACGAGCTCGCTGCGAAACGCTTTCGCCATGCGCGCGGCGGCACGGACGATGCGGGGATTGGTCGGCGCCGGGGAGACACAGACTAAGATACGCTCCCTGGTGTAGTAGTCACGGTTTCCCAGCACGCGTGCGGCGTCTGTGAGGTGGCCGGTGCGATCGGCGCAGCGGCGCAGCGCGATTTCTCGGAGTGCGGTGAGGTTCTCGACGGTAAAAAAATGCTGTTGCGCTCGGGCGGCTTGCGCGGGACGGTAGACGAGGCCGGCGCGAAGGCGCTCAAGTAGGTCTTCGGGCTCTATGTCGACGAGCTCGACCTGGTCGGCATCATCGAAGATACGGTCGGGGATTCGTTCGCTCACGACAACGCCGGTGATGGATGCAACCATGTCGTTTAGGCTCTCGATATGCTGAACGTTCACGGTCGTATAGACGTCGATGCCCGCATGTAGAAGTTCCTCGACGTCTCGATAGCGTTTGTCGTGGCGAGACCCCGGCGCATTCGTATGGGCGAGCTCGTCGACAAGGATGAGCTGAGGGGCGCGTTCGATAGCCGCATCTAGATCGAACTCGCTGAGCGCAATGCCGTTGTGCTCGATGAGTTTACAGGGCACGTTCTCAAGCCCTTGTGCAAGATGGGCAGTTGCCGGACGTTCGTGCGGCTCAATGTACCCCGCGACGACGTCAACACCTCGCCGCTTGGCGGCGTGGGCGGCTTGAAGCATCGCATAGGTTTTGCCTGTGCCAGCAGCGTAGCCAAAGAAAATTTTGAGGTGTCCCCGGCTGGTTCGAGTGTCATCGGCGACCCCGTCTTTCTCAATTGCCTTGAGGATGAGGTCTGGATTGACGCGAGTGTCCGATGCGTCGCGCTGCATAGCGTAGCCTTTCTGAAGCGTTGTCCATGCGTGCATACGCGGTGAAGACACCACTGTATGCTCGCGAGGTCGAGTATAGGCGCACTGCAGCTGCAATAGTGCTTTCTACCTGCATCTTTACGGCATCTTAAGGACGTGAGCCCCGGCCCTCACGCCTCTTTAATCCCTAGAAGCGTTTACTGTCCCCAGACGCTTGCGAGGGCAGGCGTCCGAGACATCGGACCGCGTGTGAAAGGGGCGGTAAATGGACATCCTCATTCCCATCATCGGAGTCGTCTGCATTGGACTTCTTATCTATTACATCTACATTCTGATGAGGAGTGATTCGTAAACTATGGACGCTGCGATTCAGTACATCTTGTACTTTGCCGTACTCGTCGTCCTGGCCGTTCCGCTCGGTCGGTTCATGGCCCATATCATGGATGGTGAGCATACGTTCCTGTCGCCTGTGATTGCTCCTGTGGAGCGTGGCGTCTATCGTCTGCTTCGCATCGACGCGGCAGAACAGATGGGGTGTAGGCGCTATCTGGCGAGCGTGCTGGTCTTTTCGGGGATCGGCCTCGTGACTCTTGTGGCACTCCAGGCGCTTCAGTCCTTCTTGCCAGGCAATCCCCAGCACCTGCCGGGTGTGTCATGGGACCTGTCGTTCAATACGGCTGCTTCCTTCATAACCAACACCAACTGGCAGTCCTACTCCGGTGAGACCACCCTGTCCTACCTTGTGCAGTTCATGGGTCTCACTGTGCAGAACTTCGTTTCCGCTGGCACCGGTATCGCGGTCATGTTCGCGCTGGTCCGCGGCTTCCGTCAGGTCAAGGAGCAGGGTCTGGGTTCCTTCTGGGTCGACCTCACCCGCACCGTCCTGTATGTGCTCATCCCGCTGAACCTCGTGTTCGGCATCTGCCTGGCTGCCGGTGGCGTCATCTCCAACTTCCAGCCGGCTCAGAAGGCTGAGCTCGTAGAACCCGTCGCTGTTCAGCCTAATGCAGACGGCGGCTGGAGCGTCATCGACGGCGCCCAGATTGAGGGCGACACGGTCAAGGTCGACGGCAAGGTTGTCGAGGGCGCGCACGTGGTCACCGAGCAGTTCCTGCCCCAGGGTCCCGCGGCTCCTCAGGTCGCCATCAAGCAGTCCGGCACCAACGGCGGCGGCTTCTTCGGCGTGAACTCCGCCCATCCGTATGAGAACCCCAGTGCCTTCACCAACATCATCGAGATGACCAGCCTGCTGCTGATCCCGGCCGCCTGTTGCTTCGCCTTCGGTATCGGCGTCAAGAACACCAAGCAGGGCAAGGCCATCTTTGCCGCCATGTTCATCCTGCTGGTGATCTTCACCGGCATCATCGCCGTCAACGAGCATGCGGGCACCCCGCAGCTGGCCGATGGCGGAGCGGTCAATATCGAGATGACCGACGGCCAGGCCGGCGGCAACATGGAGGGCAAGGAGAGCCGTTTCGGTATCGCCTCCTCTTCTACCTGGTCCGCTTTCACGACGGCTGCTTCCAACGGCTCGGTTAACTCCATGCACGACTCCTACACCCCGCTGGGCGGTTTTGTCCAGATGCTCCAGATTACTCTGGGCGAGGTCGTCTTCGGCGGCGTGGGCTGCGGCCTGTACGGCATGATCGGCTTCGCCATCCTCACAGTGTTCATCGCCGGCCTCATGGTCGGACGCACGCCTGAGTTCCTGGGCAAGAAGATCGAGCCGGGCGAGATGCGCTGGGCAGTTGTCCTGTGCTTGGCAACTCCGTTTGCCATTCTGGTGTGCTCGGCCATCGCCTGCATGGTGCCCGGTCTTGCCGACCAGCTCAACAATGGTGGCGCGCACGGCTTCTCCGAGGCGCTGTATGCCTTCACCTCATGCGGCGGCAACAACGGCTCGGCGTTTGCAGGCATGAACTGCAACATTCCCTGGATCAACGTCATGCTCGGCCTCGAGATGCTGTTCGCCCGCTTCATGCCTATCATCGGTACGCTGGCTATCGCCGGCTCGCTGGCCAAGAAGGGCAAGGTCGCCGAGAGCGCCGGTACCCTGTCTACCACTAACGGCATGTTCGTATTCCTGCTCGTGTTCATCGTTCTGCTGATCGGTGCCCTGAGCTTCTTCCCGGCCCTGGCGCTTGGCCCCGTTGCCGAGTTCTTCCAGATGATTGCGTAAAGGAGGGCGCAGATTTATGACTATGCA
>DBFZVF010000037.1:0-12106 GCA_048519165.1 Collinsella sp.
GAGCAGGACTTCGGCCGCAAGGTATTCCTTATCGAGCAGGTCGACCCGTCTATCGTGGGCGGCCTGGTGCTCGAGGCCCGCGGCGAGCGTCGTGACATCTCCGTCAAGACGCAGCTGCGCATCGCACAGGAGACCCTCGCAAACTCTGCTAATTCGTACGGAGGTGAAGCCTAATGTCCGAAACCCTCAATGCCCAGGATATCGCCAAGAAACTGCAGGAGCAGCTCACGAGCCTCTCCGCGACGGTCGATACGCATGAGGTTTCAACGGTCGACGAGGTAGGCGACGGCATCGCGCGCGTCACTGGCCTCAAGAGCGCCATGGCAGGCGAGCTTCTGGAGTTCAAGAGCTCCGATACCGGTGAGACCGTCTTCGGCCTTGCCCAGAACCTTGACCGTGACGAGGTCGGCGCCGTTCTGTTTGGTGCCGTCGACTCCATCAAGGAAGGCGACGAGTGCCGCACCACTGGCCGCATTATGGATATCCCCGTGAGCCGTGCCATGCTCGGCCGCGTCGTCAATCCGCTCGGCCAGCCCATCGACGGTTTGGGTGACATTGTCGCCACGCATCGTCGCCCCATCGAGTTCAAGGCCCCCGGTGTCATCGACCGTACCCCGGTGTGCGAGCCGGTTCAGACTGGCCTGTTGGCTATCGACTCCATGGTGCCTATCGGTCGCGGCCAGCGTGAGCTTATCATCGGCGACCGTAAGACCGGCAAGACCGCTATCGCCATCGACGCCATCCTCAACCAGCGTGGCAAGGGCATGGTCTGCATCTATGTCGCCATCGGCCAGAAGGCCTCCACGGTTGCCAACATCCGCGAGACCCTCGCTCAGCACGGTGCGCTCGAATACACCATCATCGTTTCGGCAACCGCTGCCGATTCCGCCCCTATGCAGTACATCGCGCCTATGGCCGGTGCCGCTATCGGCGAGTTCTTCATGTACAACGGCGAGGACGGCAAGCCCGCCAGCGAGACCAATCCCGGCGGCCACGTGCTCGTCATCTACGACGACCTGTCCAAGCAGGCTGTGGCATACCGTCAGATGTCGTTGACGCTGCATCGTCCGCCCGGACGCGAGGCCTATCCTGGCGACATCTTCTACCTGCACTCTCGTCTGCTCGAGCGTGCCGTCAAGATGTCCAAGAAGAACGGTTACGGCTCCATGACGGCTCTGCCGATCATCGAGACCCAGGACGGCGACGTCTCGGCCTACATTCCGACCAACGTCATTTCCATTACCGATGGTCAGATCTACCTGCAGTCCGAGCTCTTCTTCCAGGGCCAGCGCCCGGCAGTCGACGTGGGCATCTCCGTGTCCCGCGTCGGTGGTGACGCACAGACCAAGGCTATGAAGCAGGTCGCCGGCAACCTCCGTCTTGACCTCGCTTCGTACCAGGAGCTCGCCGGCTTTACGCAGTTCGGCTCCGACCTCGACGAGGCCACGCAAAAGCAGCTTACCCACGGCGCTCGCATGACTGAGCTCCTTAAGCAGCCGCGCTACAAGCCGTTTGAGGTTGGCGAGCAGATTGCAGTTCTGTTTGCAGGCAACGAGGGCTTCCTCGACGATCTCGAGATTGCCGACGTGCTGCCTTTCCGCGCTGAGCTTATCGAGTACCTGGACAACGGCTTTGGCTCGCTGCTCGATAAGGTTCGCGCCAAGAAGATCGACGACGATACCAAGGCCGAGCTCCTTCGTGTCATCGGCGACTTCAAGCAGCAGTTCATGGCCAAGCACCATTCGGATGTTTCTGGATCAGAGGAGAACTAAGCCCCATGGCCAACCTTCGCGACATTAAGAAGCGAATCTCCTCGGTTACCACGACCAAGCAGATCACGCGCACGATGGAGATGGTCTCTACGGCCAAGATCCGTCGTGCCCTCGATCGCTCCAAGCA
Source organism: Collinsella sp. (assembly GCA_048519165.1). Taxonomy (GTDB): domain Bacteria; phylum Actinomycetota; class Coriobacteriia; order Coriobacteriales; family Coriobacteriaceae; genus Collinsella. The sequence continues at coordinate 1,900 of DBFZVF010000037.1, forward strand.
GGCCGAGCCTTATAAGGAGGCGCTGACCGACGTCATGTTGACGGTCGCCGGCGACGCCTCCTGCTCGGGCACCGATCCCATGCTGCAGAAGCATGAGAGCGTCAAGCATGGCCTGATTGTCGTTATTGCCTCGGACCGCGGCCTTGCCGGCGGTTTCAATACGACGGTGGAGCGCACGGCCGAAAAGCTCGCCGCTTCTTGGGCGAACGACGGCATCGAGTGCGAGATCATCGCGTGTGGGCGCAAGCCGGCCACGTATTTCCGTGACCGCGCAAACGTCGTCATGCACTTTGAGGGCAATTCCTCCGAGCCCGATTTTAATCAGGCCCGCATGATCTCCTCTCATATCTGCGATGCGTATCGTGTCGGTGAGCTTGACCGTGTCGAGCTTGTCTACCACCACGCTAAGAACCGCGTGGATCAGGAGCTTCGCGTCGAGCATCTGTTGCCGCTCGACCCCGAGATGATCGCTATGGCCCACGGTCCGCGTAAGAACGAGACCGACGCCCCTAAGCGCATCTCGTCCACGTTCGAGTTCGTGCCCTCTCCCGAGCATGTTCTCGGCAAGCTTGTGCCGTCTTATATCCTGACGGTCATCTACCAGGCCCTGATCGATTCGGCGGCTGCTGAGCAGGGTGCACGCCGCAAGGCCATGCACTCCGCGACGGAAAACGCCACCGCGATCATCTCGACCCTTACCCGCACGTATAGTCGCGTGCGCCAGGCTTCGATCACGACCGAGATTAACGAGATCGTCGGCGGAGCCTCAGCATTGGAGGAACAGTAATGGCTAATAACACCGTAAAGCTTGCGGTCGAGGAAGCCACCAAGAAGACGACTGCCGGTGATGGTCGCATCGTGCGAATCATCGGCCCTGTCGTCGACGTCAAGTTTGACGGCGCGGTGCCCCCGATCTACAACGCGCTCACGGTCGAGGCCGAGACCCCGATCGGTCATCTGAGCACGATCCTAGAGGTCGAGAGCCAGCTTCCGGGCAGCGTCGTCCGCACGGTCGCCATGTCCTCGACCGACGGCCTGCAGCGCGGCCTCATCGCCACCGATACCGGTGAGCCCATGAAGATGCCCGTTGGCCCCAAGACGCTCGGCCGTATTTGGAACGTTATGGGCAAGCCCGTCGATGGCAAGCCTATGCCCGAGGTGGAGGAGTTCTACCCCATCCACCATGCAGCGCCCCGTTTCGACGAGCTCACCACCAAGACCGAGATCTTCGAGACCGGCATCAAGGCCGTCGACCTGCTCGAGCCCTACATCCGTGGCGGCAAGACGGGTCTGTTCGGCGGCGCCGGCGTCGGCAAGACCGTTCTGATTCAGGAGCTCATCAACAACCTCGCCCAGGAGCACGGCGGCACCTCGGTGTTCACCGGTGTCGGCGAGCGCACCCGTGAGGGTACCGACCTTTATCTCGAGATGAGCGAGTCTGGCGTTATCGACAAGACCTGCTTGGTCTATGGTCAGATGAACGAGCCGCCCGGAGCGCGTCTGCGCATCGGTCTGGCCGGCCTTACCACCGCTGAGTACTTCCGCGATCGCGGCCAGGACGTTCTGCTGTTCATCGACAACATTTTCCGCTTCTCCCAGGCAGGTTCCGAGGTTTCCGCACTGCTGGGCCGTATGCCGTCCGCCGTTGGTTACCAGCCCACGCTGGCAACCGAGATGGGCGACCTCCAGGAGCGCATTACCTCGACCAAGACGGGCTCCATTACCTCCGTCCAGGCTGTCTACGTCCCCGCAGACGACCTGACCGACCCGGCGCCTGCCACGACGTTCACCCACCTCGACGCTACCACGGTTCTTTCGCGTAGCATTTCGTCGCTCGGCCTGTTCCCGGCCATCGACCCGCTCGCGTCTTCTTCCGACGCCCTCGATCCCTCGATCGTCGGCGAGGAGCACTACCGTGTCGCCGTCAAGGTCCAGGAGCTCCTGCAGGAGTACTCCGACCTTCAGGACATCATTGCCATTCTGGGTATGGACGAGCTGTCCGAGGAGCAGCGCCTTACGGTCAACCGTGCCCGTAAGATTCAGCAGTTCCTCTCGCAGTCCTTCCATGTCGCCGAGAAGTTCACAGGCAACCCCGGCGTCTACGTCCGTGTCGAGGATACCGTCCGCTCCTTCGCCGAGATTGTCGACGGCAAGGCCGATGACCTGCCCGAGCAGGCATTCCGCTATGCCTCCACGATTGAGGACGTGCGTGAGCGCGCCCGCAAGATGGAGGAGAAGTAGGTTATGCGTATCCGCATCGTGTGCCCCGTGAGCCTCGCCTATGAGGGTGACGCTGCGTTTGTGTCGATTCCGTCTACGGATGGCGAGTTTGGCGTTCTGCCTGCTCACTCCAGCGAAATCTGCACGATCGACCGCGGTTACGTTCGCGTTTCCGATAAGGCCATGGGCACTGTCGACCACACGTTTGCCGTGGCCGGCGGCTATGCCCAGGTTGCGGAAGATGTCGTGACCGTCCTCGCCGAGCGCGCTTGCGATTTGGCGACCGTCGACGCCGACAAGGTTAAAGCTGATATTCAAGGTTTTGAAGAGAAGCTGGGTAATTTGTCGGAGGATGATGCACGCCGCGCCTACCTCTATAATGAAATCGCATGGTGTAAGCTCAAGCTTGCCCAATAGTCAAACGCTTTAGCGTTCGACCATTTGCGAACACATCATGCCCGGGATGGCCCAGCCACCCCGGGCATGCTTTTTGAAAGGGTAGACCTTGGATATTATCCGCGTTGAGGGTGGCCACGCCATCGGAGGTTCCGTGCCTGTTTCGGGTGCTAAGAACTCCGCGCTCAAACTTATGGCGGCAACGCTTCTGGCGCCGGGCAAGACGACGCTGCGGAACGTGCCCGATATTTCCGATGTCCACGTGATGGGCAAGGTGCTCAAGGGCATGGGCGCTACGATCGATGTTCTCGACGAGCACACGCTCGAGATCGATACCTCCCAGGTCGATTCTTGGGAGGCGCCCTACGAGCTTGTCGCCAAGATGCGCGCCTCCACGGCTGTGATGGGTCCCCTGCTGGGTCGTTTCCATCGCGCCAAGATCGCCATGCCGGGCGGCTGCAACCTGGGTGCTCGCAAGATCGATATGCATATCTTGGGTCTCGAGGCTCTGGGCGTCGAGTTCGACACCGCCCACGGCTACATCAACGCCAGTGCTCCCCAGGGTCTGCACGGCACCACCGTCACGCTCGAATTCGCGAGCGTGGGCGCCACCGAGAACCTCATCATGGCTGCCGTGCGCGCACAGGGCACCACGGTTATCGACAACGCTGCCCGCGAGCCCGAGATCGTCGACCTTGCCAACATGCTCAACGAGATGGGTGCCAAGATCGTCGGCGCAGGCACGCCCGTCGTGACCATCGAGGGCGTGGAGGAGCTGCATCCCGTTACCCATTGCGTGGTGGGTGACCGCATCGAGGCCGGCACCTTTATCGTCGCCGGCGCCCTCATGGCCGATGAGCGCGGCGTCGATGTTACGGGCTTCTGCCCCATCCACCTGGGAATGGTGCTCAAAAAGATGGAACTTATGGGCATCGAGTGCGAGCGTATCGAGAACGGCGTCCACGTCAATCGCGTCGAGCGCATCAGGCCGGTCGATATCCAGACGCTTCCGTTCCCGGGTTTCCCGACCGACATGCAGGCGCAGATCATGGTGCTTTCGGCCCTTGCCGACGGAAGCTCCGTAATTACCGAGAACATCTTCGAGAACCGCTTTATGTTCGCCTCCGAGCTCGTGCGTATGGGTGCCGATATTCGTATCGAGAGCCATCACGCCATGATTCACGGCGTCAAGGGCTTCTCGGGCGCACAGGTCACCTCGCCCGACCTGCGTGGCGGCGCAGCGCTTGTGGTTGCCGGTCTTATCGCCGATGGCGTTACCGAGGTCTCGGCCATCCATCACATCAAACGTGGCTACGAGCAGTTTGTCGAAAAGCTGCAGGCGCTTGGCGCGCATGTCGAACATGCCACCGTTCCCGATCCCGTCATCTACTAATGCAGGTTGCCTATGTTTAACAAGAAACCCCTAGCGGATAACACCCGAAGACCCTCGACTGGTGCGCAGGCCAAGATCTACAGCCGCGACAATGTCGCACGCTATTCCGAGCGCGCCCGTCAGCGCCGTCGCGGCCGCACGGTTCGCCGCGTAGCTCTCATCGCCGTACTCGGCGTGCTGCTGAGCGCCACGACTGCTGCGGGTCTGTGGTTTGCCACTATCATGGGCAAGCTTGGCGACTCCAATGTCATTACCAACAACCTGCGCCAGATTCTGGTCGATACCAATGAGGCAAAAGATCCGTTCTACGTGTTGCTTCTTGGTACCGACGGTCGTCCGGGCGAGGATACGTATCGTGCCGACTCGATTATCCTGGCACGCATCGACCCCACGCAAAAGCAGGCGACGCTCATTTCCGTTCCGCGCGACACCAAGGTCGTGTACAAGGGCGAGACCATGAAGATCAACGCCTGCCACACCGTTGGCGGCGCCGAGGCCATGGTCCAGGCGGTCAACGAGCTGTGCGGCGTGCAGATTTCTCACTATGCCGAGGTCAGCTTTGACGGCATGCAGTCGCTTATTGATTCGGTTGGCGGTATCGACATCAACGCGACCGACGACGTCGACGATCCCGAGCATCTGGATATTAAGATTACCGCTGGTCAGCAGCATATGGACGGCGCTACCGCTCTTACCTATGCCCGCTGCCGCTACACCTATGCCGACGGCGATTACACGCGCATGCGCCATCAGCGTCAGGTGCTTGGCGCCCTTGCCAACCAGATTCTCAATAACTTCGATGCCACGAAGATCTTTGGCCTGGTTAATTCGCTGTCCGATATGCTCGTAACCGATATGAGCGTTCAGGATATCGTGTCCACGGTCAATGCCATGCGCGGCATGGATGTCGAGGGCATCTACTCGGCCAACCTGCCCTCGTACGCCGACGACAGCACTATGATCGACGGCGTGAGCTATGTCTTTGTTTACGAAGACAAGCTTAAGGAAATGATGGCCCGCGTCGACGCCGGTGAGGATCCCAAGGGCCCCAACACCATGGGCCTTTCAGACGGCTCCAGCTCCACGATCGGTGACCTCAACAACAATACGTCCGAGGACTACGCATATGGCACCGCGACCTCGTCGGGTGGCTCGGACGATTCCGACGATTCGAGCGACGGCTCCGATTACTACGAAGAGCCCACCGGTGACGGCAACGGCTACGAAGCCAACTATTAGAGTTACGCGGTTTTACCAAACCGCGTAACCAGTTGACGCTGCAAACCCGCCAGAGCGGCAATCTGCCTTTCAACTTCGGCGGCATGACCAGAAGGTCAATGCCGCCTTGTTTCAAGGCACCTTGCTCGCTCTGGCGGGTTTTCGCTGTCCGCGCCAAAACATCGGCGTTGCCGGAACACTTGGCTCTTGGGGACGTTCCTTATGTGCCGGCAGTTTGGGACATACCTTGCGTCAAGAGGCTGGCGCGCGTCAACCTGTTCTCATTGCAGCAAAAAATCGCCCCGTTCTCGGTTGAGGACGGGGCGATTCGTCTTTTAGGGTTGTGCAGCTAGGCTTATGCGAAGCGGGCGACGAGTTCCTGGAGGATGTCGGTCATCTTGACGAGCGAACTGACCGGGACAAACTCGTTGACGCCGTGGTAGCAATAGCCGCCGGTGGAAAGGTTGGGGCAGGGCAGACCGCGGAACGACAGCTGCGCGCCGTCGGTGCCGCCGCGAATCGGCAGCACTTGGGGTTCAACGCCGCAGGCAAGGTAGGCTTCCTTGGCAACATCAATAAGCTCGGGATAGTCACGAACGATCTCGGCCATATTTCGATACTGCTGCTTAATCTCGACCGTCACACGCTCCTCACCCAGACGCTGGTTGAGCATCGAGGCAGCGGCATCAATAAGGTCGAGTTTTTGCTGGAACTTGGCGGCGTCATGGTCGCGGACGATATAGCGCGCTGTGGCGTGATCGACGGTCGCAGATACACCCTCAAGGTGATAAAAGCCCTCGTAGCCTTCCGTATACTCCGGGCGCTGCGCGTAGGGGAGCAACGCGTTGAAGTCGCAGAACAGATTGCCTGCGTTGACCATACGGCCCTTGGCGTCGCCCGGGTGGATGGACTGGCCCTCAAAGCGGACGGTCGCCTCGGCGGCGTTAAAGCACTCCCACTCCAGCTCGCCGATGGGGCCGCCGTCGACCGTGTAGGCGTACTTGCAGCCAAAGGTATCGATATCCAACAGCTCGGCTCCGTGGCCGATCTCCTCGTCAGGGCAGAAGCAAATGCCGAGTGCGGGATGGGGCAGAGAAGGGTCCTGAGCGATACGCGCGACAAGCGACATGATCTCGGCGACGCCTGCCTTGTCGTCCGCGCCCAGCAGCGTGGTGCCATCGCTGCAGACCAGGTCCTCACCTGCGAGGTCGTTCAGGGCGGGAAGCTTGGCGGTACTCATGGCAACGGGCTTACCGTCAACCGTGCCGCAGACCAGGTCGCCGCCTTCGTAGTGTACGATGTGCGGTTTCACGCCGGCACCCGGTGCAACTTCGGTGGTGTCGAGATGGGCGATCAGGCCCAGGGCGGGCTTGTCCTCAGCGCCCGCACTTGCGGGGATATGCGCGCAGACATAGGCGTGCTCGGTCACGTAGGCATCTTCCGCACCAAGCTCGCGCAGCTCTTCAGCCAGCACGTTGGCAAGGTCAAACTGAACGGCGCTCGAGGGTACCTGGTCGCAGTTTGCATCCTCGGACTGTGTGTTGATCTGGACGTAGCGCAAAAAGCGCTCGAGGACATCGGGGCTCGTGGTGGTGTTTTCCATAAAGACCGCTCCAATCTTGGTCGTCGTGTGCAACAAGAACTCTAGCACGGTATGCCACGGCATACCACGACGCTTGGATGGGGTAGAATCAGCCATTGAATGCAGAAGGGACGGAAGATCATGGATACGACAATTAGCTCGCGCGAACTACATCTGACGGTGGCGAACGAAGACTACTTGGAGTGCATGGTTCGCATTGAAAGCGAAGAGGGGGAAACCAACGGCGTGCGATCGGTCGACATCGCGCAGCGCCTTGGCGTCTCCAAGGCATCGGTCAATAAAGCGGTTTCGGCGCTCAAGGCATCCGAGCTTGTCGAGCAATCGCACTACGGCAAGGTAATCCTGACCGATCGCGGCCGCGAGGTTGGCACGGCTATCTGGTACCGTCATCGCCTCATCCGCACGTTTTTGGTTCAGGAGCTCGGTGTCGAATTTGAGCGAGCCGATTCCGAGGCCTGCATGATGGAGCATGCGCTTTCCGAGGACACGATGAACCGCTGGCTCGCCTATCTCGAAAAGCAGGGAATCAGCGTCGAGGAATAGCGGGATATATATGGATACGAGTTATTACAACCGCTTTGGTGCCGAGGAACTTGCGCGCCGCTTGTCGAGTGAGACCTTGTTGGCGCAGGGCCCCATGGGCAGTGTTCTGTTGAGTGAGTACGATGCCGCCGACATTCCACCGGCGTTTTGGAATCTGGCAGAGCCGCAGACCGTTTCTCGTATCCATCGCTTGTATGTCGCTGCCGGCGCGCAGGCGCTCATTACCAACACCTTTCAGGCATCAAGCTATGCCCTCAAGCACGACCAGATTGCGCCGTCCGTGGCGGAGGTCAATCGCGGGGCCGTCGACGATGCTCGCCAGGCGCACCCGCAACTGCTGCTGGGCTCGATGGGCCCGATCGGTATTGAGTGGTTTGCCGAGGACTCTGCCGAGTATCGTGAAATCCGAGGCATTGCGCGCGAACAGGCGCACGCCTTGCTCAATGCCGGCGTTGACGGTCTGCTGATCGAGACGGTGACGTCTATCCGTAATTTGCAGCCCATGCTTGCCGGCGCCCGAGATGCCGCCGACGGCATGCCTGTTCTGGTGAGTTTTGTCGTTGACGATAAAGGCGACCTGTTGGGCGATGGCCTCAACATCGAGGCGGCCGTTTTGTACGCCGAAAAACACGGCGCAAACTCGGTTGGTGTTAATTGCTGTTCGCTTGCGGCCGCGAACGCGGCGGTGCCCAGGATGGTTGCATCGGCGACTACTCCCGTCACGGTGCGTCCCAACGTAGGCGATCCGGTCCAGACTCAGGATGGCCCCGTATGGCACGAGAACCCCGAAGCTTTCGCGCGCGCATGCATCGAATGGAGACATGCCGGTGCCGCAATGGTGGGCAGTTGCTGTGGAACCACGGCAATCACTACGGCCGCGATGGCCGAGGCGCTCGATATATAAAGGGCAAAACCGCTCCATACGGGGCGGTTTTTTTTATTGCTTGCATGTCCTCGGCAGCATTTGCCCAAATGGTGAATGCTGGTGCCGGCAGGTTGCCGAGTGCATGTTGCGGGTATACCCCATGCGTACCATGATCAAAACACTGTGAGGTGTCTGCGCGTGTGCGCGATAATTCATTTTGGAACTGACGGTTGGCGCGCTCGCGTCGATGAGGACTTCACTGCCGATAACGTTGCTCGTATCGCCGATGCCGTCGGCGAGTTGTGGCAAAAGACCAATCCGGGCAAAACAGTATATATAGGGTTCGACACCCGGCCCCTGGCGAGCGAGTTCGCTGAACTTGCGGCGGGCGTGCTAGCAGCGCACGGGCTGGACGCCGTGCTCGCTTCGCGACCTGTTCCGACCCCTGCCCTTACGTGGGCGGCGGCTTATGACGGTGAGGCGTGCGGCGCGCTCATGGTGACGGGGTCCCATCATCCGCAGGGTTATCTGTGCCTCAAGATTCGCATGGGTGACGGCTCAACCGCCAACCAGGATGTCATCGAAGAGCTCGAAGAGACCATGGCTCCCGAGCCAATGGGGATCGAGGGGCAATATCGCACCGCGGATATCATTCCTGACTATATGCAGGCGGTGGCATCGTTTGTCGATGCCGAAGCCATCCGCGACGCGCACCTGCGCGTGGTTGTCGATCCCATGGGCGGCGCAGCCCAGGGTTATCTAGCCGACTTGCTGCGCGAGCTTGGCGTTGAGGTGCACGAGATTCACGCCGGGCAGGCGTCTGACCAAGAAGATATCTGCCCCGACCCCGTTGAGCCTTGGGTGGACACTTGCGAGCGCGCGGTTATCGAGGACGGAGCTTGCGCCGGCCTGGTGACCGACGGCGACGCCGATCGTATCGGCGCGGTTGACGAGCGCGGCAGATATATACATCCGCATCAGATCATGGCGCTCGTTTTGGGCGACTTGGTTCAATTTCGTAATTTGGAGGGGCGCGTCGTCGTCAATCTTTCGTGTTCGACGCTCGTGCGTCGCATTGCCGAGGCGCTTGGCTGCCGCGTGACCGTCAAACCAGTCGGTTTCAAATATATAGCGGCAGAGATGAAGAAGGGCGGCGTCCTCATAGGCGGTGAAGAAGCCGGCGGTATCGGCATCGCCGCGCACATGCCCGAGCGCGACGGCATCCTTGCCTGCCTGATTTTGTGCGAGCTCATGGCCAAGACCGGCGCGCCCTTGGGCGTGCTTATCGATCAGCTCGAGGCGAGCTTTGGCAAGACGAGTTACGGACGTCGAGATTTGCGCCTTGAGGCCGAGGATGCCGAGACGTTGCGCACGCTGCTTCCCGGCGTGAATCCCAAGTCGATATGCGGCAAGGCGCCGCAGAGCGTAAGCCATATGGACGGCTTACGTCTGGCATTTGAGGATGACACCTGGCTGCTGATCCGTCCCAGCGGGACCGAACCGGTGGTGCGCGTGTACGCCGAGGGCTTTTCGGTGGAGGAGCGCGATGAACTGCTAGATGCCGGCTGCGCTTTGGCCAGGGGCGCATATCGGCTCTAGCCAAGGGGCCACTCTATATAAAGATGTGCTCGGCGAGCGGTAGCTATCAACTGGCAAGCGTCAGTTGAGGGCACAGTTGTGTAGGAAATGTGTGCGCCGAGATTCCCGCCCCCGGGGCCCCTCCGGTCTGGCAATATATCTCCTTGCCGCGCGGCCCGGTCGAACCGGATCAGCCGCGGGGCGTGCACCTTGAGAACCGGATACTGCGAGGATGGACACCTACGGGTGTCGCATCCGGGCAGACATCGAACCATTGGAAATGGTCTAACTTTGATTTGATTTTCGCAAGGCCGCCGAGAGGCGGCCCCGAGAAATTCCTTTTCCTATACTAAAACCATATGAATCGAACGGAACCGATCAGCGATGAACT
>DBFZVF010000038.1:0-7700 GCA_048519165.1 Collinsella sp.
CCAAAATGAGCACGTGAACATTTGACAATGAGCACGTTAACATCCGGCTGGGATGTATAGAAACAAAACAACTTCAAACAGCCGCGAACGGTTGTATTTGTTCGGTAAGCGGTTTTGATTGACAGAAGTTTTCATGTTGTGGTATATGGCTCGGGTATCATGAGCACGTTATCGATGTATGTACGATGCGCCATGGGCGCGGGGAATAGTTGGGAAGCAGGTTAGCGTGGAAGGCATGGCTCAGCAGACAAGGAATGGTCATTCGGCGAGCGCGGCAGAGGTTGCGGCGCTCGCTGGCGTGAGCCGCCAGACTGTGTCTCGCGTGGTCAACGGTGTGCCCAACGTGACGGAAAAGACGCGCAAGCGTGTGCTGGCCGCCATGGAAGAGCTGGGCTTTCGTCCCAATTTTGCTGGAGCGGCGTTGCGCGGCGGGTCGTATCGTTCTATTGGCCTGTGCATGTACAACATCACACGTGTCGGTAACCTGGCGACGCTCGAGGGTATCATGCAAGCGGCGCGCGAGCACGATTTTGCCGTCACTATGATCGAGATGGGCGGCGACAAGCCCTATACACTTGCCGATGCCTCGCGCCGCATGGTCGAGCGACCCGTCGACGGCATGATTCTCAACATGAACCGCATGGCTCCCGATTTTGAGGAGTTTGTTCCCCAGCCGGGAGTGCGAACGGTCATCCTGTCCATGTATGCGCATCCGCGCTGCACGACGATCGACTCCGACCAGTATGGTTCGTGCGAGCTGTTGACCAATTATCTGCTGGAACATGGTCACTCGAATATGCGGTTTGTGGCGGGTCCGGAAAACTCGATTTCCTCGCGTTTTCGTGAGGCCGGTTGGCGCGATACGCTGGGTCGTGCTCATGTCGATGCCGCTCCGATGCTGCGTGGCGATTGGAGTGCGGACAGTGGGTACGCCATGGGCGAGCGGATTGCGGCCGAGGTGCTTGCCGGCGGGTCGCAGGCGCCGACTGCCGTGCTTGCGGCAAATGACCAGATGGCGCTGGGCGTTATCGCCGCGCTCGAGAACGCGGGCCTGTCCGTGCCCGACGACGTGAGCGTGGTTGGTATCGACGACGCACTCGAGGGACTTGTTCCTCACAATCGACTGACGACGCTGCGATTTGATTTGCGCGGTGTCGGTAAGCTTGCGTTTGAGGCGGCGATTGGAGAGAGCTCGTCTATCGAGGCGATTCATGTGCCGAGTACGCTGGTCGAACGCTCGACTGTTAGGGACATGCGGGGTTAGGTCCTACTCCGTTTGTCTCGATTTGTAACAGGTAGACGGTCAAAAGCGGGCTACGTGTTACAGATTTAGATTCTTCGGAAAGAGCAATCCTGTTCGTCTCAATCTGTAACAGCTAGGACCAAAAAACTCGGCTAGATGTTGCAGATCGAGACAAACGTGCGACACGGTCCGCCCAAAAAAGGCCGGGGGCGGCGCGCCGTGTGACGTGCCGCCCCCGGCTGAGAAATGGGGACAGGTTATGTGAGCGGGCAACCCCGCCAGTCACTAGTCCAGACGACGGGTCTGCGCCACGTGCTTATACCAGTATGCGCTTGCCTTGGGTGTGCGCTTCTGGGTTTCAAAGTCAACGTAGAAGAAGCCGTAACGCTTGTTGTAGCCATTGGTCCAGGAGAACTGATCCTGCAGGCTCCACAGGAAGTAGCCGCCCACGTTGACGCCCACCTCCATGGCCTTGAGCAACCAGCGCAGGTGCTGCTCGATGTAGTCGATGCGCGGCTGGTCGTCCACAAAACCGTCCTTGTAGGGGTCCTTGTAGCCCATGCCGTTCTCGGTGATGAAGATCTGCTTGTAGTTGGGGTAGCGCTGCTTAATGTAGACGAGCAGATCGAACAGACCCTCGGGATAGATGATCCAGTCCCAGTCGGTGGTGGGGATGCCAGGCTTGTTCACGTGCTCGCCAATGCCCTTGACGCGCCAGCGGCCGGTGCCCTTCTCGCCCGTACCGTTGTGGTGCAGGTCGTTCTCGCCATCGTAAGCCTTCAAGAAACGGCACTGGTAGTTGTTAACGCCCAGGTAGTCGTTGTAGAGCGCGGCCTCGCGCATGATTTCCAGATCCTCGTCTAGGATCTCGATGGTGCCGCCCGAGACGGCAGCCAGGCGGTTGGCGCACTCGAGGGTGTCGGGCGCATAGTCGCCGCGGAAGGTGGCGTCGAGCAAGAACTGGTTTTGCAGCACGTGCTCGTTGTTGGCGGCCTTGATGTCGGCGGGGTCGTTCTCGTTGAGCGGATACTTAAACTCCAGCGACTGAATGACGCCGATCTTGCCCTTAAAGCCGCCGTTGTGGAAGGCCAGCACGGCCTTGGCGTGGGCGAGCATCATGTTGTGCTCGCACTGGAAGGCCTCGGCCAGATGCGCCTTGACACCACCGGGGAAGGTGCCCTCGATGTAGGTGTTGGAGGCGTCGGCCCAGATCTCGTTAAAGGTGAACCAGTAGGTCACCTGGTCGGCGTACTCCTTAAAGCAGAAGGTAGCAAAGTCCACAAAGGCGTCGATGGTCTCGCGGTTGAGGAAGTCGCCTTTCTCAAAGAGGGACAGCGGCGTGTCAAAGTGATGCAGCGTGACAAACGGCTCAACGTGGTGCTTATGGCACTCGGCGAAGAGGTCGTGATAGAACTGCACGCCCTCGGGGTTAATCTCACCGGTACCGTTGGGGAAGATGCGGCTCCAGGCGATAGAGAGGCGAATGCCGTTGATGCCGAACTCCTCGCACAGCTCCAAATCGACGGGGTACTGGTTGTAGAAGTCCGAAGCGGGATCGGGGGAGAAGCGCCCCTGGGCCTCCAGGAAGTCGTCCCAGGCGACTTTGCCTTTACCATGGGTGCGGGTCTCGCCCTCTACCTGGTAGGCAGCGGTAGCGCCGCCAAAGACAAAGTCCTCGGGAAACTGCGCAGGCGGGTTGGTGACGCTAGCAGGGTTAACGGACATGATGATCCAATCGTCTAAATCGAAGGGCCAGCCGGTCTTGGATGGTCGGCTGGCCCTGAGCGTTACTTACTTCGAGAGTTGCTCGCTTACGAAGGCGAGAGACTTATCGCCGTTTTGGGAAAGCTCGATGTACTGCTTACCGCGGCAGGCGACGCACTTGTTGCCCACGCGCTCGCAGTCCTTCTGCAGGTCGGCCAGGTAACTGGCGGCCTGCGGGGCCAGGACGACCAGATCGAAGTCGGGGAGCATGTCCACGTGGTTGCCATAGGCCTCGGCAGCGGTCTCAAGATTGATGCCGCGCTCCTTGGCGGCCTTGGCCAGCGCGTTGGCGAGCAGGCCCGAGGTTCCGCCGCCCTGGCAGAGCACGAGCACGCGCTTGCCGTTGAGGTCGCTGGCGGTCGTTGCCTCGGTGGCGGCGGGAGCGACGTCGGACTTCACGGCCTCGGCAGCAGCGCCGGCGGCAACGCTCTTGGCGTCAGCCTTGCCCTGGAAGGCATCGTTGAGCTTAGCGGCCTTCTCGGCGTTCTTGGCTGCGAGCTCCTCCTGGGAAATCTCGGCCTCCTCGGCGCACTTCTGGGCGTCATAGGCACGGAAGAACGGATAGTACAGAACGAAGTCGACGACCAGGATAAGGGCGAGCATCACAAAGGCGAGCGGCTGGAAGCCCAGGCCCATGATGGTGCCGATGGGGCCGGGGACGGTCCAAGGCAGGGTGTACATAAAGCCGTTCATGCCCAAGAAGTCGATAAAGATCTTGAGGATCCAGATGTTGGCGATCGGGGCAAAGACAAACGGGACAAAGAAGACGGGGTTGAGTACGATGGGCGCGGCGAACAGCAGCGGCTCGTTGACGGCAAAGCAGACGGGGACGATGGCGGCCTTACCGACGGCGCGCATCTCCTGAGACTTGGCCAGGAAGCAGAACATAAAGACCAGGACGAGCGTGGCGCCGGTGCCGCCCATGCAGACGACGAAGTACTGGGCACCCTGGGTCAGGACAGCGGAAGCGTGCTGGCCGGCCTGGAACGCAGCCAGGTTGTCGGTCATGTTGGCAACGAGAGCGGCGGCGATGGCGGGCTCGACGATTGAGGGGCCGTGGACGCCCACGAACCAGAAGAGGCTCATGGCGCCGTAGATCACAGCGAGGCCGATGTAGCCATCGGCAGCGGTGAACAGGGGCTGGAACACCTGGATGACACCCTGGGCAAAGCAGAAGCCAAAAGCAGCGCGGAAGACGATGTCAAAAACCCAAAAGACGGTGATGCAGACGGAGAAGGGGATGATGTCCTTAAAGGTCTGCGAGATGTTGGGCGGAACCTGCTCGGGCATCTTGACGGTGATGTTGCGCTTAATGAAGAACTTGTAGATGATGCCAGTCACAAACGCAGCGATGAAAGCGGTCAGCAGGCCCTTGGAACCAAGGTAGGTGGTGTTGAAACCGCTGGCGGCGTCCGTGGCGATCGTGTCGCTCGAAAGGAGCAAGAAGCCGATGATGGCCGCGCACATGCACGAGATGAAGTTGATCTGGTTGTTCTTGGGCAGATCGCGGTTCTGAGCGTCGGCGAAGTGCTTGGCCGTGGTGGCGGCGCAGGCGATGGCCAGGATGCCCATGGAGTAGTTGTAGCACTTCCACAGGGCGTTGTTGATGTCATCGGGCCAGTAGAAACCCCAGATGTTGGGGACCGAGGCTACCAGGCAGAAGATGGACGAGAAGATGCTGATGGGGATGACGGAGATAAAGCCGTCGCGGATCGCCTTGAGGTACTTGTTGCGGGCGATCGCGTTGAAAAAGGGCTGGCCCTTTTCGATGATGGCGATGAGTTGCTCCATGCAATGCTCCTAAGAGTCGGTGGGTTAGCAACGATGGTAGCTTTTGACTTTCGGTTGCCAAAATGTTGACGTTGCCATTTTGTGACACAAAAAAAGAAGCGAACCGGTGGTTCCTGTGCCTGCGAACCGTCGATTCCTTACGCGTAAACGTTTGAGCCGCCCGGTGGCTCTGTGTTTGCACAATGGCAACGTTAACATTTGGTCGACAAAAGCCGTTTGGGGAAGCAAAAATGTCGGTGAACGGTAGGTTTTGGGTGGTGAGCGTATGGTGGGGGAGGCGTTGGATATACTTGAAGGCGGTAAAAATGACTGCGCAAGGTGCCATCAATGGCATCGTTGACATAGAAAGATCGACCTATGGCCGCTGTTAAAAAATCGGTATCCGTTAAGGATGTGGCGCGTCTCGCGGGCGTCTCGGAGCAGACGGTCTCGCGCACCGTGCACGATTCGCCCAGCGTGCGCCCCGAGACCAAGGAACGCGTGCGTGCCGCCATGCGCGAGCTGGGGTATCGCCCCAATTTTGCCGGTCGATCGCTGCGCCGCGGTAAGTTTAAGACCGTCGGCGTCGCCATGTTCAACATTACCGGCACCGGCAATCTCGACCGTATGGAGGGCTTTGCCGCCGCGGCCGATAAGCACGGCTATGCCATCACCCTCACTAAAGTAGACGGGCATCCGTATACCCTCGAGAGCGCATCGTCGCGCATGAGCGCACTGCCAGTGGACGGTATGGTTGTGATCATGAATCGCATGCCGGCAGACTTTGGCACTTTTGAGCCGCTGCCCGGCATGCAGACGGTGCTCGTTACGATGTTGGAGCACCCGCTCTGTTCAACGGTCGATAACGACCAGTTCGATTGCTCGCGCCAGGTGGTCGAGTACTTGCTGGAGCGGGGGCACAAGACCGTGCACTTTATCTCGTGTCCCGAGCGCTCGCTTTCGGGCATGCGGCGCGAGGAAGGCTGGCGCGAGACATTGCGCGCGCATGGCATTGAGCCACCGCGACTTATCCGTGGCGATTGGACGGCGCAGAGCGGATATGCCGCAGGTCAGGCCCTGGCGGATGATCCGACCTGTACGGCCATTTATGCTTCCAACGACGCCATGGCCTACGGCTGCATTCGCGGGCTCGAGTCGCGCGGAAAGCGCGTGCCCGAGGACGTGAGTGTGGTGGGTGTTGATGACAGCCTGGGCGATATCGTGCCCGACCGTCGCCTGACCACGGTGCGCTTTGACAACAAGCGCGTCGGCATGTGGGCGGTCGACAAGATTGCCGGCGCCGAGGGCGTTGCGCCCGGTGTGGAGCACATGCTGTTTCCGGGCGTGCTCGTCGAGGGCGATACGGTGCGCGATGTACGCTAGGGGCGCAGGTCTGTTTGGGTTGCCGCTAATTGTGTTCGATATTGTTCAGATTGGTTTAAAAACCGTTCACGGGCGAAAAGCGACCGTTCATAGCTCGAAATCACGTTTTGCGCTGTTCTTTTTTGTTTGAATGTTAATGTTTCTGTCATACAGAACGCAGCGCGTATGCCCGGACGCGATGCTCTCCATTGGTTCATATGTGAAAGGAACGCAATATGGCAACCAAAGAAGAAATCTCGATGGTTGGATTCGAGATTGTCGCATACGCAGGTGCCGCCCAGACCGATCTGCTTGCAGCGCTCGATGCTGCTCGCGAGGGCGATTTTGAGAAGGCCGAACAGCTGCACAAGGATGCCAGCGATGCACTTATCGGCGCCCACGACACGCAGACCAAGCTGCTTTCGCAGGAGGCCGGCGGTGGCGAGATGGAGATGACCTTCATCATGGCTCACGCTCAGGACACTCTCATGACCACTATGATCCTGGAGAAGCAGGCCCGCTTTACCATCGATGCCTACAAGCGCATCGCCGAGCTCGAGGCCAAGCTCGCCTAACGAGCCCTCACAACCAAGTCCCCTTCCAAAAGCTCTGCCGCTACCCGCGGCAGGGCTTTTTCTGTCCTCCTCCAAGTTGCGGTGAAATAGGGACTGAATAGGGGCCGACGGGCGCAAAACAATCCCTATTCCACCGCAACTCATCCGGAGATAGTCATTGGGGACAGTCTTGGTGCGCTCTGTTCGTCTTCCCGTTCGTTTTTTGCTCGGTGGGTATACTTCCTTTCGCATTAAGCCCCGGACTGAGGAGGTATCCAAATGCCGGATAACGGGTCAATACAAAAAAGAGACGCGCACGAGATGGCTCATGGGCGTCCTGTCCAGATAACCGAGCACACGACGGTAACCGAGCTGCAGCCCAGTCTGTCCGATGTCGTGTGCGCAAACAAAAAGCTGCAGATTGGCTTTATCGTTGCGCTCGTGGTACTGGCGCTGCTGTCGGGCTTTGTAGCTCGTCCGCATTTCGCCGATACCAAGACTTGGGACTCCACCATCGAGGTCATCGATCAAAAGAAGGGCAATGTTTTGGCGCTCACGACCTCGTGCGTCGCCCTATCTGCGGGTATCACTGCGCTGCCGGGCGATACGGGAACGCCGGTTGCCGAGCAGCTCGCGCAGCTTTCGGGTAACTTGGGCATCGTGCTTGCCGTGCTCTACCTCGAGAAATACCTGCTGACCATTTTGTGGTCGGTTGGCCTGGGCATCCTGATCCCGTTTGCGCTGGTGCTCCTTGCGGTGTCGCTCGGCATTCACGGGCGCTGGAGCACGAGCGCCGTCCTGCGCCGCGTGGCGACTCGCGTGCTGGTGGTCGCCACGATCGGCATGGCGTTGGTGCCTGCAAGCGTATGGGTGTCGCAAAAGGTCGACGAAACGTATCGAGTGAGCATCGAAGCGGCCGAGCAAAAGGCGGCCGACGCTGCGGGTACGGCAAATAGTGATAGCTCCAAAGCAAGCAAGAAAAAGACCGAGTCCACAGAGTCCAAGAA
>DBFZVF010000039.1:0-10514 GCA_048519165.1 Collinsella sp.
GGCTACGAGCTCGAGAGCAACGCCCGCAAGATCCTGTCCGGCCTGGGCTTTAAGGTCACCGACTTTGAGCGCCCGTGCTCCGAGTTCTCCGGCGGCTGGCAGATGCGTATCGCGCTCGCCAAGCTCTTCCTGCGCCACCCCGACCTGCTGCTGCTCGACGAGCCCACCAACCACCTAGACCTCGAGAGCGTCCAGTGGCTGCGCGGCTTTATCGCCAACTACGACGGCGCCGTGCTCATCGTCAGCCACGACCGCGCCTTCATGGACGCCTGCGTCGATCACGTCGCCGCGCTCGAGAACCGCCGCGTGACCACCTACACCGGCAACTACGGCAGTTACCTCAAGCAGCGCGAGGACAATCTGGAGCAGATGCGCGCCAAGCGCGCCGCCCAGGAGCGCGACATCGCCCACATGCAGGTCTTCGTCGACAAGTTCCGCTACAAGCCCACCAAGGCCGCCCAGGCGCAGGAACGCATCCGCAAGATCGAGCAGATCAAAAAGGAGCTCGTCATCCTGCCCGAGGGTCACAAGCACATCGACTTTAAGTTCCCCGACCCGCCGCGCTCTGGCGACATGGTCGTGGGCCTGGAGGGCGTGTCCAAGTCCTACGGCAACAAGCACATCTATAGCGACATCGACCTCAAGCTCTACCGCGGCGAGCATGTGGCGCTCGTCGGTCCCAACGGCGCCGGCAAGTCCACGCTTATGAAGATCATCGCCGGCCTGGAGCCGCCCACCACCGGCACCCGCGATCTGGGCACCAACGTGGGTGTGGCCTACTATGCCCAGCACGCGCTCGAAGGCATGACCGAGTCCAACACCGTCCTGCAAGAGATCGACACCGTCACGCCCAAGTGGACCGTGCCGCAGCAACGCAGCCTGCTGGGCGCCTTCCTGTTTAGCGACAACGACGCAATCGAAAAGCATGTACGCGTCCTCTCCGGTGGCGAAAAGGCCCGTCTGGCCCTGGCCAAGATGCTCGTGGCGCCCGAGGCGCTCCTGTGCCTGGACGAGCCCACCAACCACCTGGACATCGACTCAGTGGACATGCTCGAGAACGCCCTGCAAAACTTCCCCGGCACCATTGTGCTGATCAGCCACGACGAGCACCTGGTGCGCGCCGTGGCGAACCGCGTGATCGACATCCGTGACGGCAAGGTCACGGTCTACGACGGCGACTACGACTACTACCTCTACAAGCGCGAGGACCTCGCAGCCCGCGCCGCCGCCGAGGCAGCAGGGGAGAGCGCACCTGCCGCGGCCAAGTCCACCAAAGCCAACGCGGCCCAGGACAGCAGCCCAGCCGCGGCCCCTAAGCCGGCCGAGGGCAAAAAGACCAAGGAGCAAAAGCGCGCCGAGGCCCAGGCCCGTGCCGCGCTCAACAAAAAGCTCAAGGGCGTGCGCAACCAGCTCAAGAAGATCGAGACAGAGCTGGACAAAAAGCGTGCCCGCTATGACGAGCTTATGGAATTGATGGCAAGCGAAGAGCTTTATGCCGATCAGGACAAGTTCAACGCCGCGCTGGGGGAATATAACGGCCTTAAGCAAGAGCTGCCCAAGCTCGAGGACGAATGGCTGGAGCTTTCCACCCAGATCGAAGAGGAGACCGCGCGTGAACTCTCGTAAAGCCACCGCCGTGGCGATGAGCATCATAGCCATCGCTTGTCGCATCTGCGGCATCTTTATGAGCGCGATGACCGTGCTGCTGTGCTTCAGCGGCCTCACCGCCAAGCTGCAGATCGTGGGCTTTGTCGTTGAGCTTTCGCGCGCCCTGCCGAGCGCCATCGCCGGCTACGGCGTTATCACCTCGCCCTTTGGCGGTGTCTTCCGCTTGGATTACGCCATCGTGGCCGTCATCCTGTTTGTGGCCGACTACCTGCTTACGCGCGCCTCGCGCCGCGTCCGCTAGGGGAGTGACATGTCCAGCAGCTACTTTATGAACCTGCTCGCGAGCGCTGTCGCCGTCATCGTTGGCATCGTCATCCACGAGAGTGCGCACGCCGCCGCGGCCTGGGCGCTCGGCGACAAGACAGCCCGCTCGCGTGGCCGCGTCTCGCTCAACCCGCTCAACCATATCGACCCGTTCGGCACCATTCTCCTGCCGCTGCTGATGCTTGCCGCCGGCGGTCCGGTGTTCGCCTTTGCCAAGCCCGTGCCCGTCTACCTCAACAACCTCAAGCATCCCAAGCGCGACGAAGTCCTGGTGAGCGCGGCCGGCCCCGCATCGAACATCGCGCTCGCGTGCCTTGCAGCCGCCCTCATGCACATGGCCTATGGCAACCTCTACACCAGCATGTCCTTTGCCGTAGCGTCGCAAATCATGAACTTTGGCGCCACGTTTATCGTGGTCAACCTGTCGCTCGCGTTCTTTAACCTCATTCCGATTCCGCCGCTTGACGGCTCGTCGATCATCGTGCCGTTCCTCAAGGGCAAAGCGCTCGCCAACTACTATCATCTGCAGCAATACGCCATGCCCATACTCATCATCGTGCTGTATCTGCTGCCCATGTGGACCGGCATCGATGTGATCGGTCGCTATTTCGACGTTACCGTGTATCCGCTGGCTGAGTGGCTGCTCAACTTCGCAATCGCCGGCATCTAAGGTAAACTTACAGGTCGACCGCGCAAAACGGTCGCAACATGCACCCAAACCGCGCCGCGAAGGCGCCGTCAAAGGAGGTCGAAGATGTCGTATCGCGTGTCGACGCAGGTCTACAGCGGACCGTTCGACCTGCTGCTGCAGCTGGTAACCCGCCAAAAAGTTGATATCGGCGCCATCTCGATCAGCGAGGTGGCCGAGCAATACCTTGCCGAGGCCGAGCGCATCGAGGCGCTGGACCTGGACGTTGCGAGCGACTTTTTGCTGGTCGCGGCAACCCTTTTGGACATCAAGGCCGCCTCGCTGGTGCCCCAGGAGGCCCCGCGCAAGGCAGACGACGATGACGAGGACGACGAAGACCTCGAGGAACTCAGTGCGCTCGACGGCGACGCCCTGCGCGAAGTCCTGATCCAGCGCCTGATCGCCTACAAGCAGTTTAAGGGCGCGGCGGCAGCCCTTGGCGCGCGCATGCAGGCCGAAAGCCGCATGCATCCGCGCGTGGCCGGCCCCGACCCCGAGTTTCTAGGCCTTATGCCCGACTACCTGGCCGGCATTACCCTGCGCGGCCTCGCTGTCATCTGCGCCGACTTGGACGGCAAGCGCCAGACCTTCCTGCTGGAGGCCGAGCACGTGGCACCGCATCGCGTGCCGCTCGATCTGACGGTGGCCTCGGTCGACCGCTTTACCATGGCGCACCAAACCTGCACCTTCCGCGAGCTGTTGGACGGCGACGCCACCACCGAGCAGCTCGTCGTTACCTTCCTGGCCATGCTGGAGCTCGCCAAACGCGGCTCGCTTACGCTGAGCCAGGACGAGATCTTCGGAACCATTCAAATCAACCGCGTCGAGGGCGCCGAGGCATACGTGCCCGGCGAGGGCCCCGAGCTCACCGAATAGGAGCGACCAACCATGTCAACCCTTTCCACGCTGGAGGCAAACAGCCTCAAAGGCGCCCTCGAGGCGCTGCTGCTGGTGTCGAGCGACCCCGTGAGCGCGCCCGCGCTGGCAGGTGCGCTGGATATCGCCCCGGGCGAGTGCGCGTCGCTGCTCGCCGAGCTCAAGGTTGAGTATGAGGAGGCCAACCGCGGCTTTCAGCTGCGCGAGGTCGCCGGTGGCTGGCGCTTGTTTACACACCCCGCCTACCATGATGTGGTCGAGGCCTATGTGCTGAGCTGGGACACGCAAAAGCTGTCGCAGGCGGCGCTCGAGACCCTGGCCGTCATCGCCTACCACCAGCCCGTCACGCGCGAGGTGGTCAAGGGCATCCGCGGCGTCAACTCCGACGGCGTCATCGCGTCACTCGTGGACAAGGGCCTGGTGCGCGAGCTCGGCCGCGACCCCGAGCGCGGTCAGGCCATCATCTACGGCACGACCAACGCCTTCTTGGAAAAGTTCGGTCTGCGCTCCACTCGCGACTTGCCCGATCTAGAACAGTTTGCCCCCGACGAGCAGTCGCGCCAGTTTATCCGCGAGCGCCTGAGCGGCCGCAGCATTCAGTCAACGCTCGAGGAGCAGGCCGAGGACCTGGACGAAGAGCGCGAACTGATCGATACCGATGTTGAAGATATTGAGGCAGTCGAGGACTTGGAGACCCTGGTCGTCGACGAGACCTCGGAGGACATGCATGACGAGGACTAACGAAGCAGGGGAGACGCGCACCGCGGACACCGCAGCGTCCGCAGGCGGCGCCCAGCCCGTTTACCCACACACCATGCGCCTGCAGCGCTTTTTGGCACGCGCGGGCGTGGCGAGCCGCCGCGGCTCGGAGGACCTGATGACCGCCGGCCGCGTGACCGTCAACGGCCAGGTCGCGACCGAGCTGGGCACCAAGGTCGATGTGGACCGCGACCATATCGAGGTCGACGGCATGCCCGTCAAACTCAACCAGGGCGCCGTGTACCTGATGCTCTACAAGCCGACCGGCTACCTCACCACCATGAGCGATCCGCAGGAGCGCCCTTGCGTGGCCGACCTGGTACCGCGCGACCGCTTTCCGGGGCTCTTCCCGGTGGGTCGCCTGGATCGCGACACCACGGGCCTTTTGCTCTTTACCACCGACGGCGACCTGTCGCAGGACCTACTGCACCCTAGCAAGCACGTTTACAAGACCTACCAGGCGCTGGTGGACGGCAGCCTGTCCGACCGCGATCTTACACCGCTGCGTCGCGGCATCGAGCTCGACGATGGCCTGTGCCAGCCGGCAATCTGCCGTGTCATCAACGCGCGCGAAGCCGAGGCTGTGGCCCCGCAAGGCGTTAAGCCCGGGACCACAGCCGTTGAGGTCATCATCCGCGAAGGCCGCAAGAACCAGGTCAAGCGCATGCTGAGCAAGATCCACCACCCGGTGATTCGTCTGCATCGCTGCAACTTTGCCGGCCTGGAGCTCAAAGACGTGGCCAAGGGCTCGTGGCGCGAGCTCACCGACCGCGAGGTGCAGATCCTCAAGTCCGGCGGTATCCCGCCCAAGCAGGCCAGCTCCAAGCGCGGTGTCGCGCCGGCGACCAACACCGCGACAGCGGCCAACCCCGCGACCCGCACGCGTCACCACGGCAGCCACGGCTCCGCGCCCAAGCGCAACACCTACCGCGAGCGCTACTCGGGCTAGCAAGTCCGCCTAACCGCACCGCCCGCGTCCTATACCAGCACGTCAACCACCGAAAGGAAGCATTGCATGATCGTCGCCATCGACGGCCCCGCCGGTTCCGGCAAGTCCACTATCGCCAAGGAGATCGCCCGCCAGCTGGGCTTTAACAAGCTCGACACGGGCGCCATGTATCGCGCCGTCACCTTCGCCGCGCTCGACCGCGGCATCGATCTGGACGACGAGGCAGCCATCGACGCCCTCGCCGAGCAGATCGAAATCCGCTTTACCAATGGCACCGGCGAGGATACGCACCTGACCATCGACGGCCATGACGCATCGGCTGCCATCCGCACTCCGCAGGTGGACGCCAACGTCTCCAAGGTCTCGGCCTACCCGGGCGTACGCGCCGCCATGCTCATCCATCAGCGCCGCGCCGCCGAGGACCGCGATATCGTCGCCGAGGGGCGCGACATCGGAACCGTCGTGTTCCCCAACGCACAGGTCAAGGTGTTCCTGACCGCAGACCCGCGCGAGCGCGCCCGTCGCCGTGTGCTGCAGCGCCACCAAAACGACGCCCAGGCGCTCACCGAAGAGCAGCTCGAGGCCGAGGTCGACGAGACCCTCGACGCCCTCAAGCAGCGCGATAAGCTCGACAGCAGCCGCGAGGTCGCGCCGCTCGTTCCCGCCGAGGACGCGGTGCACGTCGACTCCACCGCTCACACCATCGACGAGGTCGTCTCGATCATCGAGGACCTCATCAACCAAAGGAGGTAGCCCATGCGCCTGTTTAAGCAGACGCCCGAGGATTACTACAACGCCCCCTACGCCGAGTTCCCGGCGCTCATCCGCGGGACCGTCGCCGTGGTCATGGGCATCCTGTGGGTCTTCTCCAAGCTCATGTGGCGCTGGAAGGTCGAGGACGCCGACCTGCTGTTTGAGCGCCAGGAAGGCCGCGGCAGCGTGGTCATTTGCAACCACACCTCGATGGCCGAGCTCCTAGCTGTAGAGACGGCGCTGTTCTTTGGCGGCCGCCGCGTGCGCCCCATTTTTAAGTCCGAGTTTGCTAAGAGCAAGATCGTGCGCTGGGCCTTTAGCCGTGTGGGCGGTATTCCCGTCGAGCGCGGCACCGCCGACATGAAGTGCCTGCGTGCCGCCCAGCATGCGCTGCAGCGAGGCGAGGACGTCTTGATCTTCCCCGAGGGCACGCGCATCCGCTCGCGCGAGATCAAGCCCGAGGTCCACGGCGGCTTTGCGCTCATCGCCCAGATGGGCAAGGCGCCCGTCAACCCGCTCGCCATTTGTGGCTGGTCCGATATCACGCCTGCGGGCAAAAAGCTCATGCGCCTCAAAAAGTGCTGGATCCGTGCCGGCAAGGCCATCTCGCTTTCCGATGCTCCGGCCGAGCTCAAGCGCAAGGAACGCCTGGCATGGTTTGAGTCCGAAGCCATGAGTCGCGTCTACGCCATGCGCGATGACCTGTGCGCCGAGCACCCGGGCAGGTTCTAGCCATGGGCGAGTATGTCATGAACACTGCCGAGGCTGTGACCGGCAAGGCAGACGCCCCCACCATCGAAATCGCCGCCCACGCTGGCACCTGCTACGGCGTGCAGCGTGCGCTCGATATGGCCCTGGCGGCCGCCCCGCAGGCGGGGGAGAACGCTCAGGTCCACACCCTGGGCCCGCTCATCCATAATCCCATCGTGGTGCGCGAGCTTTCCGAGGCAGGCGTCGGTCTGGCCGAGACCCTAGACGACGCCGCATCGGGCACCGTGATCATCCGCGCGCACGGCGTGGTGCCGCAGGTGATCGAGGCCGCTCGCGAGCGCGGTCTCGACGTGGTCGATGCCACCTGCCCCTACGTGAAAAAAGTCCACGTGGCGGCGGAGCGCCTGGTACGCGAGGGCTACCGCGTGATCGTCGTGGGCGAGCCGGGCCACCCCGAGGTTGAGGGCATCCTGGGCCATGCCGGCGATGACGCTCAAGTCGTGAGCTGCGCCGCCGATGCGGACGCGCTGCCGCTCAAGGGCAAGGTTGGGCTCGTCGTGCAGACCACCCAGACCGCGCAGAACCTGGCCGAGGTCGTGGCTGCCATCACGCCGCGCGTGCAGGAACTGCGCGTGATCAACACCATCTGCGCCGCCACGAGTGAGCGTCAACAGGCAGCAGCCGCACTTGCCAACCGCTGCGACTGCATGGTCGTGGTGGGCGGCAAGAACTCGGGCAACACCCGCCGCCTGGCGCAGATTTGCGCAAACGCCTGCGAGCGTACGTATCACATCGAGGAAGCTTCCGAGCTTCAGGCCGCGTGGTTTACCGACGCTCACCACATCGGCATCACCGCCGGAGCCTCCACCCCGCAAGAACACATCGAACGCGCCGTCGAGCGCATCAAGGAGCTTTGCCGCTAATCATGGACCAGACCGTACCCGCATACGCCGCTGAGGTGGCCGATTACGGGCGCAGCCGCGACCCCGAGCCGGGTGAGGGCGCGCTCGTTAAAAACGTGCGCCCCGAATCGCCCGCATGGGATGTGGGTATCGAGCCGGGCATGCGCGTGCTCACGGTCAACGGCGAGCAACTGACCGATATGATCGTGTGGCTCTGGGAGGCAGATGACGACACTGTCGAGCTGGAGGTATTCGACCCGCGCGACGACACCGTCACCCCCGTCGAGCTTGACCGCTTTCCCGGCGAGGACTGGGGTCTGGAGTTCGATGGCCCTATCTTCGATGGCATGCGTACCTGCGTAAATGCCTGCGTGTTCTGCTTTATGACCATGCTGCCCAAGGGCGGTCGCTCCACGCTCTACATTCGCGATGATGACTACCGCCTAAGCTTTTTGCAGGGCAACTTCGTCACGCTCACGAACCTCACCGACGAAGACGTGCAAAACGTCATCCAACGCAATATGAGCCCCATGAACGTGTCGGTCCACGCCGTGAGCCCCGATATCCGCCGCCGCATGATGGGCCGCAACGCCCAACGCGGCATGGACGTGCTCGAGACCATCATGGCCGCCGGCATCGAGATTCACGCGCAGATCGTACTGTGCCCCGGCATGAACGACGGCGAGGAGCTGGAAAAGACCCTGCGCTTTTGCGAGGAGCACGAGCAGATCACGAGCCTGGGCATCGTGCCGCTGGGCTTTACCAAGCACCAGAATCGCTTTACCTGGTCCTACAGCGACAAGCCCGAGCTGGCACGCGAGACTATCGCCATGATCCGTCCCTTCCAGGACCGTGCCTTCGAGCGCTTTGGCCGCCACACCTTCCAGATGAGCGACGAGTTCTACTTGGATGCCGGGATCGAGCCTCCCGAGGCGGACTTTTACGACGGCTACCCGCAGTACTACGACGGCATCGGCATGATCCGCTCCTATCTGGACGAGACCGACAACGTGCTCGCCGCCGATGCCGAGCGCCTGCGCCGCGTTCGCGAGGCAATCGCCGCCCGTGGCCAGCGCCTGCTGTGCCTCTCGGGCGCCAGCGCGCGCGACACCGTGGCCCGCTTTGTGGAATCGCCGCACGGCCTTGCCGGTACCGTCACGGCCATCAAAAACCGTTACTTTGGTGGCAACGTGGACGTGACCGGCCTCATCGTCGCCTGCGACATCTTGGAGCAGCTGCCGCAGGACCTGTCGGGGGTTATGCTCTTTGTGCCTAAGCTCATGTTCAACGCCGACGGTATGACCCTTGACGAGTATCATCGTGACGAATTACTCGCAAGCCTTACCGGTCGCGGCGCCGAGGTTCATGTGGTATCGACCATGCCACATGAGCTGCTCGATACCCTGGAGCACATCCTTGGCATAACGCCCGCCAATTCAACTATTCCCGCTGACCCTACCCATTAAAGGAGAGCAGATGAAACCTATCGTCGCCGTCGTCGGACGCCCCAACGTGGGCAAGTCCACGCTCGTTAACCGCCTGGCCCAGACCTCGGACGCCATCGTCCACGAGTCCCGCGGCGTCACGCGCGACCGCTCGTATCACACGGCCGATTGGAACGGCCGCGAGTTCACCATCGTCGACACGGGCGGCATCGAGCCGCTCAAGAGCGATGACGTCTTTGCCACATCCATCCGTGACCAGGCCCTCGCCGCCGCCGAGGAAGCCGCCGTCATCCTGTTTGTGGTCGACGGCCGCACCGGCGTCACTGAGGAGGACGAGTCGGTCGCCCGCATGCTCAAGCGCTGCGACAAGCCGGTCTTTCTACTGGTGAACAAGCTCGACAACCCCGATCGCGAGAACGACAACATCTGGGAGTTCTATTCGCTCGGCATCGGCGAGCCCACGCCGCTCTCGGCCCTGCACGGCCACGGCACGGGCGACCTGCTCGACGACATCGTGGCCCTGTTGCCCGAGGAGGAGGACGAGGTCGCCGACGCGTTCCCCGATGCGCTGAATGTGGCCATCATCGGCCGCCCCAACGCCGGTAAGTCCTCACTGTTCAACCGCATCCTGGGCGCCGACCGCTCCATCGTGTCGAACATCGCCGGCACCACGCGCGACGCCATCGATACCGTCGTCGAGCGCAACGGCAAGCACTACCGCATGGTCGATACCGCGGGCATTCGCAAGAAGAGCACCGTGTATGAGAACATTGAGTACTACTCCATGGTCCGCGGCCTGCGCGCCATCGACCGTGCCGACGTGGCGCTGCTCGTCGTCGACGCCTCCGTGGGCGTCACCGAGCAGGATCAGAAGGTCATGGGCTTGGCCATCGAGCGCGGCTGCGCCATCGTGGTGCTGCTCAACAAGTGGGACCTGCTCGACGACGACCGCAAGCGCGAGGCCTGCATGGAGACCGTCGATCGCCGTCTGGGCGTCATGGCTCCCTGGGCCCAGTACCTGCGCATCTCTGCCCTCACGGGCCGCAGCGTCGAGAAGATCTGGGCGATGGTCGACGCGGCCGAAAAGACGCGCTCGCAAAAGATCACCACCTCGCGCCTCAACACGTTCCTCACCGACCTGCGCGAGTTCGGCCACACCGTGGTGGACGGCAAGCGCCGCCTGCGCATGCACTATGTAACCCAGACCGGCATCAACCCGCCGACGTTTACGTTCTTCGTCAACCACAGCGACCTGGTCAACGACACCTACCAGCGCTACGTGGAGAACCGCATGCGCTCGACCTTCGATTTTGCCGGCACGCCCATACGACTCTTCTTTAGGAAGAAGGAACAAAAGGATGCATAATCCGATTCTGCTGACCGCCATCTGCGCCGTGGTCTCGTTCTTTATCGGAGCGATTCCGTTTGGCCTGATCCTGGGCCGTGTGTTCAACCACACGGACATTCGCAAAGCGGGCTCCGGCAACATCGGCACCACC
>DBFZVF010000040.1:0-4560 GCA_048519165.1 Collinsella sp.
AAAATCAACCTCGTCAGGATTTCAGAGATTAAGCGTTACGCTCCTGAGTCTATGGCTTTCGGTACATATTTCATTTTCACGCAGGATTTATAATACCACGCCAAAGGGCTTATGTCAAGAAAAACGTGTAAAAATCCGGCCAAACAACCCTTTTTCCACTTTCTGCCAGCGCCGCCTAATTGAGCTCGTCCAGCGTAAGAGAATACCCCGGTAGGAAATGCTCCATGAAATATTCCACTTCCGGGAGGCGCATGCCTTCCACCGCTTCTTTGGTGCGCACGCAGGCCTTCTCGAACTCGCGGTTCCCCGTCCTAAGCTCCTCCATGCATTTGATGTAAGCACTGAGGCGGTCCGCCGCCTTGACGAGCAGGCGGAGATTGTCGTTTTTGAGCGCACAGGTTATGTCTCCTATGCTAACTGCGGATTGCCATACTTTATTGGTGGCGTGATTGAGGAGGAGTCTGCGCTCACGCTGCAATCGCCCGAGGGCTTCTGGAATCGATTCCGCATTGCCGTGAAGACGAGCCACGAGGTGATCGCCATTCATCCCGAGGTGCATACGGTTGACGTTCGCGACCTGCTCACCGGCGAGGAATTTGTCGAGACGTATGACAAGCTGATTCTTTCGCCAGGCGCGCATCCCATTCGCCCCGCTCTTCCGGGAATCGATTTGGATAAGATCTTTAGCCTTCGAACGGTAGAGGACACGCTGCGCATTCATGGTTATGTGCAAGAGCATGAGCCGAGGAGCGCCGTGGTGATCGGTGGCGGCTTTATCGGTGTTGAGGCTGCCGAGAACCTGCGTGGCTTGGGTCTCGAGGTGACGCTTTTGCAGCGCCCCGGGCAGCTGATGAACAACCTGGACTACGACATGGCGACGCTGCTTCATGCAGAGGTCCGCGAGCATGGCATTGACCTGCGCCTTCGTGCCGACGTTACGGGCTTTGAGGAGGCCGATGGCCGTGTGGTCACACATGTGGCGGGCGATGATTCCATTATGGCCGATATGGTGCTACTCGCTATCGGCGTTGCGCCCGAGAGCCATTTGGCAAAGAAAGCTGGTATCGAGCTGGGCATCAAGGGCTCCATTGTGGTGAACGACCGCATGGAGACGTCTGCTCCTGACGTATATGCCGTGGGTGATGCCGTGCAGGTCAAGCATCAGGTGACGGGTGAGGACGCGGTGATTTCCCTTGCAGGCCCCGCTAATAAGCAGGGACGTATCGTCGCCGACGTGATTTGTGGCTTAGACAGTCGCTATCAGGGCTCGCTGGGTTCTTCGGTAATCAAAGTGTTCGACTTGACAGCTGCGAGCACGGGCCTTTCTGTGAAGGCAGCGCGTGCGACGGGAATCGATTACGAGAGCGTCGTGCTGTCACCTGGATCGCATGCGGGTTATTATCCCGGGGCCACGCCCATGACCATGAAAGTTGTGTTTGAGAGGGAAACCTTGCGTCTGCTGGGCGCGCAGATTGTGGGCATCGATGGCGTGGACAAGCGCATCGATGTGCTGGCGACGGCAATCCAGGCCGGTATTCGGGCCGATAAGCTCAAGGATTTGGATTTGGCTTATGCGCCGCCATATTCTTCGGCGAAAGACCCGGTGAACATGGCCGGTTTTTTGATCGAAAACGTGGGCTCGGGCATGCTCAAGCAGTGGCATTGGGAGCAGGAACCGGATCTGCCGCGCGATGGTAGTGTGCAGCTGCTCGATGTCCGTATGGTCGGCGAGTATGACCGCGGACATATCGACGGCTTTGTGAACATTCCCGTCGATGACTTGCGTGCTCGCTTGGGGGAGCTTGACGTGACAAAGCCTGTTTATGTTATTTGCCAAAGTGGTCTTCGCAGCTACATTGGCTGCCGCATCCTCGCTCAGTACGGTTTTGACTGCTATAACTTCTCGGGTGGCTATCGCTTCTTTGCTGCTGTGACTAAAGACCATCGCGGTAGCGATAACGTGATGCCGTGTGGATTGGAAAAGTAAGGCCTTTTGAGCGGCGAGTATGACAATGACAAGATGGGGTAGGAAAAACCGCATCAAATGCGAACTGTGGGGGAGAGCGGGCGAGCGCGCCCACGTGGGAGAGGTTGCCGTCCATGCTGGAGCTCAAGGGTATTTGCAAAAGGTACGTTACGCAGTCGTTTACGCAGGTGGCGCTCGACGACGTAAGCCTGTCTTTTCGCGATAACGAGTTCGTGGCCATTCTGGGCCCCTCGGGCTCGGGCAAAACTACGATGCTCAACGTAATCGGTGGACTCGATCATTTCGATTCCGGCGACCTGCTCATCGACGGCATCTCGACCAAGGACTTTCGCGATCGCGATTGGGATGCCTACCGTAACAACCGCATCGGCTTTGTGTTCCAAAGCTATAACCTCATTCCGCATCAGACCATTTTGGAAAACGTGGAGCTGGCGCTTACGCTCACGGGCGTGGGGCATGCCGAGCGCTGCCAGCGTGCACGCGAGGCGTTGGAGAAAGTCGGCTTGGGGGAGCATGTTAACAAGCGCCCGAGCCAGCTTTCGGGTGGACAGATGCAACGCGTGGCCATCGCCCGCGCCCTGATCAATGATCCCGAGATCGTGCTGGCCGACGAGCCGACCGGCGCCTTGGATTCAACGACATCCGTACAGGTCATGGACTTGCTTAAGGACGTGGCGCGCGACCGCCTGGTCATCATGGTCACGCATAATCCCGAGCTGGCGTACCAATATGCCACGCGCAACGTCAACCTGGCGGACGGCAGGATTACCGACGATTCCGATCCCTTTGATGTTGCCAAGGCCGCGCGTCGTGAGGCCAAGCCTACGCGCAAAACCTCGATGAGCTTTGTGACGGCGCTGGGGCTTTCTGCCCGAAACCTCATGACCAAGAAGGGTCGTACGGCCATGACTGCCTTTGCGGGCTCGATTGGCATTATCGGTATCGCGGCGATTCTGGCGCTGTCCAACGGCGTAAACGGCTACATCAAAAAGGTCGAGGAGGATACGCTCTCGAGCTACCCGCTCACCATTTCCAAACAGGATTACGACCTGTCGTCCATGATGGGCGGACAGGGGGCCACGGATGATGACTCGCCTGAAAACGTGGATTCGTCCGACGACAGTGCCGGCGGCAAGGCTCAGGGGACCGATAGGATCCCTGTGGTCACGGCCGTAAAGGATATGTTTGCGAGCGTTAAGTCCAACGACATGACGAGCTTTAAGGCATGGCTCGATGCCGGTGGCGACGGCATCGATAAAGAGGTCAACGCCATTCAGTACGGCTACGGTGTATCGCCGGTTGTCTATCGTGCCGGCAAGGGCGATGAGAAGCCTGTCCGGCTGGTGCCCAACGCCATGACCGAGGCCATGAGCGGCGGCGCGAGCTCAGCAGCAACGGTGAGCATGGAATCCATGGGAACCTCGGTCTTTAACGAGATGATTGACGACCAGAGCCTGCTCGACAGCCAGTACGATGTCGTCGCCGGTCATTGGCCCACGTCTGCCAGCGAAGCCGTGATGGTGCTTTCGAGCCGTGGCACGGTGGGCGATTACACGCTCTACAGTATCGGTGCGTTGGATATCGATGAGCTCAACGACCTGGTTAACAGTGCTATGACGGCTAACGGTAAGATCGAGACGTCCGAGGCCGGTACTGATTTTACCTACGACGATGCGCTGTCCACGACGTTTAAAGTGCTGTCGCCGGCCGATGCGTATCGCAAAAACGAAGAGACCGGCATGTGGACCGATATGTCTGGCGACACCGACTTTATGGCCGCCAAGGTTGCCGACGGTATCGACGTACACATTGTGGGCGTGGCGCGGCCCAACGAGACGGCCAACGCGAGCGCGTTGTCCCCGGGCATTGCCTATACGCATGCGCTGACTCGCCAGCTTATGGAGCGCGCTGTCGATTCGCAGATTGTGCAGGAGCAACTCGCCCACCCCGAGACGGATGTCTTTACGGGCAAAACCTTCGACGAACTGCAAGGCGAGGCCAAGCAAGGCGTTGATCTGGGCAGCATGTTCAGTGTGGACGAAGCGGCGCTCAAGAGTGCGTTTTCGTTCGATACATCTGCGCTTTCGGGTGCGGCCGGCGGTATCGACCTTTCTGGTATTGACTTGTCCGGGCTGGACATTGACCTTTCGGACGTTGGAAAGGACGTCGACTTCAGCGACATCATGGCCAAAGCACCGGCCCCAGATTTCTCGGGCATCTTTGACGGTCTGGAACTCACGCCCGAGCAAATGCGGCAGGTGGGAACGCTTGCCAACCAACTGTTCGAGGGCTTTTTGCAGTCTGATCAGTTTAAGGCGCTGTCGCCCGAAGATCTTAAGGACGCGTCAAAGCTCTCTGCCGCATTCTCGACGTATCTTGAGCATGATGCCGCAGCCCAGCAATGCCTAGCTCAGCTGAAGGCCCTCGGCGGCGATGCCCTGGCCGAGCGCCTGCGGCAGGCGATGACCGACTATGTGCAAAAGCAGCTGGCTCCGTATCTGCAGCAGGCTATGGATCAGATGATGAAGTCGATCAGCGACCAGATTGCGGCGACGGTGTCAGCTCAGCTCAAG
>DBFZVF010000041.1:0-11279 GCA_048519165.1 Collinsella sp.
GCTATACTGCTTGCTAAATTGAACCCCGGTTCAATTCGTGTTCTATAAATTGAACTTTGCCAGCAAGGAGGTTCCTGTGGCCCAAGAGACGTTTAGCGATCGCCTGCGACAGGCTATGTCCGATTGCGGCGTTCGCCAGTCGAACGTGATCCGCGCATCGGAGATGCTCGGCAAAAAACTCGGCAAGAGTCAGATGAGCCAATATGTGAGCGGCAAGACGATCCCGCGACGCGATGTGGCCGAGCTGCTCGCCCGTATTTTGGAGGTCGATGTTACCTGGCTGCTTGCCGGCGACGCCGATCAAGGCGAGGCATCATCACCCCGCAACGATTCCAAGCCCGAACCCCATCCCTCAGCTCAAATTGCAAGGAGCACCACCATGCGTACTTTTTCTAAATCCACCAAGCTCGATAACGTCCTGTATGACGTGCGCGGTCCCGTCGTCGACGAGGCCGCCCGTATGGAGGACGAGGGCGAGCGCATCCTCAAGCTCAATATCGGTAACCCGGCGCCCTTCGGTTTCCGCACGCCCGATGAGGTCATCAAGGACATGCGCCAGCAGCTGCCCGACTGCGAAGGCTATTCCAATTCGCGCGGCCTGTTCTCTGCGCGCAAGGCAATTATGCAGTACTCGCAGATCAAGGGCCTGCCCAATGTTCAGATGGAGCACATCTACACGGGCAACGGCGTGTCCGAACTCATTCAGCTTTCGATGAACGCGCTGCTCGACAATGGCGACGAGATTCTGATCCCCAGCCCCGACTACCCGCTGTGGACGGCGTGCGCGACCCTTGCCGGCGGTCATCCCGTACATTATCTGTGTGATGAGCAAGCGGATTGGTATCCCGACTTGGAGGATATGGAGTCCAAGATTACGAGCGCGACCAAAGCTCTCGTCATCATCAACCCCAACAACCCCACGGGTTCCGTCTATCCGCGCGAGGTGCTCGAGGGCATCGTCGAGGTTGCACGTAGGCATCAGCTGATGATCCTTGCCGATGAGATCTACGACCGCCTGTGCATGGACGGCTACGAGCACGTCTCGATTGCCTCGCTCGCCCCCGACCTGCCCTGCGTCACCTTTAGCGGCCTTTCCAAGTCGCACATGATCGCGGGCTATCGTATTGGCTGGATGGTGCTTTCGGGCAACCAGCGCTGCATGAGCGACTTCATCATGGGCGTCAACATGCTCTCGAACATGCGCCTGTGCTCCAACGTGCCGGCTCAGTCGATCGTTCAGACGGCACTCGGTGGCCATCAGTCGGTCAACGACTACATCCGTCCCGGCGGCCGTGTCTACGAGCAGCGCAACTTTGTGTATGAGGCGCTCAACAAGATCGACGGCATCTCGGTGGTCAAGCCGCGTGCGGCGTTCTACATCTTCCCCAAGATGGATGTTAAAAAGTTCAACATCACCGATGACGAGCAATTCGCCCTTGACCTGCTGCACGAGAAGAAGATCCTGATCACGCGCGGCGGCGGCTTTAACTGGGCTGAGCCCGACCACTTCCGTATCGTGTACCTGCCGCGCATGGAAGTACTCAAAGAGTCCCTCGAAGACCTCGCCGACTTCTTTGACCATTACCGTCAATCATAACGACAGAGATAGTCTGTCATTTAACGGGCGGCCCGTAACAGATTCGGGTCGCCCGTTTTCTGTTAAAGCTCGCGTTGTCGGCGTCTCGATCGTTTGGGCGAGTGGGAATCGCGTGTGAACGGAAAACTGTATTCCAAAATGGAATACAGTGTGCTTCAACTGGAATTGATGTCCGTGTGTCCGCTTTTTTAGAATGTTCTCGACAAGATGAAAGGCGGTCCCCACCAATGATTATCGATGCAAATTCCTACTGGTTTGACGAGCGCATCTTCCATGACGAGACGCTCTGTGAACAGTTTTTGGCCGAGGTGCCCCGCGCTTACGACACCGAGGGCTACCTGACCGTAAGCCCCACGGGCAAGCGACAGATTGTGATCGAAAAGCCCGCTGGCTTTCCGGGCCTCAACTATATCGAGGGAGACTACACCCTTGAGAAGCGTCTGGCAGACATGGACGAGGCGGGGGTCGATAAAGCGATTCTCAAACTCCCCGGCTGCCATGAGTGGATGTCGCTCGAGATGTGCCGGCGCTTCAACGACGGTATGGCTGCTGACGCGAAGGCGTCAAGTGGCCGTCTGATTCCGCTTGTCGCCGTGCCGCCCTTTGGCACCAAAGCGAATTTGGAGGAGCTCGACCGCAGGCTCGACGATGGTTTTGCGGGTGTGCAGCTCTGCGCTCACTACGGCAAGCGCTATCTCGACGACCAGGTCTTCTCGAGCTTTTTCGAGCACCTGAACGAACGCCATGTCACCGTTTACGTGCACCATGTTCCCGTGCCGGTCGAGAACGAATCGCTTCTCACGTACGACAACCTTCGCCGCTCTTATGGCCGCTGCGTCGACCAAACTACGGCGATCGGCCGAGAGATCTTTGGCGATTTCTTTGAACGCTACCCCAATATCAAGATGGTCCACTCCATGCTCGGCGGCGCATACTTTGCGTTTAAGGAGATGCTGCTGCCTCATGGTCCCAAGCGCCCTGATGCTTCTGGCCGTTTTCAGGTCGATACCGAGACCGTTTCCAGGCGCCTCGAGAACAACATCTATTTCGACATGTCCCATGCTCAGCCTTGGGGCAAGACACTCCTTGCCTGCGCGGTTGACGTGCTGGGTGCAGACCATATTGTTTTTGGCACGAGCTATCCCGTTAAACGCGAGTGGCTCACCGAGGGTGTCGCCTGCGTTCGCGCTGCAAATCTGAGCGATACAGACAGCGACCTTGTGCTTGGCGGTACGGCGCAGCAACTGTACGGTGTCGAGTGAGCGGCAATCAGAGGGGAGTATCTGCCATGGACGAAGGAGAGATGAGGGCTGGGGCCGCTCGTGTGGCCATCGATCTTGGGGACGTGTTGCCGTTCGACGGTTTCGACGAACTCCGTCATGAGGTCTTCGCCCGTGCCCTTATCATCGAGGGGACGGGACGACGCGCCTGCGTCCTTTCGCTTGAGGTCACCTCGATCGCTCCGGCTCTACTCGCCGATCTGCGTGAGGTTGTTGAGGATGCCGCCAATTGCAGCGGTGCTTATTCTTGGGTGGTTCCTACCCACACGTTTTCCATGCCTCACGTCCGCACTCCCGGGCATCTTGCCGACGATGCTACCCGCAATCGCAACGAGCGCTATCGCGCAGCGCTCGTCGCTGCCGCCCGCACGGCTGTCGAGCGCGCTGTTGCGGGCATTCGCTCTGCCACGCTCGCCGCTGTGGAGGGCGAATGCCCCGTGAACGTTAATCGCGACATTGAGACGCCTGCCGGCTGGTGGTTGGGCTCGAATCCCAGGGGGTTTGCCGACCACACGATGCCCGTACTCGCCATAAGGGATGCCGGGGGCGAGTATGTTGCCGTGCTCGCGACGGCGGACGTTCAGTCCTCCGTGCTCGACGGGTCGCGCGACTCCGAGGGGAGGCGCATGGCGAGCGGAGACCTCTTTGGTTTTGCCGCCATGTCACTCGAGCGCGAGCTGGGCGGCGTTGCCCTGTTGCTGCCAGGCGCCGCGGGCGACCAAGGTCCGGCGGAGCGCGCCATGAACGTCATGTTCGATGCGGCCGGCGTTAAGCAGACGGTCGATGCCCATGAGGACGGATACCGCATGCTGCACCAGCAGGGGCAGGCCTTGGGCGATGCTTTGATCGAGGCCGCTCGCATGGCGCGTAAGGATGACGCTACCGGCATCGGTGCCCGCACGGTCGACGTTCTCCTGCCCGCTCAGACACGCGCCGATTTTCACTCTTTGGCTCCGCACCGAACGTATGAGTTTCATGCCGCTGGCGAGCAGCGCACGAGGGTCTATCTACTCCGGCTGGGAAACGTCGAGCTTGTCGGCGTACAACCCGAGGTCTCGAGTGCATTCGGCGCCACTGTGCGCGCCGCTCGGTCCGGCTCTGTGTTCTTTGCCACGCTCGTCAACGGCGGACAGAAGTACCTGCCGGCCCCCGATGCGTACGAGAAAATCACCTATGAGGCCATGAACTCCGGCTTTGCCGCCGGCTCCCATGAGCGCCTCCTCCAAACCATCCTTGCCGCTTTGAACGCGGCGCGACAAAAAGGAGAACTTGCATGAATATCGGACATGCACGCCGCAAGATTACCCCGCAAGGCGACATCTATCTAATCGGATACCGTAACCTCCCCAACCGTCTGGAGCCTGCGACAGGCGTCCATGACGACGTCTTCGCCAACGCGATTCTTTTCCAACAGGACGACCGCGAAGTTTTTCTCTTCAACGCCGATGTTCTCGAGTTTGAGGAGAGCATGGCCGAGGAGGTTAAGACGATGCTCGCCGAGCGCTACGGAATCGACCGTGACTGCGTTCTGCTCTCCGCGACGCACGACCACACTTCGATCGTCGCCTACCATCGCAGCTGGTGGACGGGAAAATTCAACGAGGACTACTATCGCTGGTTCCTCGATACCATCTGTCAATGCTTCGAAGAGTGCCGCGCCAACGCGCGACCTGCGACCTGTCGCATGGGCAAAAAAGTCATCACCGGTTTCTACGACAACCGCATCATTCCCGGTGAGCTTGCCGACAATGAGGTTATCGTGGTGTCGTTCTTCGATACCGAAGGCAAGCCATTTGCGGGCTTTGTGAACTGGGCGGTGCATTCCGCTTGCGTCGGACCCGACTGCACAGAGCTCACGAGCGAACTCGCCGGTCTTACCGGCAAAAAGCTCGCTCAGAGTCTTGGTTACTATCCGGCCATGGTCGTCGGTGCTGCTGGCGACTGTAGCGACCGCAATTTTCGCCAGGGACGCGGCATTCCCGAGGTTGAGCGTGTTTCGACCGGTCTTGCCGAGGCGATTTCCCAGATCAAGCTCGATCGCGAGGTCGTTCTCGACCGCATCGAGCCTCAGACGTTCTATCACACCGTTGCCCATGACGACTTTTCGCTCACGCTTAAGTGTGCCGTCATCAGTCTGGGCGGCTTGCATCTCTTTGTGTTCCCGAGTGAACTCGGCAGCGACCTGGGCATTCGCATGAAGCGCGAATGTCCGGTCGAGGGAATAGTCTGCGGTTACACCAACGGCTATTTTGAGTATTTCCTTCCGGCACGCGAGTACGGCCTCTCCTTTGAGACCGAGCGTACTCAGATTCCCCAGGGCGAACCGGAACGTCTGTGTGACAAGTTCTGCCAGACGACGAGACTTCTCGGCGCAGCAGATTCGCGTCTGTAGGCCTGATTGCGTGATATGGGCCAATGAGGCTCATTGCCATGTGATCGGCATCTTCCATCTTCTCTGCCGTTCCCCATCCCGGGCGTACGTGCGTCCGCGGATTTCAAAGGGGGAAGCGGGTTCCTTGCCCTCCCACGTCGACTACGGAGGCATGAAATCGATGCTATACCCCGCTCAGAAAAAGGAGAATTCCATGAAATACCAGAAGCTTTGCGATGAAATCATCACAAAGGTCGGTGGTCGAGACAATGTGTTAGACGTGAGCCACTGCATTACGCGTCTCCGCTTCCACCTCAAGGATGAATCGCTCGCCCAGACCAATGAGCTTAAGGCGACGAAGGGCGTCGTTGACGTCATCCAGGCCGGCGGACAGTATCAGGTCGTGATTGGTGCCACTGTCGAGGCCGTCTACAACGACCTCGTTCAGATTGGCGGGTTCGACTCCAAACCCGCGCTCGATATCGATGAAGGCGACGACGTCAAAAAGAGCGATCCATTCTCGCGTCTGCTTGCCATCATCTCCGAGATTCTGCAACCGGTTCTTGGCGTGCTTATGGCCGGTGGCTTTATCAAGTCGATGCTCGCGCTCTGCACGGTTGCCGGTTGGCTTGCCAAGGACAGCAATACGTATGTGACGCTCTCGGCAATCGGAGATTCGGTCTTCTATTAATTTCCGCTAATCATTGGCTGGACGTCGGCCAAGAAGTTCGGACTTAAGCCCGTTATGGGAATGGCGCTCGGCGGTATCCTCGTCTACCCGACGCTCGTTGCCCTTATGGGCGGAGATCCGCTCTACACGCTCGGCGCCGGTACGGTCTTCGAGTCCAATGTCTACGGTGATATTTTTGGCATCCCGCTGATCATGCAGAATTACTCATCGACGATTCTGCCTGCGATCTTTATCGTCTGGATTGCCTCCAAGGTGCACAAGGCCCTTTCTAACGCGCTGCCCGCGCTTGTGAGCTCGTTCTTCTCCAACATCCTGACGCTCCTCATTTGCGGCATCCT
Organism: Collinsella sp.; assembly: GCA_048519165.1. Classification (GTDB taxonomy): domain Bacteria; phylum Actinomycetota; class Coriobacteriia; order Coriobacteriales; family Coriobacteriaceae; genus Collinsella. Next base: position 6,278 of record DBFZVF010000041.1, read on the forward strand.
TGGCCTGCTTGTGGTCGGTCCGGTCATGACGGTCCTCTCCAACATCGTTGCCCAGATCATCTTGATGCTCATCAACTTCCAGCCCGCCATCGCCGGCTTCGTCATCGGCACGTTCTGGAGCCTGCTCGTCATGTTCGGCCTGCACTGGGGTATCATCCCGCTGTGGTTTCTCGATGTCGCAACCTACGGCTATGACCTCATTAACCCGCTCGTGTATGCAGGCGGTTGTGCCATCGCCGGTGCTGTGCTTGGCATGGTCATCCGAACCAAGGACTCCGAGGAAAATGCTGCCGTCATCATTCCCGCCCTTGTCTCTTCGATTTTCGGTGTCAACGAGCCTGCGCTTTACGCCATCTTGCTGCCGCGTAAGCGTCTTATGTGGGCAACCTTTATTTCCGCTGGTGTAGGCGGCGCCATTGCCGGCCTCATGGGTGCCAAACTCTATGCCTTCGGTGCCTCCGGCCCGCTCGGTTTCCCGAGCTTTATTAACCCTGCCGGCATCGACACGGGCTTTATCGGCCTTGTCATCTCCGGTGTGGTCGCTTTCGTTCTGGCTCTTGTCGCCGCTATGGCGATCGGTACCAGGAAGGACGAGGGCGGTAAGGCGCTCAACATCTCGGTGGACTAGTCTGTCTGCGCACTTTAACTAAATATGCCTCGGACGGCGACGTGCCGCCCGAGGCATATTTGTGTTTTGTGCCGTTGTCAGCGTGTTTGCGGACACAAGTCTGCGGTTGTGGAGCAGCGGGGATTATGACGGTCGTGCCGCGGTGGAAGACGCACGGTCGCCCTGCAGGAGCTGACGGTAGGGGAGGAAGCCGATGAACGAGACGACCGCCTGCGAGTGCGCGGCGTTCCGCTTGAGGTAGAGCCTGACCTCGGAGGTCGTCGCGGGCTCAAGCGGCACCAGGGCTACCTTTCCGCTGGCAAGCGATTCCGCCGGCTTGCGCATGAGGAATGAGACGCCGGCGCCGCGTGCGACAAGAGAGATGATGTTCTCGGCTCGTTTGCCGGTGAACGTAACGCGTGGGCCAAATCCAGCTTCGCGACAAAGGGAAAGGACGAGCTCGCTTACGAACGAGCCTTGGGGAAGCATGAGGAAATTCTCGTCGATAAGGTCGTCTATCTCGACGGTGTCACGTTCGGCGAGCGGATGGTCGAGCGGAAGGACGGCCACGAGCCGGTCAGTCGTAAAGGGAATCTTTTTGAACTCCGGCTCGATGGCGCCACTGTCACGGATGAAGGCCAGGTCAATGTCCTCGTGCAGGAGCATACGCTTGAGTGTGTCGCCCTCGCCCTCGATGAGCTCAACAGAATATGAGGGGTTCGCCTGCTGAAAATCGATGACGGCGTCCGTGATCCCATAAGGGGCCATAATGGGGATAGAACCTACGGTGAGGTGCTCGAGCGGCTCACCTGCGCCTATTTGAATGGCGGCAAGATAGCGGTGCTGAAGCGTCGCAATTTTTTGCGCATAGGGGAGGAGCGCTTCACCTTGCGCGGTGAGTGTTACGTGGCGCTGGCTTCGATCGATGAGCTTGCAGCCGAGTTCGTGCTCCATTGCCATGATGTGCTTGGAGAGGGTTGATTGCGACATGAAAAGCAGTTCCGCCGCATCAAGAAACGTGCGTGACTGCGCTAAGATGGCGAATTCGCCAAAGCGGCTGATATCCATAGGGAGGCCTCCGGTACCCTCATTTTGGCAGGTGGCCTAAACCACGACGCCATTGCAGTGGTCGATTTCGTGCTGGATGATCTCGGCGGTGTAGCCCGAGAAGTTTTTGATGCGGTGAACGAAGTTCTCGTCCAAATACTCAACCTTAATGCGGCGATAGCGGGTACAGGGACGCTCGCCGGTCAGCGAGAGGCATCCTTCGCTCGTCTGATAGGCATTGACCTGCTCAAGAATTTGAGGGTTGTACATCAGGAGTGTCCTGTTGCCGTCCTTTACGCAGATGATGCGTTTGCGCACGCCGATCATGTTGGCGGCGAGGCCCACGCACTCGCGCTCATGCTCGTGGAGTGTATCCAGGAGATCCTGCCCGGTTGCGGCATCGTCGGGTCCCGCGTCTTCGGAAGGCAGACGCAAAAAGAACTCGGATTTCATGATGGGCTTAATCATGGCGGGCTCCTCATGTCTTATGCTTTCGTGGACTTTTAATAATAGCGCGGAAGGAAAGCTGTGCGTCCGCGTTACAATCTTTCGATGTTGGACCATGTTGCCAGATTCGTCGTGTACGGCGTCTGGCGTAAGTCTAGGGCTCATTTTTCGCCCTGGACCGTTCCTCTGGGGCGATGCGACTGTCGTTCCAAGAGGAAGGAAATGCATGGGGAGCAAATCTCAGCAACAAGTTCAAGTAACGCCATCGGCCTCTGCGGCGATTCTCGTCGTAATGTATATTGCAGCCTTTGTTGCCGCGTTTAACGAGAACATCATTAACGTGGCGTTGCACGACATTATGGCAGCCTTTTCGGTGAGTGCCACCACGGCACAGTGGCTCGTCTCGGGCTACATGATCGTGACGTCGATCTTTACGGCCATCATGGCCTTCCTGTCCGGCCGTTTCTCGACGCGCAAGCTGCTGTTTTTCGCATGCGGATGCATGGTCGCCGGCGAAGTCCTGTGCCTGGTCGCTCCGTCGTTTAGCGTTTTGCTGCCAAGTCGTATTTTGCAGGCTGCGGGATCGGGCATCTTGTTCCCGCTCATGATGAACGTGGTGCTGTCTTGCGCCCCGCGCGAGAAGCTCGGTTTGTATCTGAGCCTGGGCGGCGCCTGCATTACGCTAGGACCGGCGTTTGGACCCGTGATTAGCGGTCTTATGTGCACGTTATTTGGCTGGAGGGCGGTGTTCGTAGTGCCGCTGGTGGGCGGCATTGTGGTCGCTGCGGCGGGCGTTAAGCTTGTTCAGAATGTCGGAGAGCGCTCGAACACCACGCTTGATATTCTGTCGGTTGTTTTGCTCGCCGCCGGCATTACGGCATTTGTGTATTCCGTAGGCGAGTTCTCGACCAATCTGATTGCCGGCATCGTGGCGCTTTTCGCCGCCATTGTGCTGCTCGGCCTGTTTGCGGCCCGTCAGCTCAAGCTCGAGCATCCGGTGCTTAACGTGCGTCCCATGGCGAGCGTTCGTTTTTGGCCTGCGTGCCTGCTTGTGGTGGTGTCGATGATGACGACGTTCTCGATGAGCGTTTTGTTGCCGCTCTATTTTGAGGGCGCATACGGCATGACCGCACTTATTGCGGGCTTGCTCATTTTGCCGGCGATTGCCTGCAACGCCGTGACCTCGATTGTGGGCGGACGCGTGATGGACGCCCGTGGCGCATGGCCGCTGCTGCCGGTCGGCTTTGCCCTGATTGCCGTGGGACAGATTGCAATCTCGATGACGGCGGCAAGCATGAACATCGGCGTCGTTGTGGCGCTGACCGTTGTGGTGTATGCCGGAGTCGGTTTGGTGCTGAGCCCCTCGCAAACGGCCGGATTGGAGACGCTGCCTGCCGCTGAACATCCTCACGGAACGGCATTGCTTAACACGTGGAACATGATTGCCGCATCGTTTGGCCCGTCCCTGTTTATCGGCCTGCTCTCGAGTTCTGCAGCGACTGCCGGCGCGGCTGGCGCTGCGACCGACGTTGCCCAGGCGATTGGATTTGCAACTGCCGTGCGCGTGGCAGCCGTGATTGCCGTGGTCGGGTTTGTGGCGTCGCTGGTGTACGCTCGTCGCGAGTCACACATGTCGCATTAATGTGTGCACATAGATTCTGCAGCTAGATTAGATGGCGACACCATAAACTAATGGACGTTTTGCCGAGAGGCATGAATGTTTAAAGCGCAAAGAGTGCGCGACGGGCCCCGCGAATGGGGCGATGATGCCCGAGAGGGCCAAGAAGGAGTCTCATGTCCGAGAACGAAGAGATCATGAACGAGACCGAGAACGAGACCATGACTGCCGAGGTCGAGGCAGTCGAGACCGTGGAGACCGAAGCTGCCGAGGTTGAGGCTGCTGACGAGGTTTCCGCCGAGGAGGAGGCCGAGGTTGTCGAGGCCGCCGTTGATTACGATGACGAAGAGCTGATGGACAAGATGCAGAAGGCCGCCCGCCTGCTGCGTAGCCGTCGCTTTGCTATTTCTAAGGAGGAGGAGGCCAAGGCCGAGCGCATGGCGAACATCGAGCGCGCCATCAAGCTTCTTGACCTCAAGCCCAAGATGGAGCAGAAGGAAATGTCCGACCTGCTGGGCATGCGCCTTCGTGAGCTCGATGGCCTGATGGCCGAGGCCGAGGCTGCCGATCTGGTCGGCCGCATCGACGACGCCGAGGGCGATATGCGCAAGATTGTTGTCTTCGCCGCCGAGGATGCCGCTGAGGGCCTGGTCGAGCTTGCCAACAAGAAGGAGAAGCTCCTGCCCGAGCTTTCTTACGAGGAGGCCACCGAGCTGATGGCCGCTCTCGATAAGGTTATCGCTCCGCTCGTTGCCATGGGCCTGGACGAGGATCGCGGTCCTCGCGGCGGCCGTGACGACCGTGGTGGCCGTGGCGGCGACCGTGGCGGCCGCGGCGGCTTTGGCGATCGCGGTGGCCGTGGTGGCGACCGTGGCGGTCGCGGTGGCGACCGTGGCGGCCGTGGCGGCTTTGGTGACCGTGGCGGCGACCGTGGCGGTCGCGGCGGCTTTGGTGGCAACCGTGGTGGCTATGGCGACCGCGGCGGCAACCGTGGCGGCTTCGGCGGCAACCGTGGTAACGACCGCGGCGGTCGCGGTGGCGACCGTGGCGGCCGCAACGGTGGCGGCTTCCGCGGTAACCGTTTTTAGTTACGGCGTTTTACCAAACGCCGTAACGGGCCGACGCTGCGCGGGCCGCATTTGGACAATCTGACGTTCAACTTCAAGGGGCGACCAGAAGGTCAGCGCCCTCTCGTTTCACGTCACCTTGCCTCAAATGCGACCCGCTCGCTGTCCGTCCTCTACCTGCGGCGCTGTCTTGCTCCGGATGCGGCAGTTAGGGAC
>DBFZVF010000042.1:0-5454 GCA_048519165.1 Collinsella sp.
GCGTTAACAGGCAAGCCCTGGATGGCAATCATACCGGCGACGAAACCGGGGACGAGCGCCGGGCGCTTGCCGATGGACTCGGCGATGTAAGCGGAGAGCACCGGAACCATGAGGTTCATGGCGATACCGCCGATAATCTTGAGCATCGCGGCAAAGCTGTTGTAGTCGGCAGCCGTCGAATCAAAGGACGTGATGCCCCACAGGAACGAAATGGCGGTCAGAACACCACCGGCAACGACGAAGACCAGCATGTGGCTGACGCCGTTCATGAGGTGCTTGTAGATGACGTGACCGATGGACTCCTTCTCCTCGACCTCGTCCTCGACATCGGCGGCAGCGGCAACCGTGTCGTCGCCCTTGGCGGCGAGCGCGCGGTCAATCAGCTTACCGGCGGCCTCAACGGACAGGGCCTTGGAAACACCGACGGAAACCATGGGCTTGCCGGCGAAACGCTCAGCCTGGACATCCTTGTCGGCTGCGACGACGACGGCCTTGGCACCAGCGATCTCACTCTTGGTGAGCTCGTTCTCGACACCGACCTGGCCATGAGTCTCGACCTTAATGGTCAGACCGCGCTCGGCAGCTGCCTTCTCCAGCGCCTCCTTAGCCATGAAGGTGTGCGCAATGCCGGTCGGGCAACCGGTCGCGGCGATGATGTCAAACTTAGCCATGTGTCCCTCCTTCTTGAGTACAGCGCCCGCGGGCGCTCCCCTACACGCGCTTCAATGCGCGTTTTTCCACAACTGAAAGATACCAACCTACCGTCCGCGTGAGAAGAGACAAGGTGCAATTCTCCGGTGAAAGGTTCTTTCATAACCGTAAACGGTAGGTGAAAGTTTACCATCAACACTTGAAACAGCAAGGTGTATCTTGTAATTGAAAATGCCCGTATACTATGGCATTGCAAATCGAGTTAGATTTTCATGCCAACCAGGAGCCATCCATGACCGATAGTAGCAAGAGCGCACTTTCCCTCATTAGTACCCATCAGGGATACAGCGAGTCCGAGCAGCGCATTGTCGACTATATATTGGAGCACCAGTCCGAGGCGCCACGCCTCACGGCGGCTCAGCTCTCGCGCGCCGCTGCCACGTCCGAAGCGACCGTTTCGCGCTTCTGCCGCAAGCTGGGCTTTGGTAGCTTCCGCAGCTTTCAGTTTTCGTTGGCGAGGGATTTGGAAAGCCAGCGCAACGAGGGCCTGACCGACGAGGTCTCGCTCGACAATATGGAGCAGAGCCTCAAGAACATCCTGGCTGCCAAGGTAAGCGAGCTTAATGCGACCATCGACGGAATCGACCACGATACGCTGGCGGCTGTTGTGCATGCCTTTAAGCATGCAGGGGTTATTGAGTTTGCAGCTGTGGGCAATACGAACGCGGTCGCGCTCGATGCGACGTTTAAGTTTTCGCAGCTGGGCCTGCGCTGCATGGCGAGCACCATTAGCGAGACATCAATCGGCTTTGCGCTCACGTTACGCCCGGGTGACGTCATCGTGCTCATCTCAAACTCTGGCAAATCGCGCCGACTGAATCGCATGGCAAAAGCGGCTCGCAACTGCGGCGCAACCGTAGTCGTCATCAGCAGTGACAGCAAATCCCCACTTGCGCGCCTCGCCGACTACACCTTTAATACCGTCAATCACGAAGCGTTGCTGACAACGGGTGACTTCGCGTTCTCCAAGATCAGCGCCACGATGATCATCGAAGTCATCTACAACTTCCTGCTGCCCGAGATTAAAGACGCGCGTGAGCATATCAGCTACTACGAGGAGCTCATCCAGCCGGATAAGGTTGTGGAGTAAAACGCGTAGTGGGACAAAAATTTCAGTCTATTTTGTCCCACCAACACCGCTGATACGACCTAACCTCGAGCTTCTTCGAGCATCTGCTTTGCGTGGGCCAAGCTTGCCTCGGACTGATCGCCGCTCAACATGCGGGCGATCTCGGCAGTACGCGCTTCGCCGGTTACCTCGCCCAAATGCGTCTGGGGAACATCGCCCGGTTCCTTGCTGACGACATAATGCTTGTCAGCCATGACGGCGACCTGCGCCAAGTGGGTTACGACAATCACCTGATGCGTAGCGGCGAGATCTGCCAGCACGCCCGCGAGCGCACGCGCCGTGGAGCCACCGACACCAGCATCGACCTCGTCAAACACCAGCGTATCGACACCGTCCGCGTTACCGAGGACAACCTTACTTGCCAGCATGACGCGGCTGAGCTCGCCGCCCGACGCAATTCGACGCAGGGGGCGCGGCGTCAAACCGGCACCGCTGCGGTATAGCAGCTCGTAGCTCGAAGGACCAACGGGCGTCCACTCAGCACGGGGAAGATCACGCGACTCCCAGACGAGCTCGGCGCTGCCCATCTCCAGGCGAGCCATCTGGCGGCCCACCTCGTGGCAGAAGCGCGGAGCCGCCGTATTGCGCGCACGCTTAAGCGCCTTGGCGGCGGCGAACAGTTCATGCTCTGCTGCGCCAAGCGCTTCACGCGCCTTCTTGATCTGCTCATCACCATCGTCTACCAGCGACAACAGCTCTTGCGAGCGATCGCGCATGGCAAAAACATCGTCCATAGTGGGACCCCACTGACGCAACAGACCCTTGAGGTCGGAATACCGCTCACGCATGCGAGCGAGCTCGCGCGGGTCGAAGGCGATGCCATCGCGATAGGCACGAAGCTCGTTCGCGCAATCCTCAAGGGAGATACAGGCATCCGATAGTGCATCGGCAATGTCGCCGAGTTTGCGATCGACGGTAGCCATTCGGGAAAGCTCTGCCACGGCGCTGTTCACGGCATCGAGCGCTCCCCCTTCGGCGGCAAGCGATGCATGGGCATCGTTAGCCGTGGCAACCAGTACCTCGGCATGTTCGGAGCGCGGCAGCAGCTTCTCGAGTTCCTCATACTCACCCGGCTTGGGGTCGACCTCGCCGATGCGCTCGAGGGCAAAGCGCGCCTCCTCGACGCGGCTCCCCTGCGCACGCGAGGCCTCTTCGACACGTCGAACCTCCTTGGCGGCAGCCCGCGAAGCCTTAAAGCAGGCGCGGTACGCATCCAGCGCCTCGAGCGCAGAGCGTCCCGCCCACGCATCGACCATCGCAACGTGATGCGCCGGATCGAGTAAGCGCTGGTGCTCGTGCTGGCCGCACAGATCCATCATCACGCCGACGCGCTCCGAAAGCTCGCGCACGCTGGCGATGCGGCCGTCAATCTTGACGCGGCTGCGGCCCTCGGCGGAAAGGCTGCGCTGGACCGTGAAGCCTTCCGTGTCGTGCGGGCCGTCAAACAGGCGCGCCTCGACGCTCGCCAGCGCCTCGCCCTCGCGCACCGTCGACGAATCCGCGCGCTCACCCAAAATAAGCTTGAGGGCCGAGAGCAGCGCGGTCTTGCCGGCGCCGGTCTCGCCGGTCAGGACAGTCAGGCCGGCACTCGGCACCAGCGTCGCCTCGCGAATGAGTGCAATGTTAGAAACCTGCATCTCATCGATCATGGCGGACTCCGTAGAATACGCGGCTCACCGAGTTGTAAAAACTCTCGGGGCCGTAGTCGAGCAGCAGCACATCACCGGGCCCGCGACGCACCGCCACGCTCTCAACGGTGCCATCGCAAGTAATAAATTGTCCATCGATAGCGATCGCCGGAACGCTCGGACGGTCATCAGACATAAAGATTTCGACGACATCACTCGGCGAAGTCAAGAAGGCACGGGCCTGAATGGTGTGCGGCGCAATAGGTACGCAGACCATACCCGTATAGTCGGGGCTCACGATGGGGCCACCGGCACTGAGCGCGTACCCCGTAGAACCAGTCGCCGTGGACACGACCACGCCGTCGCCACGCAGTCGGTCGATATGGTGGCCCGACACCGTGATGTCGAACTCGACCATATCGGACAGCGGACCGCGGGTAAGCGCCATGTCGTTGAGGGCGAAGGTGCGCACGACATCCTTCGTACCGTCTTCGCGCACGGACACGATATCCGCGGCGATGGTGGCGCGACGGCTCACGTGCAGCTCGCCGGAAAGGGCGTCGCTCACGACCTGCAGAATGTCGCGCTCCTCGGGGCTCGCAGCAGTTAAAAAGCCCAGGTGACCATAGGAAAGACCGAGGATAGGAATCTCGCGATGGTTGAGGATGCGGGCAGCGCGCAGCAACGTACCGTCACCGCCGAGCGTAATGACCAGATCGGAGCCGTCAATATCAGGCGTGCTCTGAATCTTCGATCGCTGGTCGGCAGCCCATGCGACCTCATAGCCCTGGCGCGTCAGCCAAATCTCGAGCATCAGGCCGCTCTCGACCGCCTCTTGCTTGTAGTAATTGGGAACCAGAAAGACCTTCATAGCGTTGCAGCTTTCTCGCTCAAAACCGATACCTGGGATTGCAGCACGTCTTGCGAGCGGTCGCCAGATTCAAATCTCGTGCCGTACAGGAAAAACTCAACGTTGCCCTTGGCACCATGAATGGGCGACACGCACACATCGACCGGGAACAGCCCCTTGGCAGCAAAGAGCTCAACCGCCGCCACGAGCGTATCGCGGCGCACGGCGGGATCGGTCACAATGCCGCCCTCGCCCACCAGCGCCGCCGGAGCTTCAAACTGCGGCTTTACGAGCGTGCAGAATGCACCCGTAGGCGCCAGGCACGCCAGTACCGCATCGATAATGTTCGCGATGCTGGTAAACGAGACATCACACACAGCTAGGTCGATGGCGCCGGCATAGCCAAGCTCAGGCAGCTGCGTCACGTTTGTGCGCTCATGCAGCGTCACGCGATCGTCCTGACGCAACGACCAATCGAACTGGGCGCGACCCACGTCCACAGAGACAACAGTCGCAGCTCCGCGCTTGAGCAGGCAATCGGTAAAACCGCCGGTAGAGCAGCCCACATCCAAACAGGCAAGGCCCGTCGGATTGATGCCAAACGCATCAAGCGCGCCTTCGAGCTTAAGACCGCCGCGGCCAACATAGGGAATACGACCCTTCACGTGCAGCGGCAGCCCCGGCATCACCTTAAGACCCGGCGAAGTCAAGCGCTCGCCGCCACTCGAGACCAAGCCGGCCATAAGAGTGCGAAGGGCATCCGCGCGATCGGCGCAGATGCCCTGTGAAATCAGTTCGTCATCAAGACGCACGCGTTTCATGAATGCCATCAACCATTCGTATCCAGAGATGCGGCCTAGCTATCCTGGGATTCGTTTGCCGCATCCTCATCGTATTCCTGTTCGAGCTTATCGGCCTCACGCGGCGTCAACTCAAACTTGTCGACCATATCGACCGCGCGGGAGCCCAGCTCAATCGCCTCGTCAAACAGATCGAGCGAACGCTCCAAGGACGTATCCTTGGAGCGAACGGTAGCGATGATCTGGTCCAGGCGATCCGAGATCTCATCGAAGTTGCGGACGGAACCCTCTGGCATGGCTACTCCTCGACGGAGTCGGCCTCGACGGCCTCAGCAG
>DBFZVF010000043.1:0-7684 GCA_048519165.1 Collinsella sp.
ACCTGCCAAAAAGGGACAGGTTTATTTTGGCAGGTGGCAACTGGGGCGCTGCATTTTCCCAGATAAAACCAGCCAAAATAAACCTGTCTCTTATTGGCAGGTCGTTACAATGGTTAGGGTGAAAACGACTGGGGGACTCTATGATCAAACTTGTGCTAACCGATATAGACGATACGCTGATTCCAGCCGGGCATGACGGCGCTAGCGACTACGCCATCGAGGGCATTCATGCCATGCGGGCGGCGGGTCTGCACTTTGGCCCGGTTTCGGGCCGTCAGCCGTCCGCGATGGGCTGGATGTTCAAAAATCGTTCCGAGTGCTTCTCGACTGGCGCGTTCTGTAACGGCCAGGTCATGTTTGTGGACGGTGAGGCGGTAGCCTCGCATGCGACCGACAACGCCGCCCTTATGCGCTTGGCTGACTACTTGGAGCAGGAGACCGACGATACGTACCTGAAGGTCTACAGCCTGGGTGATGACTTTTGGGGCAACGATGCCTATTGCGTGACGAGCGATCCCGAGCGCGTTCGTCGCGCCATGGAGTCGGGCGGCAACGCGTGGCTCAAAGGCGAAGAGGCCCCGTGCCGTCCTGTTGTCGATGATGCCCCGGTATACAAGGCGAATATCTGGAGCGCCCGCTCGCGCGAAGAGCTCGCTGAGCTGCGCGAGCGCATTGCCGCTGAGGTGCCGGAGCTCTCGCTTGTATTTCCCAACAACCGCGTGCGCCTATTCGATATTCTCCCGGCCGGTTGGGACAAGGGCTGCGCTGCGCTGGAGCTGGCGCGCGCTTTGGGCCTGACGCCCGATGAGGTGGCCGTATTTGGCGATTCCGATAACGATCTGCCCATGATCGGTGCCGTTCCCAACTCCGTTGCAGTCGCCAATGCCAACGAGGCCGTCACTGCTGCCGCGCGCTGGCATATCGGCGCTGCGGCAGACGATGCGGTTGCCGGGGCTCTGCATCAGATTGCCGCCTGCGCCGCGACGGGGGAGATGCCGCCTTTTATGCGTCAGATGGATGCGGTGGGTTCGGGTATCGCGGACGTCTAGGGAGGCCATCATGAAGCTCCAGCAGCTCAGATATGTCGTCAAAGTTGCCGAATGTGGCAGCATCACCGAGGCCTCGCGCCGGCTCTTTGTGTCGCAGCCTTCGATTACCGCATCGATTCGCGATCTCGAAAACGAGATGGGCGTGCACATCTTTGAGCGCACTAACAAGGGCGTCGTTGTGTCCGAGGAAGGTGAGACCTTCTTGGGCTATGCGCGCCAGGTACTCGACCAGGCCGACCTGCTCGAGAGCAAGTACAAGGGCGCATCCGAGCAGGTGCCGCACTTTAGTGTGAGCTGCCAGCATTATTCCTTTGCCGTTAATGCGTTTGTCGATGTGATCCGTGAGTTCGATGCCGCGCGCTACGACTTTACCCTGCGCGAGGAGCAAACCCACGAGATTATCGAGGACGTCGCGCACATGAAAAGCGAGCTCGGCATCCTGTATCTGTCGGAGCACAATCGCGAGGTCATCGAGCGCATGCTGGCGGCCAACGAGCTCGTGTTCGAAGGGCTCTTCTGCGCCACGCCGCACGTCTTTGTGTGTGCAGACCATCCGCTGGCTGGCCGCTCCAGCGTGACGCTCGAGGACTTGGAAGACTACCCGTTTTTGTCCTATGAGCAGGGCAGCTATAACTCGTTCTACTATTCTGAGGAGCTGACCTCGACCTTTGAGCGCCGCAAGAATATCCGCGTGCGTGACCGTGCGACGTTGTTCAACCTGGTCATGGGCCTCAACGGCTACACGGTATGCTCAGGCGTGATCAGTCACGAGCTCAACGGGCCCGGCATCATCTCGATTCCACTCGATGTAGACGAGTACATGGAGATCGGCATCATCACGCGCAAGAACACGACGCTTACGCGCTACGGCCAAGCCTATATCGACGTGATTCGTCAGCACATATAGACTGCTGCATTCTGCACGGGTCAAATCTCTTTATGGCAGTCCAAACTGATATAGGAAGCATCTATATCAAACTGTTATAAACGTATATTTTGCGATGGCCATATGAGCGCTCATACTCTGTCCCAGTAAAGCAACCAATGCAAAGGGAGATATCTATGAGTGCTTTAACCACGCTGAACGCGCCGTTTCGCGCCGATATCGTCGGCAGCTTTCTTCGTCCACAGGCCGTAAAGGACGCCCGTGTCGCCTATGCTGCGGGCACACTCGACGCCGCCGGCCTTAAGGCCGTCGAGGATAAGGCCATTCGCGACCTGGTGGACAAGCAAAAGTCCGCTGGCCTGCAGGTGATTACCGATGGCGAGTTTCGCCGCAGTTACTGGCACCTCGACTTTATGTGGGGGCTCAACGGCATTGAACGCCGTACCTCGCGTACGGGCTATATGTTCCACGACGAGGAGACCACAGCCGACACCGCCGTGGTAACCGGCCCCATTAGCGGCGAGAACCATCCGTTCGTCGAGCACTTTAAATTTGTCAAGGCGCTCGAGGGGGAGGGCCAGGTCGCGCGGCAAACCATTCCGGCGCCGATCCAGACGTTCTCTGAAGTCACGCTCGACCGCTGCGACGGCCAGCAGGAGAGCCTGCGCGCTGTCTATAAGACCGATGAGGAACTTGCCGACGCCATCGCAGCCGCTTATCGCACGGTGATCGCCGACCTGTACGCAGCAGGCTGCCGCAACATCCAGTTTGATGACTGCACCTGGGGCATCTACTGCGATACTGACTTTGTGTCCAAGACCGGCATGAGCCCGGTCGACCTGCAAAAGGTAAGCGAGCTGGGCGTGGCGCTCAACAATGCCGCCATCGCGGACAAGCCCGACGATCTGGTCATCAACACGCATGTGTGCCGCGGCAACTACCACTCCACCTATGCCTTCGAGGGCGGCTATGACCCCATCGCGCCGTACCTGTTCGCAAACGAGGATGTCGATGCATTTTACCTGGAGTTCGATACGCCGCGCGCCGGCGGTTTTGAGCCGCTCAAGTACGTTGCCCCGGGCAAGAAGGTCGTGCTGGGCTTGGTAACCACCAAGGCGGCAGAGCTCGAGAACGAGGATGTTATCGTCGAGCGCATCCGTGAAGCCGCAAAGTACGTGCCGCTCGAGAACCTGTATCTGTCGCCTCAGTGCGGCTTTGCCAGCTGCGAGATTGGCAACAAGCTGACCGAGGATGAGCAATGGGCAAAGATCGCGCTGGTCAAGCGCATTGCCGAGCGCGTTTGGAAATAGCGCTAGTGTTTGCAGGTGGCGGCGCGTGCGAGGCATAGTGTATCGCGTACAATGGTTCGGATCGTATCGTTCGGGCAGGTTATCCGATATGCCTGATCGCCCTTCCATTCGAAAGGACATCCATGTCCCAGTCCTCGACGCCCGCCGTCAGCGATGCCATCTACGACGCATCGTCGCTCGGCCGCCCGCGCATGTTTCTGCTCGGCCTACAGCACCTGTTTGCCATGTTTGGCGCCACCGTGCTGGTGCCCGTGCTCACCGGCCTCTCGGTATCGGCAACGCTTTTGTTTGCCGGCTTGGGCACGCTGCTGTTCCACTTCCTGTCGCGCGGTAAGGTGCCGGCATTTTTGGGCTCATCGTTTGCCTTTATTGCCGGTTATGCCGCAATCGCGCCCAACGGCGAGACCGAGCTTTTGCCCTACGCCTGCCTGGGCGTAGCTTGTGCCGGTCTGCTCTATCCGGTGCTGGCGGCGCTCTTCCGCGCGTTTGGCGCCAAGCGTGTCATGCGTTTCTTTCCGCCGGTGGTGACTGGCCCCATCGTCATTTCCATCGGCTTGATCCTGGCAAGTTCCGCTATTGCTAACTGCCAGACCAACTGGCTTGTGGCTGTCATTGGCGTTGCCGTTATCGTCATCTGCAACATCTGGGGCCGTGGCATGGTCAAGATCGTGCCGATTTTGCTGGGCGTTGTGGTGAGCTATGCCGTTGCGGCTGCGCTCGGCGAGGTTGATTTCTCGGGCGTTGCCGCCGCTCCGTGGGTCGGTCTGCCCATCGTGTGGGACAACACCGTGTTTGCACTCTTTGGGCCGCAGTTCGATAGCGGTCTTGCCACGACGGCCATCATCACCATCATGCCGCTGGCCTTCGCGACCATGATCGAGCATATCGGCGATATCTCAGCTATCGGTTCGACTTGCGAGTGCAACTACATTGCCGATCCCGGTCTGCATCGCACGCTGCTCGGCGACGGCCTTGCCACGATTCTGGCTTCGCTCTTTGGCGCTCCGGCCAACACTACGTATGGTGAGAACACCGGCGTGCTCGCCCTGACGCGCGTGTTCGACCCGCGCGTAATTCGAATTGCCGCGTGTTGCGCCATCGTGCTTTCGTTCTGCCCCAAGTTCGCGGCTGTCATTGCGGCCATGCCGGCGTGTGTGATCGGCGGTGTGTCGCTCGTGCTCTACGGCATGATCAGCGCTGTGGGCGTCCGCAACCTCATCGAGAACCAGGTCGATTTCCAGAACAACCGCAACGTGCTGGTTGCCGCGCTGGTGCTCGTGCTTTCGCTCGGCATCGCGTACAGCACCGCCGGCGCCATCGTGTTGGAGCTGGGCGGCGTGACCATTTCGCTGTCCGGCATTGCCGTGGGCTCACTGGTGGGCATCGTGCTCAACGCCATCCTGCCGGGTAACGACTTTGAGTTTGATGTCTCCGAGCTTGAGGAGGCTGCTGAGTAGCAGCTGCGTTCAGCTAAAACAAGATATGGTGCCCATGCGTATATGCGTGTGGGCACCATTTTTAATGCGTCAGTATCCAGTGGATGCCGCGGGCCATGCGTAAGTCGGTTTGGGCAAAGTGATTGCCGGGGTTGAGCTCCAGCGTTGTTGGAATGCCGCGCTCGACGAGCAACGCTTCCATCGCGCGTGTGTCGTCGAGTACATGCCGCATCATGCGGTTGGGCGTCTTGGTTTCCTTTTTGCCGAGTGACAGATAGACGGCGCCGGGCGTGTTCGGCATCGTGTGCTCGTGTGCATAGTCGATAAAGCCAGGAAACCACAGGGACCCCGATGCGCTTGCGGCGCGGTCAAAGGCATCGGTTTGCCAGAGGGCCCAAAGCGAAAAGAGGCCCGCCAGCGAGTAGCCAGCAATGCCGCGCCAGGTGGGCGGCTGAGGAAGCGACGACTCGACCTGGGGGATTATCTGATTCAGCAGCTCATCAAGAAAACCGGCAGCTTGGCCGCCGAAAGGCTCGGCATCGCGTACGGTCCCGTCGCATGCCCAGGGGCTCAGCTCGCGATTCCAATCGAGCCCGCCAATGGTGACGAGGGCGAATGGCGGACAGTCGAGCTCTCGGCAACACTTATAAACCTCGCTGCCGTCGCCCACGACCACAGGAAGGTAGATGACAGGCGCGCTTTCCGTATGATTCGAATAAACGGTTATCTGCTTTTGATGCGCTTCCATGACGGGCTTCTCTCAGTGTTGTGATATCGGCAGCCCCAATTGTCGCACGCCAGCGTATGCCGGTTGGGCTAGACCAAAGACAATCTCGTGCATCCCCTGCGGACGCATATGGAAAACGCCACCGCCGGAGGGGAGCTCGGCGGTGGCGTTGTTAAACGGTGCTGGGGCTCGGGGCCTTCGCGGGAGCTGCCATGTGCGCAGAGGCGTCTAAGAACGCTTACGGCTCGCCATGGTGCCTGCGGCGATAGCGGCTGTTCCCGCAAGGACGGTTGCCACGATGGCCGCACCCGAGGTGTCGCCGGTTGCCGCGAGCACGCCGGTAGTCTTGGCTTTCGTGGTTGAAGCCGCAACGGCCTTGGTCGGCTTTGAGCCCTCAGGCTTGGGGTTCTGCTTGGACTCCGCGGGCTTGCTTTCTGCGGGCTTGGTCTCGTCGGGCTTGGGGTCTTCCGGCTTGGCTACCTCGGGAGGTGCGATGGTCGTACTTTTGGCGACTGCTTTGATATAGAGGGAGTCGACCGTGGCGTCGCCCGTGCCGATGGCTTGGCCTGCCTCGTAGATGCCGTCACGGAGCTTGCGATAGTCAATGATCTTGCCGCCTTCGGGCGTCTGGATGGCGGCGTTCTCAATCTTGATGGTGCCGATTGTCTTGCCGTCAGCGCTCATGGCACGGGCAAAGATTGCCGCTGTATCTCCTTCGGCCGTTACCTTGCTGCGGATGATCGAGATGACTGCGGGTGTGACGCCCTCGCTGGTCTGGGCGATGATGCCGATGTTCTCGCCTTGGGGTTCGCGCCTCGTCTCGCCATCTTGGTTTTCGCTGTAGGGGATGGGGCCGTCGCCGTTCTCGACATAGCGGGCTATGGCCTTGACAACGGAGTCGCTGATGTAGATGTGGCCGCCCTTCTCGTTGGGCCGATCGTTTCTGGTGGAGAATGCAGCCGAAACCTCGCCTTCCGCAAACGCGTCCACGGTGGAGCCGTTCTTGACGACGATGTCGTCCTGGTAGGTGAAGAGGGCGTTGGCGCCACCGTATCTGCCTTTACTTGCACGGACCGTCACGTTTGCATGATCGAGGGTGATGCCCTTGTGGGCATAGACGCCATATTCAACACCGTTTACGTTGAGGGAGGCGTTTGTGGCTGCGAGGCTGCCCTTGGCCTCGACGGCAGCGTCTTTCTCGGAGCTTGCCTTGACCTGGCCGCCGTCCGAGATGTTGATATTGCCGCCGCTCCAAAGGGCCTCACCATCGGCTGAGCTTGCCTCGACCGTCCCGCCACCCTTGATGGTGAGGTTCTTGTCGGCTCCAATACCCTTGTCCTTGGTAGCCCTGGCGGTGACGGCTCCGCTGTCGTCAATCGTGATATTGCCGTTTGCCCTGATGCCATCCGATGCACCCGTGGCGTTGACGTTGCCCGAACCTTTGATAGCGAGATCACCTCCGGCATTGATGGCATCAAACCCAGTGCTCGTGGCGTTGACGGATCCGGCTCCGTCGATGTTGATATTACCCGTGGAGAGGATAGCGTCCTCAGTAGATGTCACGCTGAGCGTGCCGCCCTCGTCGCCTTGGATATTGAGCTCGGCATTCTCGTTAGTGCCATGAGAAACGTTGATGCTTTCGATCCATTCGGCAGTGACGATGTTGGTTCCCGAGTAATTCACGTTGAGCTTGCCTGCGGCCTGGATCTCGCCGCCGTTATAGTTGTTGAGCTTCAAGTCGTCGGCGCCGTCCCACGACCAGGTACCGGCCTCGTCGCTCGCCGCGGTGTTGTACTTGTTGCCGCCGACCTTGACCCATTCCGCTGCGAGCGAGACGCTCGGCATGAGCAGCGAGCTCACCGTGAGCGCGCACACGGCGCCCACGACGATGCGGCGCGTCACGCGACGCCAACTGCCGTGTGCGAGCAGCGTGCGACGGCGCACGTCGGGCTCGACAAAATGGGCTCCAGAGGTTTTGTCATTGCGCTTGGGGGTCGTGAACAAGGCGGCCATGGTTACTCCCATCCTCATGGGGCCTATGCGATTACGCCCAGCATATCTGCAGGATGTAACCGGCGGTAGTGCCGTTTGGAGGGCAAAATGTCCAAAATTCGGGAAGCAATACATCGCGCGTCGGTAGCGCGCAGAGATGTGGTGTAAGAGGCGGGGCATGCCCCGCCTCTTCTCTTTCTTGAAAGGGAGGGGACACCGCCTAGAATTCGTCGTTGGAGTAATGAAGGTGACGAATGGAAGGAAAGGCGATGCCCCAAGAAGAG
>DBFZVF010000044.1:0-12047 GCA_048519165.1 Collinsella sp.
GGGTAGGGGAAGCGTGTATTGCCGAAGGGCGAACTCATTACTCATGATGGTTCGCCTTTCTGTATTCGTTAGATGATGCGTCGACGGGGTAGCGCTCGCCATTGCGCTTGAGCTTAGACGAAAGCGCCGCTGGCAGGTCGATTTCATTTAAATCTGAGAAACGCAGAAGGAAAAGGAGCGTGTCGGCGACTTCGTCTTCGATAGCTTGGCGTTGCTCGGTGTCTTCGAACATTTCTGCAATGCGCTCGTCGCTCACAAAACGAAAGAGCTGAAGGAGCTCGGAGGACTCAGTTGCCATGCCGATGGCAAGCTCTTTTGGCGTGTGATATTTGCGCCAGTCGCGTGCATCACAAAAGTCCCTGACTTGTTTCGTCATGGCATCGAGCTTATCCATCGTCCGCAACCTCCCTGATGTTCATTGTTTTATTATGGCCGTATCTGGTATTTATTGCACATCATTTGGGGTGTGCGGTTTGTTCGGTCGCGATTGGCCGGTAGGAGGTTTCACCATGGAGATCGACGTTGATGTAGATCAACTGCGCGAGAGCCTGCTCGACCGCGCGGGGTCTGCGGAGGGCGTGGGCTTTCCGGCCGCCATGCTTGACGTGATGGATATCGAGGACGAGTCGCCCCAAGAGCTCCTAGCCCGAGCCGAACGCGAAGGCCTCGACCTCCGTGTCTTCGCCACAGGCGACGATACGGACGACGGCTGGTAGCCATAGCCACCCCTCAACCTTATCCCCTCAATAACTTGCGGTGAAATAGGGACTGTTTAGGCTGCTAGAAGGCCTATTCAGTCCCTATTTCACCGCAAGTTATGGGTGGGGATGGCTACGACGCCAGTGTGGCGATGACGGCTTCGTCGCCGGCGTATATGAGGGTGTTGCCGTCGGGGATGATCGTTTGGCCGTCGCGCTTGAGCATCACCACGATAAACGGGTGCTTGCCTTGTGGCACGTCGCGCAGACGCAGTCCTGCCAGGCGACCGTGGGGCGTTACGGTGACCTCGCGCAATGTTACCTCGGCACGCTCTTCAAACGTCGGCGCGGCCATCACCAGAAGGTCTCCTTCCTCAATTACGGTATCGCCGTTGGGTAGCACCGGGTGCGCACCGTCGCGCAGCACCAGGACCACGAGCATGTCGGCGACGCTGCCAATATCGGCGAGCGAGCGCCCGGCAAACGGATGGCCCGCGCCTACCTTGAGCTTAACGAACGACATGCCGTCCTCGTCGCGGTAATCGTTAAACGTGCGGCGCACGTCGCCTTCCGCGTCGATCATGTCGAGCTTTTTCGCCACTGCCGGTAGCAGCGAGCCCTGCACTACAATGCTCGACACGGCAATCACAAAGACCAGGTCAAATAGGTCGTGCCCACCGGGAACACCGACCACCACGGCAAAGAGGCTAAACACGACCGAAGCCGCGCCGCGCAGACCCGCCCAGCTTACGAGCGCGACTTGGCGAGGATTGGTCTTAAAGGGCGCCAACAGCAGGCCGACGGCGATAGGGCGGCTCACGAAGAGCATAAACGCCATGAGCGCCAGGCCCGGCAACAGCATTTGCGGCAGGCGCGCGGGCGTGACGAGCAGGCCCAGCAAAAAGAAGATGGTCATCTCGGCCATTTCGGTGAGGGTATCAAAGAAGTGGGCCATCTCGACCTTGCCGGTGATGTCGCTTGCACCCAGCACAATGCCTGCCAGGTATACGGCCAAAAAGCCGTTGCCGCCCAGGTAGCTCGGCAGCGCGTAGGCAACGATCGCCACGGCGAACAAAAAGATGGTCTGCGCGCCCTCGGCCGTTGCGTGCGCGCGTTCAATCAGGCGGCTGGATGTCCAGCCGATGGCAAGGCCCAGTCCCACGCCCAGGGTGATCTGCTTGGCCAACAGCACGGGAATGTCGATGTCGCCGCCCGCCGCGAGGGTCGCGAGCACCGCGGTAAGCATGTAGGCGACGGGGTCGTTGGAGCCCGATTCGACCTCGAGCAGCGAGTCAGTCGCGCCCTTTAGCGAAAGGTTGTGCTCGCGCAGCACGCTAAAGACGCTCGCCGCATCGGTCGACGCCACGACCGAGCCCAGCAGCAGGCCGCCGATCCAGTCGAAGCCTAGTGCAAAATGCGCAAAGGCGCCCGTGATGCCGGCGGTGGCGATAACGCCGAGCGTGCTCAGCAGTACCGCGGGCGCGGCGACGGGCTTGGCGCGGTCGATGTTGGTGTTAAAGCCGCCGTAGAACATGATGAACAGCAGCGCCGTACTGCAGACGGTTTCGGTAAGCGCGTAGTCGCTAAAGTCGATGTGCGCCGGCCCGTTGACGCCCAGCAGCATGCCGAGCGCGATAAAGATGAGCAGGGTAGGGAAGGGGAGCTTTTTGCCGACGGGTTTGATGGTCAGACACAAAATGATGACGAGGCCGATAAAGAGAAGTATCTGGTTCATGGGTAGTGTCCGCTCCTGGGTGGTTGGCGTGGCACGGTCAGTTGTCTGCGGTTATTTGTACCCAAAGATGGTGGGTTTATGGGGCCGAGCCGCGGGCGTTCGCATTATCGACACGAGGCGGGGGGCGCGGGCGGTGCTGGTTGGGGCGTTGGTGCTGGTGGCGCGGTGTTTTCGGGGCGTGCGGGCGGCCGCTTGTGACCGTTGGCAGCGGTGGCACTTTCCAGCTTTATTGCAACGGAGTACAATGGGTAACGTTTAAGTTCAACTTGAAGTTTTAGTCGTGGCATCGGGCTTCGGCCGTAATGCAGGGAAAGGCGTTCCATGGCGATCTATGTGACATCTGATGCTCACGGGCACGTGCGCGCGCTGGACGAGGCCCTTTCCAAGATCTCGCTGACGTCCGACGACACGCTGTACGTGCTAGGCGACATGATCGACCGCGGTCCCGATCCGGTCGGTGTCATCAACTTGGTGCGGTCGCTGCCCAACGCTCGCGTGCTTAAGGGCAACCACGAGCAGATCATGCTCGACGCGATCATTGGCCAGGACCCGCTCGATGCCGAGACCTGGGATATCAATGGCGGTTGGACCACGCGTCAGCAGCTCAACGAAATGGAATTTGAGGCATACGAGGGGCTGGTGCGCTGGGCTGCCGCCCTGCCGCTCTACGCGGTGGTCGAGACTGCCGAGCGACCGTATCTGCTGGTGCACGCCGGCGTTCAGACCGAGGCGGCGCGTGCGTTTTTGCTTGAGCATGGTGTCGATTGCGGCGACGGCAGGGGAGCGGTCGATGCCGATAGCGAGCTGCTGCAGCAAATGCTCGCCGTGCAGTCGTCCGATGACTTGCTGTGGATTCGTCACGGCTACTGGGATGCCCCGACGGGGCTGCTTTCTGCCGAGGGCAAGGGCCCGGTCGTGGTGAGCGGCCACACGCCCACGGTGTCGCTGGGGCGTTATTGCGAGGTTGGCGGCCTGGCAGGGCTCGATGAGGAGTCGGGCCGCGGGCGGATGGTGCGCTTGGGTGGCGAGGATACCGCCGGCGTGCCCGATCGCATCGATATCGACTGTGCGGCGGCCACCGGTTCCGAGTTCGGCCGCGTGGGCATCCTGCGCCTGGACGACGGGGCGGAGTTTTATGCGAACATTCTTCCTGGCGAATAACTTTGTTCCGCCGTTCTACCGAACGGCGGCCACGTTGACGCTGCTCAGCCCCGAAGCACCCCATCTTGTCGCTCAAACCGTCGCTCGCGTACGGAAGTACGCGTCGCTCCTCTTTCGCGCCAACCTGAGGCACTTCGAGACTGCTCGCTGTCGGTGCCAAAACATCGACGTTTCTTTTCTTCAAATTGATTCGAATTAGGCGCCGTACGGGTTGCGGTCGCGTTCTATGCGTTGGCGAATGTGGGCGTATTCGACAATCAACAGCACCAGCAGTAGGGCCATGATAGCCAGGTAGCTCACGACGGCACCCATCAGGCCCAGCAGGTTGATTAGGATCACTGGGAGCACTACGCTCACGGCAAAGCAGATCAGGTAGATCTTGGTGACGTCTCCAACGTGGCGCAGCACCGTGATAATGGCGTAGATAAAATCGATGGCCGCGGTTACGCCGCCAGCGACAACCATCAGCAGCGCCAATGTGCGGTAGCGCTCAAAGTTGAGGCCGTACATAAAGCTCATGAGGGGAATGCCGGGGCCGGCCATAAATGCGGCGCATACGCCGGTGATGGCCACGATCAGCGCCATAACGGCAATAATAATCAAGTCAAAACGGCGGCGTTTGCGCGGGTTCGCCCAAATGCTCGACAGACGCAAAAGCTGCGGTTTATAGACAAATCCAATGCTCAGCAAAATAGCCTGCGCCGGAAAGAACAGGGCATTAAAGTACAGCTGATATTTGTAGGCCAGCGTGCCTTCCATCACAAACTTGGGCATGCTCTCGATGAGGTTGAACAGGAACAGTGCGCCAAAGAGCGGGGCGCACTGGACAAACAGGTGGCCGACCTCGCGCAGGCTCACGCGACGCGATTTTTCGGTTTCGAGCAGGGCCAGCGGCGCGGTGACCAGCACGAGCGAGACGATGGCGGTGACACCCATGGCCATGGCCGCGATGGGCATGCTGCGCGTAAGGAACAGCGCCACGCTAAAGACCGCGATGACGCCGACGGAGCGCAGCGTTTGGCTCATGCCGGCCAGGTAGAGTTTATCGGCCTGCTGCAGGCGGCCCTCGTACACGTCCGCCACGCCGTCGATCACCTTATACAGGTAGACGCCCAGGCCGATCGTTGCCATCTGCGCGTCGTAGCCGCGGGCACTGCTGTATGCAAGGCCGCAGGCCAGCGCGAATGCTCCGCAAAGCCAGCGGTTGAGCTGGTAGGAGGCAAAGGACGCCTTCTCGTCGATGTCCGAGACCTGGAAATTGCGCACGCCGTAGTTGCACGCGATCATGATGAGTGTGCCGGTGACAAAGGCGATGGAGAACTTACCGGCTTCCTCGGCGCCCACAAGCTGCGTGGACACGATGGTGAGCAGCGGAAACGCGAAGCCCCACACGGCGGTGCCCAGGGTATTCCAGAGATAGTCGCGGCGGGTGGCGTGTTCCTCGTATTCGGCTTCCTGCGTGGAGAAGCCGCCGCCGTAGACAGCGCCGAGCAGGCGGTTCCACCAGGCGTTCACCATGCGGCGGACGGGGCCGGGCTCGCGATCGCACTCGCGCCGGCGACGTGTGGCTTGGCCGCTATTGGGCCCGCCGGCGTTGCGCTGGCTCAGCTCCTGGATGCGTGCGAGCTCCTCGGCCGTGTGGGAGGCAGGGAAGAGGCCGTTCTCGATGCGTCCGCCTTGGGCCTTTGCAGTGTCGCTGCTCGCTACGGCGGGGTCGGCGACGCCATTGCGGCGGGCGATGGCGCGGCGAATATTATCGAGAGGCGAGATGCTCAAGGCGGAGTCCTTTCTATTGCTGCGCTCTAGTATAGACACGACGGCGTTTGCTCGTGTTTTTGAACAGGTTGTTCAATATTGTAGGCGGTGCCATTCAGTAGTCGGCACTTAGGGACGCTCCTTATGTGCCGACACTTTGGGAGCGTCCCTAAGTGCCGGCATCTGGGGACACTCCTTGGTTATTGCCTGTTCAAGAGCGTCCCCAATGACTAGGCCGCTTGCGTGCGATTTTTGACCGTTGGGCGGGCGCTTCGCCGTTGCCGCAAAAACGTTTTTGCATATCGGGTACAACGGGCTTTACGTGAGTAAAGTGCGCGCCGCGTCTACGTGCCGCGTTTTTAAAGGAGGCCCCATGCCTGGTGTTACCCCTGCAGAAGTTCTGTCCAACTTTGGCATTACGCTGGTCGAAGACCCCGCCGAGAACCAGCCCCGCCTGCTGGTTGACCTGCCGGCAGCCGAGCTCGTCGAGCATGCCATCCGCCGTAACGAAGGCCGCATGGCATCCAACGGCGCGCTGGTGATCGAGACGGGGGAGCGCACCGGCCGTTCACCCAACGATCGTTTTATCGTTGACACCCCCGATGTTCACGACAAGATCGCCTGGGGCGCCGTCAACCGACCGCTTTCGATTGAGAGCTACGAGACCATCAAGGCCGGTATCGTCGACTACCTCAACGAGCGCGACGTGTTCGTCACGCGCGGCATGGCGGGCGCCGACCGCAACCACACGCGTCGCCTGCTCGTCGCCTGCGAGCGTGCCAGCCAGGCGCTCTTTATTAAGCAAATGCTCGCCCGTCCGCTCGCCCGCGAAATTGCGCGCACCGGCGAGCCGGACTTTTGCGTGCTCGCGGCACCTGGCTACCAGTGCGACCCCGCCATCAAGGGCCTCAACTCCAGCGCTGCCGTGGTCATCAACTTCCAGGAGCGCGTGATTCTGGTTGCCGGCACCGGTTACTCCGGCGAAATCAAAAAGTCCATCTTCAACGTCATGAACTACCTGCTGCCCGTCGAGGACGACGTGCTGCCCATGCACTGCTCGGCCAGCATGGATCCCGTCACGCATGAGACCGCGGTGTTCTTTGGCCTCTCCGGCACGGGTAAGACCACGCTTTCGGCCAACCCCACGCGCCTGCTGATCGGCGACGACGAGCACGGCTGGTCCGACATGGGCATCTTTAACGTCGAGGGCGGCTGCTACGCCAAGTGCGAGGGCTTGGATGCGTTCCACGAGCCCGAGATCTTCAACGCCGTTCGCTTTGGCGCCATCTGCGAAAACGTGGTGCTCGACGAGAACCGCAAACCTAACTATGATGACATCTCGATCACGCACAACACGCGCGTGGCCTATCCCGTCGAGCACATTCCCAACGCGTGGACCAAGGGCATGGGCACCACCCCGAGCGTTGTGCTGTTTTTGACCTGTGATGCCTTTGGCGTGCTGCCGCCCATCTCGCGCCTGACGGCCGACGCCGCCATGTATCACTTTGTGACGGGCTTTACGGCCAAGATCCCCGGCACCGAGGTCGGCGTCACCGAGCCCACGCCCACGTTCTCCTCGCTGTTCGGAGAGCCGTTTATGCCGCTCGACCCCATGGTCTATGCCAAGATGCTCGGTGAGCGTATCGCCGACGGTCGCACGCGCGTCTATCTGGTCAACACCGGCTGGATTGGCGGCGGTTATGGCGTGGGCCATCGCATCGAGCTTGCCTACACGCGCGCCCTGGTGGCCCGCGCCCTCGACGGTACCATCGAGGACAGCGAGTTTGTGCACGACGATATTTTTAACGTTGACATTCCCACTACGTGCCACGGTGTGCCCGATGGCATCCTGGTGCCGCGCCAGTACTGGCAGAGCACCGCTCGCTACGACGAGGCAGCGCACAACCTGGCGGTGATGTTTGAGGAGAACTTCGAGAAGAAGTACTCGCACCTGCCCGAGTCCGTCAAGGCCGCCGGCCCGCACGCTCAAGTGCCCGCCGACGCCCGTCATCGCGGCCGCGGCCTGCTGGGACTCCGCCGCTAGCGTCGCCTCAGACCCAAAACCACCATAAAGGGGACAGGCACCTTTGTGGTGGTTTTGCTCGCGCGGATGACTCGGGTTACAATACGCCTGACATCTCGCCCCCTTCTCCGGATGGGGGCAGCGTAAGCGCTCTTGTGGCGGCACCGTAGGACTTTGAAGGTGGCCGTCGTAAGGGCGCTTTTTGTTTGGGTGCCCTCGCTCGGGCGCGAATCGTGAAGGGAGCATGTATGAAGAGCTTTATTGCCGAGGATTCATTTTGGGAGCTGTTTCCTCAGGCGGCGGTCGGTGTTGTGGTCGTGGAGGGTATGAAGCCCGCGGCCCAGATACCTCAAGAGGATGTGGACGCGATAGCGGCGCTGCTCGACCGTGCCAATATCGATGCGGAGCGTCATCTGACCAGCGATACAATCAGCGAGAACGCACCGGTCAAGGCATGGCGCGAGGCCTATCGTCTGTTCAAGACGAAAAAGGGCGCGCGCTGTTCAATCGAGAACCTGCTCAAGCGCGTGCTCAAGGGCAAGCCGGTGGGCCACATTACGCCCGCGGTGGATATCTATAACACGGTGTCGCTGTCCTATGCACTGCCCGTGGGAGGCGAGGATCTGCATGCGATTGAGGGGGACCTTCGCCTGAAGGTGACCGACGGCGGGGATGCGTTCCTGCCGCTTGGCGAGGAAGCGGACGACCCGACGCTGCCCGGCGAGCTCGCCTACATTGACGATGCGGGCGCCGTGTGCCGCTGCTGGAACTGGCGCGACGGCGTTCGAACGGCTCTATCCGACGATTCGGCCGACGCATTCCTGGCGATTGAGTGCGTAGAGCCCGAGCGAATGGGGGACTGCCAGGCCGCCATCGACCGTCTTGCCGATCTGCTCGAGCGCTATCTGGGAGCGACGGTTGTCGTTAAGACGCTTGTGACCCGCGACAATCCCCGCGTGGAGCTGTAGCAACTTCTGCAAATCATACTCGCCGGTCAAAACCACCACAAAGGTGCCTGTCCCCTTTGTGGTGGTTTTTATGTTGATGAGTTAACAAATAGGGCGTGCGGGGCTTGCGGTCGCTGGGTACGGCTAAGATGTTTACCCGTTAGCATTATGCAAGCGAAAGGCGGTCGTCTCCCATGCAACAGAGCGACGAGACACGTTTCGAGGACTTTGTCGGACTGATCAGTGGACTCTACAAGGAGATCCAGCGCATTAAGACATCTGAGGGCGCAAGGCTGGGCCTTAAGGGCTCCGACATCATGTGCCTGTACTATCTTGAGCGCAGCAAGGACGGCCTGACTGGTGCCGACCTCGCCCGCATGGCTGGCGTGACCCGCGCTGCCGTCTCGCGCACGCTGGCGCATCTGGAGGAGGGCGGCTACGTCGAAGTCGACGATTCGGGCGATGCCGCCGTTAAGTATCGCGCCCCGGTTCGCCTGACCACGTTGGGCGGCGAGAGCATGAACGAGGCCGATTGCATTATTCGTGAAGTGCTCGACACCACCGGCAAGGCCATGGGCGTGGAGCAGCGTGAGCAGATGTATGCGTCGCTGCGTACGATTCTCAACACCTTGCGCGAGCTGTAGGGCCGCCTAGGCATTTGCTTCCCATTAACAACTGCATCGTCCCGTTTGAGCGCGTATACCGTGCCGGGGCATTGCTGTCAAAATTCCCTGCGCGGGACCTGCGCAAGAAAGGATTCGCTATGTCCGTCCGCATTATTACCGATTCCGCAAGCGATATGTCGCCGGCCGAGCACCCGGCACTGGACGTTTTGCCGCTGTCCGTCACCTTTGGCACCGATGTGTACATGGATGGCGTCGACATCGATCACCAGCGCTTTTACGAGATGCTCGTGGAGCGCGATGAGCTGCCCAAGACCGGCCAGGTCAACCCGTACGCGTTCTCGCAGGCTATCGCCGAGATTCGCGAAGCCGGCGATGAGGCTGTGATTATTACCGTGGGCGCTAAGCTGTCGGGCACCAATCAGAGCGCCCGTACCGCACTAGCCGAGGCGCCGGGCGGCGATGTGTACGTGGTTGATAGCAACAACGTCACCCTGGGTGAACGCATTCTGGTTGAGTATGCGCTGCGCTTGGTGGACGAGGGCCGTAGCGCGGCCCAGATCGCGGCGGCGGTCGAGGCCGTGCGCGACCGCGTGGTGGTTATCGGCCTGCTCGAGACGCTGGAGTACCTGGTGCGCGGCGGTCGCCTGTCTGCTGCTGCCGGCGCCGTGGGTACGCTGCTCAACGTAAAGCCCGTGGTAGCTGCCGAGGACGGTCTGATTGTGCAGCTGGGAAAGGCGCGCGGTTCCAAGAACGGCCGCAACCTGCTGAACCAAAAGGTCGAAAAGGCGGGCGGCATCGACTTTTCCATGCCGCTGGCGCTCGGCTATACGGGCCTTTCGGATGCGGTGCTCAAGAAGTATATCGAGGACAGCGCGGCACTGTGGGCTGGCCACACCGAGGGCGAGCTGCCCGTTCACACCATCGGTGCCACCATCGGTACCCACGTAGGCCCCGGTGCCGTAGCCGTAGCCTTCTTCCAGCCCGCCAACTAACCAACCTGCCAACAAATGATCCCTTGGGGACGGAGGAAAACGGATCATCGACCGCACGGAGGCCGCGAATGATCCGTTTTCCTCCGTCCCCAAGGGATCATTTCTTTATGCTGTTAATGCGGAGAAGGGAGCGAGCGATGGCGTCTGAGGGCTTTTTTGAACGGGTGTACGAGGTGGTCGAGCAGATCCCCGAAGGGATGGTCGCCACGTATGGTCAGGTGGCGCTGCTTGCCGGTCGTCCACGAAGTGCGCGGTACGTGGGGTATGCCCTGCACAGCAATCCGCGCCCCGGCGAGATACCCTGCCATCGCGTGGTGTTTGCCGACGGGCGCATATGCGAGGGTTTTGCTTTTGGCGGTCCCGATGCTCAACGTGAGCTTTTGCTAGGGGAGGGCGTGACGTTTGTCGACCCCATGCACGTCGATCTGGGCGCCTGTCGCTGGCCCGCCGGACTCTAACAGATCTGCCGTGGCCAAAACTACCACAAAGGTGCCTGTCCCCTTTGCGGCGGTTTTCCGTTGTAGGTTTACCGGGGCTAACTTATGGAGAAGCTATGGCGGCTCATATTGATGCTGCAAAGTAAACCACGGTGAACTATATTTTATTCAACAACGGAGCGGGCAATAGGCGATGAAAAAGCCTGCCCTGTTGAGTTTGATTCGCATCCCTCCCCTCTGTGCGATTCAACGGTGTACTTCGGGAACGGGCCCGCTGGCAACTGACTGCCGGCGGGCCCGTTCCCGTTTGTCGGGGGAGTGCGATGGGCGGAGCCGAACCGGTCGGGCACCAAAAAAAGGCGGACGCCGTAGCGCCCGCCCTATAGCAATCGAAAGTTCAAACCAGCAGGTCGGTCTAGTACACCATGCCCATGGCGTCCCGAACCTCGGCCAGGGTCTGCTCGGCGATCTCGTTGGCGCGACGGTTGCCCTCGTGCAGCACGTCCTTCACGTAGTCCAGATCGTTCTCGTAGCGCTGACGACGCTCACGGATCGGGGCGAAGTACTCGTTGACGGCCTCGGTCACGTACTTCTTGAGCTGGCCGGAGCCGCCCATGCCGATCTCCTCGGCAATCTCGACCTCGGAGCGGCCGGTGCAGATGGCGGCCGTCGAAAGCAGGCCGGACACGCCGGGGCGGTTCTCGGGGTCGAACGTGATCATGCGCTCGGAGTCGGTCTGGCTCTTCTTGATGCGCTTGGCCGTCTCCTCGGCGGTCATCGAGATGTTGATGGCGTTGCCGTAGCTCTTGCTCATCTTGCGACCGTCCAGGCCGGGCAGCAGTGGGGTCTCGGACAGCAGCGCATCGACCTCGGGGAACACCTTGCCGTAGCGGTTGTTAAAGCGGCGGGCGATGGTGCGGGTGAGCTCGATGTGCGGCAGCTGATCGCGACCGACGGGCACCACATTGCCCTTGCAGAACAGGATGTCGCAGGCCTGGTGCACCGGGTAGGTGAGCAGAAGGCCGGTGAGCTCGTGGCCCGAGGCCTCCATCTCGGCCTTGACCGTGGGGTTGCGCGCCAGCTCAGCCTCGGACACCAGCGACAGGAACGGCAGCATGAGCTGGTTTGCGGCGGGCACGGCGGAGTGCGCGTAGATCATGGTCTTGTCGGGGTCGATTCCGCAGGCAAGGTAGTCCATCACCATGTTGTACACGTTGTCTTGGATGTGCTCGGTGGTGTCGCGGTCGGTGATGACCTGGTAGTCGGCGATGAGCACGTTGGTCTTGGCGCCCATGTTCTGCAGCTCGACGCGGCCCTTGAGGGTGCCAAAGTAGTGGCCCAGGTGCAGACGGCCGGTGGGGCGGTCGCCGGTAAGCATGGTGAACTTCTCGGGCGTCTTGGCCAGGCCCTCGCGAATGGCGTTGCTCTTTTGCAGCGCGACTTCGTAGCTGTTCTCGTTTGGCATGATTGCTCCTAACGTATGTTCATGGGTCAAGATGATAACGCGTTTATTGGAGGGTCGGGGCGTAAGTAAGCGAGGGGCGGGGGAGAGGTGGCTTGCACGATGGGCACGGGGCTGCGCATGGTCAGCGGCGCCCGGGCACATCCTCGGCAGCTTACCCTAGAGCTTGTGGTGGCGCTCTTCCTTACATTCCTCGGCTGCCTGCTCCTCC
>DBFZVF010000045.1:0-6444 GCA_048519165.1 Collinsella sp.
GAGGCGCCGCGCGCTCGGGCGGCGCGCCAGGGAGATAGTGGACGAGATAGTCGAGAAGCGCGGTCTCAAGAAGGAGTAACATCGGGACTTGCAGCGACGGACCTCAGGACACTCTTACACCACGTCTGCGCGCGCGACCGAGATAATAAGCGAATGTGGAATATCTTGGCGCCAAGCAGCCTGTGCGGAACTCAAAAAGGGCTCGTGGGGCGGAAAAACGCTGCTACTAAATTGGTATCAGTACTCATATATGCCGTTTTTTGCACACGGCACCCTGAGACGGGTGCCCCGGAGCTCCCCGTAGGGGAGCTCCGGGCTTCATGGGGGCACGAATGGTCCGTCCCGACCTGCGAAATCTGTACTCGAGATGCGAATAGCGTCCCTAACCTTAAACTATAGCTTGAACTTAGCTATAATGCGCTACGTTCCTGCCAGGCTGTGGTTGCGGACGGACGAAATGCCCATCCTAGTCCAAGACAGACGCGGTCAAAGGGATCCACGTAAGCGACCGCGTGCGCGCGGCGCGATCATGGCGCGTCCTAGATGTAAGCCGCACCGTCCGTTCTACTTTCTTTGGGGCAATACCGCCTCGCGGGCGAGCGGGCCAGTCGTGAAGGTGGCTGCGGCCTCCTGAGCAAACGCCCCGGTGCGCAAGTGTGGGGTCAAATACCAGGTCAGCTGGTGGGAACAACCCGATATTCCGTGCAGGGCACGGATCGTATGCGACACAGAAGGCAGGGTAGTGGACATGGTGAGGGGCAGCTTGATGCATGCGGCTCGGTTAGGTGCTGGGACCGCGGCGGTCATTGCCGTTTTGGGCCTGAGTGGATGCGCGTTCAATCCACTGTCCACGTTCACGACGCCCACGATCGACCAGATCGAGCGCGAGACCGTTACCCCCACGGTATCGGACAATGCCCTGGTCACGCCGGGAACCCTGACTGTCGCTCTCGATACTTCCGATGCCCCGCAAGCCATGCAGGATGCCGACGGAAACCTCACGGGCTATGCGGTCGATGCCGCTCGTGCCCTCGCATGCCGCATGGGTCTCAAGGTCGCCTTTGTCGATGCGTCCTCGGCCGATTCCGCGCTCAGCGATAAAAAGGCCGACATCTTCATTGGTGACGTCAGGTCTACGGACGGCGATATCAGCTCGCTTGGCACCTGTCTGTACGACGCCCCCGTCGTATTCGGCAAGAGCAGCGACGGAGAGTCGCTGAGCGTTTCGACCGAAACGCTTAACACCGCTACCCTGGGCGTTCAGACCTCTTCGGCCTCGCAGGAAGCGCTCGCCAAGCAGAGCATTACGGCCAACCAAAAGACCTTCTCCAACATCAATGAGTGCTTTGAGGCGCTCGAGTCGGGCGAAGTCGATTACGTGATCTGTGATTCCACGGCCGGTGGTTACCTCGCGCGCCTGATGAGCCAGATCTCCTATGTCGGCACGCTCGAGACGCCCTCCACGCTTGGTGTCGCAGGCCTTAGCTCTAACGATGAGCTGTGCCGTGCCGTGAGCGATGCCCTCGATGGTATCACGGTCGATGGCACGCTCGAGGCAGTCCACTGCGTCTGGTACGGCCAGATGCCCTATGACCTTACCGCCAAGACCGTTTCGGGAGCCAATGTGCAGACATCCGACTCCACGTCCAACGAGACTGAGCCCTCCGATGACGACGCCTCCGATAACAACGGCGACAGCCCGTCGTCTAGCCAGGAAGGCGCCATCACCGACGATGACATCAACAAGCTCAATAGCTAGTTATTGGTAGGGGTGGCGTCTGCCATACATTGAACGAGGCGCTTCTTCATGGTTTCAACACGCATAGTCGGGTCTCCCCAATAGGGGAGCCCGGCTTTTCTATTTTGGTAAAAACAGCAGGTAAAAGCTGATTTTCAGGAGAAAAACTAGCTTTGCCGACGCCTTCCTATAGCGCACTTTGCTACAGAAAAGTGCGAGACTTCGGTATGCGGTATCAAGCAATCGTTATTCGGGTCTTTGAGAATCCGCGTGATTAAATGCACGGCAATGGGTACATAGCCAGTACAGTAAGTCCCCGAGGCAGATTGGAGCCACGTATGGATATCAAGGTTTCTGGACGCAAGACGACGGTAACCGATGCTCTGCGTGCGCATGTGGATGAGAAGATCGGCGAGGCGCTCAAGGTTTTCGATATCGAGCCCATGACGGTCGACGTTGTACTTCGCTATGAGAAGAACCCCTCGAACCCCAACCCGGCGATCGTCGAGGTTACGGTTCGTGCCCGCGGTTCGGTGATTCGCGTTGCCGAGCACGGTGCAGATATGTACGCCGCCATCGACCTCTCCGCCGATAAGGTCACCCGTCAGCTGCGCAAGTTCAAGACCAAGGTCGTGGACAACCGCCAGGGCGGTGCCAGCGCAGCGGATGTCGCACCGGTCGAGCGCGTCGAGGATCTGGCCGACCTGCTGCTGCCCGAGGAGGAGGATGACCTGCTCGTCCGCGAGAAGGTCATCGATGTCACCCCGATGACTGAGGAGCAGGCGCTGGTGCAGACCGATCTGCTCGGCCACGACTTCTACGTGTTCGAGAACGCGACGACTGGCCTCATCAATGTGGTGTATCACCGTAAGAATGGTGGATATGGCATCATCAAGCCCCGTATCGAAACGCTTGACGAGTAAAATACGTTAACTTGCATGAGTTAACGGTTGGCGGCCATCCCATGCGGATGGCCGCCTTTTTACGTAAGGAGTCGCTTTGATGGACAAGGCTGCATCTACCGGCCATTCTGACCGCTGCCGCATCGTCGTCGATACCTGCTGCGACTTTAGCCCCGAGGTCGCCGCGAACCTCGATGTCGATATCCTGGGTTTCCCCTTCATTATCGATGGCGAGGAGCGCACGGACGATATCTGGTCGAGCATGAGCCCTAAGGAGTTCTACGACCGCATGCGCGCCGGCGCTCGCGTGTCTACCTCCGCCGTGTCGCTCGGTCGCTATATCGAGTTCTTTACCGAGTGTGCCAAGGAGGGCACGCCCACGGTCTACCTGTGCTTTACCTCGGCGCTGTCGTCGAGCTACAACTCCGCGTGCCAGGCGGCGGACGCCGTGCGCGCCGAGTATCCCGATTTTGAGCTGTACGTGGTCGACAACGCTCTGCCCTGCGCGACCGGCGCGCTCTTGGCGCTCGAGGCCGTGCGCCAGCGTTCGGCGGGACTGACCGCCAAGCAGCTGGTCGACTGGGCAAACGAGGCAAAGACCTACGTCCACGGCTACTTTACGCTCGAGAGCTTCGACGCACTGGCTGCCGGCGGCCGCATTCCACCCGCGGCGGCGCAGCTCACGGCAAAGCTCGATGTCAAGCCCGAGCTCTCCTACGACCTTGCCGGCTCGCTGTCGCTTATTGGCGTCAACCGCGGCCGCAAGAAGGCGCTCAAGTCCATCCTCAAGTCGTTCCGCGAGAACTACGTGCCCGATCGCACCATGCCCATCGCCATCATGACGGCCGATGCCGAGAAGGACGGTGACTGGCTCGAGGCCGCCATCCGCAAGGAGGAAGGCTGCGCCGACGTCACCATCATCCGTAGTTCCGTCGGTCCTACCATCGGCTCGCACGTGGGCCCCGGCATGGTGGCTTGCGCGTTTTGGGGCAAAAACCGTGCCGAGAAAGCCTCGCTTTCCGACCGCATCGCGCGCCGTGTGCGCGGTGAGTAGACAGGCGTTACAACCGCGGGCGCCCCGCAGCTCAAGCGTTGGCACCGAGTATTTTAACCTGGTAACAACACCCAACCCTAAAGGAAAGGTTTCATGGCAAACAAGCTCTCCGTCGCATTTATCGGCACCGGAATCATGGGTGCCCCCATCGCCGGCCACATCCTGGACGCCGGCTACCCCGTCACGGTCAACAACCGCACCAAGTCCAAGGCCGCCGCGCTTATCGAGCGCGGCGCCGTTTGGGCCGATACGCCGGCCGAGGCCGTGGCGAACGCCGATGTCGTCTTTACCATGGTGGGCTATCCCTCCGAGGTCGAGGAGCTCTACCTGGCGGGCGACGGCCTGCTCGCGTGCACTAAGCCCGGCGCGGTCTTGATCGACCTCACCACGAGCTCGCCCGAGCTCGCCCGTGACATTGCCGAGGCCGCCCAGGTTTCTGGCCGCATGGCGTTTGACTGCCCCGTCACCGGCGGCGAGTCGGGCGCTATCGCCGGTTCGCTCACGGCTATCGTGGGTGCTACCGAGAACGACATCGCGCCGGTCCGCGACATCCTTGCCACCTTTGCGGCCAACATCTGCTGCTTCGATGGCGCCGGCAAGGGCCAGGCTGCCAAACTCGCCAACCAGGTGTCGCTGGGCGCCTGCATGGTCGGCATGGCAGACGCCATGGCATTTGCCGAGCTGAGCGGTCTTGACCTGGAGAAGACCCGCCAGATGATCCTGGGCGGTACCGGCAAGTCCGGCGCCATGGAGAGCCTGGCTCCCAAGGCGCTCGACGGCGACTACAAGCCCGGTTTTATGGTCGAGCACTTCATTAAGGACCTGCGCCTGGCGCTCGCTTACGCCGACGATCGCGAGCTCGCGCTGCCCGGTGCCGACGTGGCCTTTACGCTCTACGATATGCTCGACGCCATCGGTGGCGCCAAGCTGGGCACCCAGGCCATCACGGTACTCTACAAGGAGGAGGCCGACGCCATCGCCGCCGGTCTGGACTGGTCGCAGTATCGTCCCGAGGAGCATGGTGCCCACGAGGACGGCTGCGGTTGCGGCGAGCACGGCGACGACCACGAGTGCGGTTGCGGCCACCACCATGGCGAGGACCACGAGTGCTGCGGCGGCCACGGCCATGACGACGGCCACGAGTGCTGCTGCGGCCACCATCACGAGGAGTAGCGACCATGAGCTGGACGTTCGTGGTGCTTGCGCTGGTGCTCTTTCTCTTTGCGATCTACATCGGCTTTTTATGCGGCCAGTGGGCGTGCGAAAAGCGCGTCATCACCAAGCGCGACTACTGGATCGCCAATTTTGCAGGTGCGGCGGCAGTCGTCCTGCTAACCTGGGTGTTTTCGCTGTTCCCGCTGGTGCAGTTTGCGCCGATCGGCTGGCTCGGCGGCTTTATCGCCGGCCTTAAGATGAGTTTTGGCGAGTCCGTCGGCCCGTGGCGCAAGCACGACGAGGTCTTTAACGTCAACAAGGCTCACCGCGCCGCCGCCGACGCGGGCGATGCCGAGGAGCGTCGCCGCGCACGCCGCAATGGCGCGGCCGACCGACAGCTCATCTCGGTCACCGATGACAGCAAGGGTGCTGGCAAGCACGCTAAGAAATAGTAAGAAGAGGTAACTATGGCAGAAAACAAGGAAGAACAGCTCACCGACGAGGAGCTGGCACAGCTTCAGCTGGCAGAGGAGAACGAGAACGCCGTCGACCGTCTGGTCAAGGAGCTCGGCTGCCCCACGCGCCGCATCCGTCAGTTTGCCGCCCGCGTGCTGCACCTGCTTGCCGAGCGCGATCCGCAGCGCGTCGTGCCCTGCGTGCCCGCGCTGATCGAGGCACTTGACCGCCCCGAGGCTCAGACCCGCTGGGAGGCCCTCGATGCCCTTGCGGCGCTCGCCACCACCTGCCCCGAGCAGCTGGGCGATGCCTTTGAGGGCGCCGAGACCGCGCTGTTCGACGAGATTTCCTCCACGCTGCGCTATGCCGCCTTCCGCCTGCTGTGCGTGTGGGGCGCCACGAGCGTCGAGCGTTCGCGCGAGGCTTGGCCGATCCTGGACGAGGCCATCCAGTGCTACCACGGCGACCTCGAGTATCGCGACATGCTCGGTTGCCTGTATGAGTTTGGCCAGGGCGAGATCGACGCCGAGGTCGCCGAGAAGCTCGCGCTGCGCCTTAAGTTCGACGCCGAGAACGGCAAGGGCAGCTATCTCAAGGCCCGTTCGAGTGAGATTTGCGAAATGCTTGTTAAACGTTTTGGCCTGGATCTCTCCAAAAAGAAGAAGCGTGCTAGCGTTAAAAAATCTGACGACGCCGAAGACGAGGAGTAACAGATTATGGCGCACGATGTAGTCCTGATTCCCGGTGACGGTATCGGTCCCGAGATTACGCAGGCCATGCGCCGCGTGGTCGAGGCCACCGGTGTCCAGATCAACTGGAACGTCCAGGAGGCCGGCGCCGGCGTCATGGACGAGTTTGGCACGCCGCTGCCCCAGCATGTGCTCGATGCGGTCGCCGAGACCAAGGTTGCCATCAAGGGCCCCATCACCACGCCGGTCGGTACGGGTTTCCGCAGCGTCAACGTGGCCCTGCGCAAGCACTTCGACCTGTATGCCTGCGTGCGCCCCTGCCTGTCGCAGCCGGGCGACGGCTCGCGCTTCCGCGACGTCGACCTGGTCATCGTGCGCGAGAACACCGAGGACCTCTACGCCGGCATCGAGTTCGATGAGGGCGCTGCCGAGGTCGAGGAGCTCTCGCAG
>DBFZVF010000046.1:0-4003 GCA_048519165.1 Collinsella sp.
GACGTAGAGGAGCAGCCGGCAACGTAGCTCGCGCGCGCGACGGCCAGGCCGCCATCGGGACCCTGGGCGCGGCGCAGGCCAAACTCGGCCACGGGACGGCCGTCCGCCGCCAACACCACGCGCGCCGTCTTGGTGGCGACAAGTGTCTGGAAGCCGACGATGTTGAGCAGCGCCGTCTCGAGCAGCTGGCACTCCAACGCGGGGCCGGTGACGCGCACCATGGGCTCGCGCGGAAAGACAAGCTCGCCCTCGGGGACGGCGTCGATGTTTACATGCGCACGAAAATCGCGCAGGTAGTCGAGGAATCCAGGCTTGAACATCGCGCCGCCGGCCGGGGCCTGGAGCGAGGCGAGGTAGTCGATGTCCTCGGGCGTAAAGCGCAGGTTCTCGACCAGCTCGGGCAGCTCGGCGGTACCGCACATGACGGCGTAGGCGCTACCAAAGGGATGGTCGCGGTAAAACGCGGTAAAACAACCCTGCTCGTTGGCCTTGCCGCTCTCCCACAGGCCCTGGGCCATAGTGAGCTCGTACAGATCGGTGAGCATTGCAATGTCGGTGGGATGCGAGATGTCGGTCAAAGCCATGGGGCGACCTTTCGGATGCGTGGTACAGAATTTGAGGGTTGGACGAGGCGGACGTGCGGGCATGGAGCCCGGCGCGAACAGGTTAGTGCAGGCCCATGCTGCCGGTGATCGTGTAGACCATAAAGACGATAAACGCGATGAGGGCGAGCACGATGATGATTTTTTGAGCCGGAGCCATGCCGGGAATCTCGCCCTCGGCTGTAGGCTCCTTGGAGGTGACCATGCGCTGGGCAAAGGTCATCTCGTCACGGCTCGGTTTGGGCTCGACGGGCTTGGGACGGGCGGCTTTCTTAGGCTGAGGTTTGGGTGCGGCAGGCGCAGGCTTCGCGGCGGCGGACTTGGGTGCGGGCATGGGCTTGCGCTCGGATGCGGCATTCGCGGCGGCCTCCTCGGCCTTTGCGCGCTCGGCACGCAGGGCAGCCAGCTCCTCACGCTCGCGACGAGCCTCTTCCTGAGCCTCGCGGCGGGCCTTCTCGGCGCGGAGCTCTTCCAACTCGGCGCGCTCCTCGTCAGACAATGGTTGGGACTCAAGCTCGGCCATGGTACCGCCCTTTCTTTTTAAAAAAAGCCGCCGACACAATGTCAGCGGCTTATCAAATCCAAGGGTGGAGACGAAGGGAGTCGAACCCTCGGCCTCTGCCATGCGACGGCAGCGCTCTCCCAACTGAGCTACGTCCCCAGGACAAGTCGATATTTTACCTACGGCTCGCCAACTGTCAACGCCCAATACCCAGTCTTTTTGGGACGAAGCCATTTTGACTACTTTTCGAGCAGACAATCCTCTCGATGATTCTTTAATCCCCGTCCCAGAAAAATCATCCGCGTGCGCGCTACTTTGCGCTGGTGAGGACGCCGGTGGTATCAAACGCTGGGGTGAAGCTCTCGTCAACCGCGCCGCCCTCTTGCCAGAACATCGTCGTAAAGCCCAGGTCGTCAGCATGATCGAGCACCCGCTCGTACTCATCGCGCGTCACGGCACGCGCCAGGTCGCCGCCCTGCTCGCGCATGAGCGCATTGGGCGTGTACTGGTTCATGACCGAGATCGGCACATCGCCCACCGTCTGCCACACAAGGTCCAGTACGCGACACGAATCGTCCGCATGCCCCGGCAGCACCAGGTGACGCACGATCATGCCGCGCTTCATGAGCCCGTCCTCGTCCACCAGCTCTCCCCCGCGGCGTTCGATCTCGCGTGCCATTTGCGCCAAGCCCGACACGGCCACACGCGGGTAGTCCTTAATGTGGGAGAGCGACTGCGCAAGCCCCGCATCGGCATATTTAAAGTCGGTAAGCCACACGTCGACCAAATCGCCGAGCGCCGCCACGGCACTCGCGCGCTCATAACCGCTCGTGTTGTAGACGATTGGGATGGACAGCCCGCGCGCCCGTGCCGCGGCAATCGCAGCCGGCAGCAGGTGCGCGTAGTGTGTCGCCGTCACCAGGTTAATATTGTTCGCACCCTGGTCCTGCAGCTCCAACATAATCTCGACCAGGCGCTCGGGCGAAATCTCAAGCCCAAAATTGCCCGTCGAGATCTCGTGGTTCTGACAATAGACGCATTTGAGCGAGCAGCCGCTAAAGAAGATCGTGCCCGAACCGGCCTCGCCCGAGATAGGCGGCTCCTCCCACATATGAAGCGCCGCGCGGGCCACCTTGAGCGTGTCGTTAGCACCGCATACGCCGTGCGCACCCTCATCGCGCGCCGCACCGCAACGTCGCGGACACAAATGGCAGGCGGGCGAAAAAAGTTCGGTCAACGACGTCGGCATAAAAACATGCTCCAAAACAACGATTCAGCAGCTCAAACGCAAAAGGGCCAACCACACAGACGGCTCGAGCCCAAGGCGCCGTAATCGTCCGACACGATTTTTGTAATGTCAAGACTGGAATCCACAAAGTGCGGCTTTATGATGTAGGTATTCCGCCCCCCGCGGAGCAACTGGGTGAACCGTCGCGTTTATTTAGGGAGCCCACACAGTCGTACCTAGTACAGGTATCCTTCGTTGTTAAGGACGCTGGAACAGTCGATGAGGGCACCCACCTGTTTTAGGTGGGTTCATTTTCGTAACGTGGGGGGTGGTTTTCTTTTGCCGAAACTCGCCATTGCAAATCTCGCCCAGATTCCCAAAAGGCACCAGACTGAATCCCACCATCACTCGAATATCTGGTAAGCACGTGATTATCGCCCCGTGCAATTCCTCACACCCTCCTTGGTCGAGTATCATGGGTCAGCTATACCCTTTGCGGCATGGCATCCTTTGACCTTTTCCTTCGACGCTTGGCGGTTTATCGATTCATGGCTTCCTCCACGAGCTTCATACCGTACCTTTGCGTGGCGGTCGCGGCTTTTATCACGACCTTCCTTGCGGTGCCCCTGGTCAAGCGCCTGGCAATCAAGCTCGACGCCGTCGACTATCCTTCCAAGCGCCGCATCAACACTAAGCCCATCCCGCGCATGGGCGGCACGGCGGTCTTTTTGGGCCTCGTCGTCGCCTGCATTGTGCAAATCCTAGGCACCTGGTACCTGGGCTGGCCACCCGTTTTGGTGCCCCACCCCCGTCTGCACATCAGCTACCCCATACTTGCGCTTTCTTTTACCGTCATCTTTGCGACCGGCGCGATCGACGACATCTTCCAGCTCAAGCCCAAGCAAAAGCTGGCCGGCCAGGTCCTCGCCGCGCTCATCGCCTGCGTGGGCGGCCTAAAAATCGGCGTCATCGTCAACCCGCTTGCCCCCGGCGAGATTATGCTCGGCTGGCTCGCCTATCCCATCACCGTGGTCTACCTGGTGGCGTTCACCAACATCATCAACCTCATTGACGGCCTTGACGGCCTGGCGACGGGCATCTGTGGCATCGCATCGTTCACGATGTTCTCGATGGCCGTTCTCTCGGGCCGCATCGATGCCGCCGCGCTCTCCATCGCGTTGTTTGGTGCCTGCTTGGCCTTTTTGCGCTACAACTTCAACCCCGCGAGTATCTTCTTGGGCGACTCGGGTTCGCTGCTGCTGGGCTTTGCGCTGGGTTCCATCTCGCTGCTCAACGTGAGCCGCACCGCCGCGCTCACCTCGCTCATCATCCCGCTCATCGTGGCGGGCGTGCCTATCATCGATACGTTTAGCGCCATTGTGCGCCGCAAGCGCGCCCACATTAGCATTGGGCAGGCCGACAAGGGCCACATCCACCACCGCCTCATTCAAGAGGGCTACAACCAAAAGCAGGCCGTACTGCTCATCTATGCGTGGTGCATTATGCTTTCGGCCGGCGCCGCCGCCATCAATCAGGTCGAAGTGCCCACGCGCGTGCTCATCTTTACCGTGCTCGCCATTGGCTCGGCGGCCTTCGCCAAGCACCTGCACCTGTTTGAGCCCGTGCTGCGCCACCATTACAACAAGCGCACGCACGAGGACGAGCTGGTAA
>DBFZVF010000047.1:0-13710 GCA_048519165.1 Collinsella sp.
ACCTGCATGGTGTAGCCCAGAGCGCCGCTCGTGCGCGGCACGATGGTGATCTTGGTAACCGGCGCGGAACCCTTTTGGCGGGCAGCGACGATGGCATGACCGATCTCGTGGTAGGAAACGACCTGCTTCTCGTGGTCGGAAAGCACCGTGGACTTACGCTGCTGGCCGGCAATGACGACCTCCACCGACTCCTCAAAGTCGTCCTGGGTCGCGCGCTTGCGGCCTTCGCGAACAGCGCGCAGGGCACCCTCGTTGATGATATTGGCAAGGTCGGCGCCCGAGGCACCGGGCGTGGCGCGGGCAATAGCGGTCAGGTCGATCGGCGGCTGCGTCTTCACGCTCTTGGCATGCAGCTCGAGGATGTTCTTGCGGCCAGTCAGGTCGGGCAACTCGACGGGGATGCGGCGGTCAAAACGACCGGGGCGCAGTAGAGCGGGATCGAGACTGTCGGGGCGGTTGGTTGCGGCAAGGACAACGATACCCTTGTGGTTATCGAAGCCATCCATCTCGGTCAGCAACTGATTGAGCGTCTGCTCGCGCTCGTCGTTGCCGCTAAAGCCGCCGCCATCGCGCTTCTTACCGATGGTATCGATCTCATCGATAAAGACGATACACGGGGCCTTTTCCTTGGCCTGCTTAAACAGGTCACGAACCTTGGCGGCACCGCGGCCGACGAACATCTCGACGAACTCAGAACCCGAAATGCTAAAGAACGGCACGCCCGCCTCGCCGGCAACAGCCTTGGCAAGCAGGGTCTTACCAGTACCCGGAGGACCGACAAGGAGAGCACCGCGCGGAAGCTTGGCGCCGATCTCCTCGTAGCGCTGCGGATTCTCCAGAAAGTCGACGACCTCCTTGAGGGACTCCTTGGCCTCTTCCTGGCCGGCGACGTCCTTAAAGGTCACGCCAACATCCTTGGAGGCAATCACGCGAGCGCCGGACTTGCCCAGTCCGCCGCCGCCAAAGCCGCCGCCAAAGTTCATCGACGGGCCGTCATCACCCATGGCCTTCTTCATACGGCGGTTGAGCCACCAACCGATAAGGAAGAAAATCGCCATGGGAAGGATGAGTGTAAGAAGGTAGTAGGTCATCAGACCCGAGTTTTTATCGGGAACGACCGACTCCAGGGACGCACCGGATTCAAGCACGCGATCGGTAAAACCCGCATCATTCGGCACGCCGGTCGTCTTGTAGGCGATATTCTCGTCCTCGCCCTTCTTGGTGTAATAAATCGTGTAATCATCCGTGTTGTACTCGACCTTGTCGACGCTTTTCTTATCGAGCGCTTTGACAAACGTCGAATAATCGGTCTTCGTAATCTGCTGCGTGTGACCGATGTTGGGGAACAGAACGGTCGAGAGCACGAGGTAGACGACGAAGGCGATGAGCACGTAGAGGATCATATTCCGTCTACGTTTGTTGTCATCCATCTCCATCTGCTTGAACTCCATCTACTGGGGTTGATAATGCTATCTAGAATACCCAACCCGGACGGCGATAAACCGACGCCGGGCACGAAAGGACAGAGATGGCATCACTGGAAGTCGGCAAGGTTCAAATCTATACGGGCGACGGCAAGGGCAAGACGACGGCTGCGCTGGGGCTCGCGCTGCGCGCCACGGGCTATGGACTTAACGTGCTCATGCTGCAGTTTGCCAAGAAGCTACACTGCGCCGAACACGATGCCGCACCGCGCCTGGGACTGCGCATTGTACAGGCCGACCGTGACACGCCCGAGGCTTGCGCCGCACAGATCATGGAGCTCGCACGCGAGCAGATATCACAGGTCGACGTTCTGATTTTGGACGAACTCGGCGAGGCCATGCGCCGCGGCTTCGTGACGCGCGAGGATGTCGAAACGTTGATCGCTATAAAGCCAGCCACCACGGAACTCGTGCTCACCGGCCGCGGACTGCTGCCCCTCGCTGATCTCGCCGACCTGGTCACCGAAATGCGCCCCGTCAAACACTACTTCGACGAAGGCCTCCTAGCCCGACAAGGCATCGAATACTAATTGATCCAAAGGGGACGGAGGAAAACGGATCATCGACATCAAGACGGAGAGAAATGATCCGTTTTTCTCCGTCCCCAAGGGATCATTTGGCAGTGGCGCGGCCGAGCCAGTTGCCGCTATGGTGGTAGATGGTGAACATCGTGGCGGTGATGAGCCAGGTTACAGGGTAGACCAGCAGCAGGTGCTCAAGCGACGGATCGAACGGCATAATCGCAAACACCCAGATCACCCTGAGCACGACGGTGCCAAAAATCGTGAGCAGCATGGGCTGCAAGCTCACGCCGGCACCACGAATGGAGCCCGACGCGTTTTCGATAATCGAGAAAATCGCGTAGAACGGCGCAATGAAATGAAGAATCGTCGTGGTATACGCCGCAATCGAAGCATCGTCGACAAACAGACGCGACAGAGGACCCGAGAACACCAGCAGCACGGCAGACAGGCCACCAATGAGCATAAACGACAGCACGAGCGACGTATGGTAGCCCTTGCGCATGCGCTCGTAGTTGCGCGCGCCAAAGTTCTGTGCCGAGAACGTGGTGATCGACACGCCAAGCGCCTCGGTAACCATCCAGACAATGCCATCTAAGCGGCCCGAAAGACCCCACGCCGTGGTGACATCGG
This sequence comes from Collinsella sp., assembly GCA_048519165.1. Taxonomy (GTDB): domain Bacteria; phylum Actinomycetota; class Coriobacteriia; order Coriobacteriales; family Coriobacteriaceae; genus Collinsella. The sequence continues at coordinate 2,639 of DBFZVF010000047.1, forward strand.
CGCCAAACGAGTTGACCGACACCTGAATCAAAACGTTGGAAATCGAATACGCAGCAGACTGAAAACCAAGCGGCAGACCACACGAGATCATGCTCTTACAAATGCCAGGATCAATGCCGAGTTTGGACAGTGAAAGCCGCCACGCACCCGGTGCGTGCATCATACGAATCACGATCATCGTGGCATTGGAGCAAATAGTCAGCGCCACCGCGATGCCGCAGCCCAGAGCCTCCATATGAAGCACAGCAACGAAGATGACATCCAGCACCGCATTAACAAGGCAGCCGGAAGCGATGATCACAGCAGGCCCGCGCGTGTCGCCCACGGCGCGCAGCAGTGCCGTTCCCATATTGAGTAGCAGCGCCGCAACCATGGCGGCAAAATAGCAACGAGCATAGGCCACGCCCTCGGCCAATAGTTCATGCGGCGTGTTCATAAGCACCAGCATGGGCTCAACGAACACTATGCCAAGAATCGAGAAAACGATACCGCCCACCAGCGCGAGCGTCATGGCCGTATGGACCGAACGGCTCAGTCGCTCATCATCGTGCTGGCCAAAATACTGACCGGTAATGACCGCGCAGCCGGCGCCGACGCCAACGCAAAAGCCAATGCAGAGCTCGGTGAGCACCATCGTGGCCTGGATGCCGCCCAATGCGAGCTTGCCGCCAAACTGGCCGACGATATAGGTACCGATAAGCGTGTAGGCCTGCTGAAAAAACGAGCTAAAGAAGATGGGAACGCACAGCGAAAGCAGCTGCTGCCAAATAACACCCTGCGTTACATCGATAGCCGTAGATTTCTTAGCCACACGCCCTCCCCACCAGCGTACGTCAAACAACAAAACGGCAATTTAAGACCAAAGCCAATAGCAGCTTAGCACCGACTGGCGGCGACCGAAACACCTCGAATTAGAGCGCGGTGCGGAATAACTGCCTAGTGATACAGCCCCGGCTGGTAGTGATACTCGTTGCTCACGTGCGGGCACAGCTGCCAAAAGGCGACGGCACTCGCCGCGGCCACGTTGAGCGAATCGACCCCGTGCGCCATCGGAATGCGCACGGCCCGGTCGCAGCCCGCGATGGTCTTGGCGCCCAGGCCAGCACCCTCGGTGCCCATAAAGATTGCCAGGCGGTCAATCTCCTGGAGCGCGGGATCGTCCAGCGAAACGGAGTCGTCCGTCAGCGCCATCGCAGCGCACGAAAAACCGGCTTCGTGCAGTGCCGCCAGGCCATCGTGCGGCCACACACGAGCCTCGCTGCCAATACGCGTCCACGGCACCTGAAACACCGTGCCCATGCTCACGCGGGCCGAGCGACGGTACAGCGGGTCGCAGCACGTCGGACTGACCAAAATACCGTCGACATTGAGCGCGGCGGCCGAGCGGAAAATCGCACCCACGTTCGTGTGGTCGACAATACCCTCGAGCACGCACACGCGCACCGGGCGCTCCCCCGCCGCCTCGACGACGCCACCCAAGAACTCATCAACCGGAATCTGCCGCGGGCGACGAAACGCCGCGAGCGCACCGCGCGTCACATTGAAGCCCGTCAGCTGCTCCATGAGTTCCATGGAAGCCACGAACACAGGAACCGGACCTGCGCCCTCGCGCACAACCAGGCGCTCAAACAGCGGCGTCATCTGGTCGAGCCAGCGTTCGCCCAAAAGAAAGCTCACCGGCTCGTATCTGGCACGCACCGCGCGCTCAATAACCTTGGCACTCTCGGCGATAAAGATGCCCTTTTGCGGCTCCAGCACGCAGCGCAGCTCGCGCTCGGTCAGTCGCACGTAGGCATCGAGCCGCTCGTCCTCGAGCGAATCAATTCGCAGAACCTCAACGGCATCAGTCATAGCAGCCTGCCCGCACCCTTCTTTACAGCACATCTATACCAAACGAGGCGACGCTAAGCGCCCCCCCATGCATTCAATCAACCCGATGATACCGTTCGCGCCAGGCGATTTACGCCCCAACGCGACGATACGTCACGAACTCATAATCGACACCTTCGTCGCCCTCACCCGCGGCAATCGTGGCAACCCCGCCAGCCCGCGAAACTTCCCATGCAGGATCGGCATCCAAATTGGGAAAATACGTGTCCACGGGATGGACGCAGTGGTTATGCGTGACCTCGGCCTCCACGCAGTACGGCAAAAATTGCCGATAGACATCGCCGCCGCCGATCACCCACGCAACGGGCTCATCGGCAACCGCAGCGAGCGCCTCGTCGATGCTATGCACCACGTCGACGCCCTCGGGAGCAAAGCTCTCGTCGCGGGTGAGCACGATATTGCGGCGGTTTTTGAGCGGACGCCCACCAGGAAAACTCAGTAGCGTCTTGCGCCCCATAATGACCGGGCAACCCTTGGTGCAGGCCACAAAATGGCGCATGTCGGCGCGATTGGAAACCACCATGTCTCCCTCGCATCCAATGCCCCAGTCGTCACACACGGCGACGATGGCAGAAAGCTTACACGTCATGAGCGCCACCTACACCGCAATGGGAATGTTCTTGACCTGCGGGCCGTGCTCGTAGCCCTCGACGATGAGGTCATCGGTCGTAAACGCATAGAAATCGTGCACGTCGGGGTTAAGCGTTACCTTGGGCGCCGCAAACTGCGGACGCTCGATAAGTTCACGGACAATATCGACATGACGGTCGTAAATGTGGGCATCGGCAATCACATGCAGCAGCTCACCGGGAATCATATCGACCGACTGCGCGACCATCATCAGCAAAATGGCGTACTGGCACACATTCCAGTTGTTGGCGGCTAAAATGTCCTGGCTGCGCTGGTTGAGAATCATGTTGAGTGTGGGTTTATCGTCCTGCGGGCGCTGCGTGACGTTATAGGTCACGCTGTACGCGCACGGATACAGGTGCATTTCGGACAGGTCGCTAAACACGTACGTGTTGGTCATGATGCGGCGGCTGTACGGCGTGTTCTTAAGGTCGTACAGCACGCGGTCCATCTGGTCAAAGTCACCCTCGGCATAATGGCTTTTCTGCCCAATCTGGTACCCGTAGGCCTTGCCGATGGAGCCAGTCTCGTCGGCCCACTCATCCCAAATATGGCTGTTGAGGTCATGCACGTTATTAGACTTCTTTTGATAGATCCACAGAATCTCGTCCATGGCAGACTTAAGCGCCGTACGGCGCAGGGTGAGCGCGGGAAACTCCTCACGCAGGTCGTAGCGAGCCGTAACGCCAAAGTTTTTAATGGTATAGGCAGGGGTGCCGTCCTCCCACACCGGTCGGACCTTTTGGCCCTCGGTGGTGGTGCCATGGTCCAAGATATCGCGGCACATGGTTACAAACTGTTGATCAGCCTTGCTCATTGACCCTCCTGTCAGTCGCCTATAAGCGAAATTCATTGTAGCCTAGGCGCACGCGACCCCACAGCCCAAACATAAGCCCTCATTTTCTGACATATGCCAGAAATTCCTTGCGCATATCCGCACGTTCGATATTCTATTGTTGACATATGTCAGATAAGGAGAGTGAATGGCAGGAAGACGAGAAAAATTGCGCCGCGTTGGGATCATCCCCGAATATCGCGGTTTTACCCCCGACGGCCTTGCCAGCGGAGATGCCATCGACATGACGGTCGACGAACTCGAGGTCCTGCGACTGTGCGACCTGGAAGGCCTCAATCAGGAGGCAGTCGCCCAACAAATGGGTATCGCTCGCGCCACCGTGGCGGCCATCTGCAGCCGCGCACATCGCAAGGTGGCAAACGCGCTGGTCAATGGACGGGCGATTGTCATCGAAGGCGGCAACATCGCGTATTCCCCCATCACCACGACGACGGCCGCATGGCCAGCAAAGGAGGTCGACACCATGAGGGTGGCAACGACGTACGACGACGGCAATATCTTTATGCACTTTGGCCGCAGCGAACAGTTCAAGATCTACGACATCCAGGATGGCAAGGTGCTCAACGAGCAGGTCGTAAACACCGGTGGCACCGGCCACGGCGCCTTGGCGGGCCTGCTTGCCAACGGTGGCGTTGACACGCTCATCTGCGGCGGCATCGGCGGCGGCGCCATCAACGCGCTCGCCCAGGCCGGCATCACGGTCTATGCAGGAGCCCAGGGCAACTGCGACGCTTGCGTCGAAGCCCTCATTGCCGGTACGCTCGCGCAGACCGGCGAGGCCACCTGCGACTGCCACGGCCATGACCACGACCACGCCCACGAACATGGCGAGTCCTGCAGTTGCCACGGCCATCACGAGCACGAGGGCCACGAGGGCTGCGGCTGCCACTAACGGCACGGCACCGCGAGCTCGGGGCGCGACACTGAACGCAGCCCAACTATCAAAGCCAACAACAAAGGCCACCCGGTAACTTCCGAGTGGCCTTTGCCATATCAAGCTGGAATTACAGCCCTATTTCTTATTGCGCATCTGCGCTTCCATTTGGCGCAGCAGCTCCATATCGGACTTGGGACCGCCCGTACCCAGGCCGCCCATACCGCCCAGACCCATAGCGTCCAGCCCAGGGATATTGGGCATGCGCATCTTTTTGCCCTTCTTGCCCTTTTTGCCCTTCTTGCCGCCGGCCTGTGCCTGATTGGCCATCGTGCGCATGCGGCCCATCATCTTGTTCATCTCGCCCCACTGCTTCATAAGGCTATTGACCTCGGTGGGGGTCACACCGGCGCCCTTGGCGATACGCGCGCGGCGCTGGCCGTTGATGATGGAGGGACGCAGGCGCTCCTCCTTGGTCATCGACATGATGATGGCCTCGTTCTTATCGAAGATGCCCTCGTCCAGGTTGCCGCCCATCTGGTTGAGCGCGCGCTGACCGCCGGGAAGCATACCCAGAATGCCCTTCATGCCGCCCATCTTCTTGACGGCCTTCATCTGGTCGAGCATGTCGTTCATGGTAAAGCCCTCGCGCAGCATACGCTCGGCAGCCTCGAGCTGCTCGGCGTCGGCCGCCTCTTGGGCCTTCTCGATGATGCCGACAACATCGCCCATGCCCAAGATGCGCTTGGCCATGCGGTCGGGGTAGAACGGCTCCAGCGAATCGGGCTTCTCGCCCATGCTCACGAACTTAATGGGCTTACCGGTCACCTGGCGCACAGAAAGCGCGCCGCCACCACGGGCATCGCCGTCGAGCTTGGAGATAATCACGCCGTCAAAGTCGGTGCGCTCGGCAAAGGTCGAGACGACGTTGACGATATCCTGGCCGGTCATGGCATCGACGACCATCAGCACCTGATCGGGCTTGACGGCCTTCTTGATGTCCACGGCTTCCTGCATCATCTGCTCGTCGATCTGCAAACGACCGGCGGTATCGACGATGACCACGTCACGCAGGTGGTCGACGGCCTCCTGAATGGCGCCCTTGGCGATATCGACCGGGTGCTCGCCGTCACCGCGGAAGACCGGCACGCCGATCTCTCCGCCGAGCGTGGCCAGCTGGTCGGCAGCGGCGGGACGGTAGACATCGCACGCGGCGAGCAGCGGCGAGCGGCCCTGCTTCTTGAGCAGGTAGGCCAGCTTTACGGCAGCCGTAGTCTTACCGGAGCCCTGCAGGCCGACGAGCATGATGACATTGGGAATGCGGTTGCTAAAGACGAGCTTGCTCTCGGTGGAACCGAGCATCTCGGTGAGCTCGTCGAGCACAATCTTGACGACGTTTTGCGCCGGCGACAGCGACTCCATGACCTCGGCGGTCATGCAGCGCTCCTTGGTCTTGGCGACGAACTCCTTGACGACCTTGAAGTTGACGTCGGCCTCGAGCAGCGCCATGCGAATGTCGCGCATGGCCGAGGTAATATCGGCCTCGGTCAATTTACCCTTGCCGCGCAGGCGGTCAAATGTGTCGTTGAGGCGATCGCTCAGAGAATCAAACACTAGTCACTCCTTAATTGGACTCGCCCACCAGGGCGCGGCAGAAATCTTTGGCATTGAACTCCTGCAGGTCATCGACCTGCTCGCCCACGCCAATGCGCAGGATTGGGAGCTTGAGCTTCTCGGCCACGGCCATGGCGATGCCACCCTTAGCCGTGCCGTCCAGCTTTGTCATGATAATACCGTCCAGACCCAACGCCTCGTTAAACTCGAGCGCCTGGTTCAGGCCGTTTTGGCCCGTCGCGGCATCGATCACGAGGACAACCGAGACCGGCATGGGACCGGCGGCCATATTGGCGGCGCGCTTGCGCGTCACGTTGACCACCTTGGCAAGCTCGCGCATGAGCTCGGGGCTCGTGTGCAGACGGCCGGCAGTGTCGATAAGCACCAGGTCGCTGCAGCGCTTGTCGGCCTCATCGAGCACGTCATAGCACACGCTCGCCGGATCGGAGCCGCGGTCGCGCTTGATGACGGGAACGCCGGCGCGCTGGCCCCACACATCGAGCTGCTCGATGGCGGCGGCGCGGAAGGTATCGGCCGAACCGATCACGACGTTCTTGCCGCGGGCAGCCATAGCGCTCGCGATCTTGCCGACCGTCGTGGTCTTGCCGGCACCGTTAATACCCACAAACAGCACGCAGCTCGGCGTGTCGGAGAACGGATCGCGCTCGGCGGGCACAAAATGCTGCTCGAGCTGCTCGGCCAGGGCGCGACGGAGTTGCGGAGCGGTCTTGAGGTTCTTCTTGGCCGCGGTATCGCGCAGGTCATCGGAGACCTGAATGGCGACCTCGGCGCCCATGTCACCCATGACGAGGGTGTCCTCTAGATCCTCCCAAAAATCCTCATCGACCTCGCCGCCAAAGTAAAAGACCTCGTTGAGGGCCTCGCGGCTGCGCTCAAGTCCGCGCGAGAGAGCATCGAAGAATCCCATTATGCATTCACGACCTTTCCGGTTTCGCGATCAAGTTTTTGCGAGACGACGCGGCTGACGCCGTCGGCTTGCATCGAGACGCCGTAGAGGACGTCAGCGTCCTCCATAGTACGGCGCTGATGCGAGATAACCAAGAGCTGCGTATCGGAACGCAAAACATCGAGCGCGCCGATGAGCTTGGACAGGTTGGCGTCATCGAGCGCCGCCTCGACCTCGTCCAGCACATAGAACGGCACCGTACGCGTGCGATACACGGCAAAGAGCAAGGCGAGCGCCGTCAGGCTCTTCTCGCCGCCCGACATGAGCATCATCTTGGTGATGCGCTTGCCGCGCGGCTGCGCCACGACCTCGATGCCCGTCTCGGCAGGATGCTCGGGGTCGGTCATCTCCAGATGCGCCTGGCCACCCGGGAACAGCATGGCGAAGATCTCGCGGAAGTTCGCATCGACCTTCTCAAAGGTCACCAGGAAGGCTTTACGCATCTTACGGTCAATGGCCACGGTAATCTTGGTGAGCGCCTTGCGCGCGCTCTCCAGATCGGCCAGCTGCTCCTCGATATAATCGGCGCGGCGCTTGAGCTGCTCGTACTCCTCCATCGCAACCTGGTTCACAGGGCCCAGGTTGTTGATCTGACGCACGAGCTGGTTGAGCTCGCGCTCGGCGGCGTCGCGGTCGGTGGGCGCAGGAAGCATGAGAGCTTCCTCGAGCACCGTGGTGCCATCGGCGGTAATGGCCTTGATGGCCGCCTCTACCTGCACCTCGAGTTTGCCGCGTGCGACCTTGAACTCGTTTTGCGTCGCCGTGGCGGCATCGACCCGCTCCTTGGCGCGGGAGACCTCGGCCTTGGCGTCCTCGATGGTCTTCTTGAGCGAGGCCGAGTCCGCCTCCTCGAGCGAAGCCTGGTCACGCAGGCGCGCGGCCCAATCCGACGCGCGCTCCAGCAGGGCCGAATAGCGCTCGTGCATGGGGTCGACGCGCAGGCGCAGCAACTCGAGCGAGCGCGAGGCCTGGCGTGTTCCGCGGATACGGCGGTCGATGCCCTCCAGACGATGCTCAAGATCGGGCACGCGGCCCTTCAGCGAACGCAGGCGCTCGCTCGTCTGAGCCAGGCGGACCTTGGCATCGGCGAGCTTACCGGCTGCCTCAGAATCGTCACGGCGCACGCGATCGAGCTCATCGTTGGCTTCGGCAATCTGAAGACCAAGGTCGCTTGCCTGCGCACGGGCCTCGTCGCGCGAACGGGTGAGCTCGTCCACGCGCGGACGCGCAGCGCGGACGGCCTCGGCGGCCTGCTCGCGGCGCTTGGAGATGCGCACGCGCTCGACCTCGGCATTGTTGGCGCTTTGCTCCAAGCGGCCGATCTCGGAAAGCAGCGAGCGGCGCTCGCCCTCAAGACGGGCGATCTCGCCGGCGGCATCGCCCTCGGCGGCACGCGCCTCCTCGACGGCCGCATTGGCCTCGACGACCTGGTCTGACACATGCTCAAACACGGCAGCCAGATCGGGCTCCAGGCCCTCTAACTCGCGAATGCGACGCTTGCGCTCCAAGGCACCCGAAGCCTCGCCGGCATCGAGCCCCACGCGCACCAGGCCGCCACAGCTCACGCGGGCGCCATCGGGAGTCACGTAGGTCACACCGTCAACGACTGGTGCCGCCAGCGCGGCGGCCAAGTCATCGACCACGTAATAGCCGCCGAGCAGGGCCTCGACAACCGGGCCATAACCGGAGCGCACGGACAGACGATCGACCAGACGCGAACCGGCAGCACCCTTAGCAGCAGCACCGCCGCTCACGCCGCGCGCCATCAGCAGCGCCTCGCCCGAGGCCTTCTTTTGGTCCAGAGCCGCACGACCGGCGCGCTCAAGCGTAGCGGCATCATCAAACAAAAGAGCATCGATATCGCCAGAAAGCAGCTGCTCGACCAGGCCCTCGAGCTCACGAGGAGCCTCGAGCACGTCGCCCAGACGACCCGAGACATCATCGCCCAGCGCACCCATCAGACGGCTCACCAGCGGCGAGCTGTCTGCCATGCGGGCATCGAGCTTCTTTTGGCTCGCGAGCTCAGAGCGAACCTCGGACAGTTTGTTGCGCGCCTCGCTCTCGCGATTACGCAAGTCCTTCAACGCCGCACGAGCGACCTCGGTGGCCTCGCGCGCATCGACCTGGGCTTGACGGGCCTGATCGAGCGCGCCTTCGAGCTCCTCAGCGCGGTCGAGACGGCTCTCGAGCGAGGCCGTGACCTCCTCGAGCTGCTCGTCGATCTGCTCCAGGCGCGAGGCGTACATGTTGTCCTCGACCTCGGCGTTGCTCAGCGAGTCCTTCACCTTGGCAAGCTCGAGCGCGGCGTTGTCGGCCACACGCTGCACATCGCGCTGCTCGCGCGTGAGCTGCGAAATCTGATTGTCAAGCGCAACGCGACGCTCGTGGAGCTGGGCGGCAGCAGGACCGGCGGCGTCAACGTCGGACTGGGCCTGCATGTGCGCACCGGTCACCTCCTCAAGCTGGGCACGTGCATCCTCGAGCTCCTCGACAACGCGACGACGCTGATGCTCGGAGCTCGAGATCTGGCCGCGCATGTCGGACAGGCGCGACACCATGTTGTGGCCCTTTTCCTCGAGCAGGCGCATATCGGAATTGATGCGGCCGACCACGTCTTGCATATGGCGGCGCTGCTCGCCCAGATCGCCCACAAACAGGCCCTTTTCCTCGAGCATAACCTGGAGCTTCTCGAGCTCGCGCTCTTTCTCACCCAGGCGGTACTGCGCGAGCTCCAGCTCGGCGGCGCCCTCCTTAGAGCGGCTCTCCAAGTCGTTCCACTGCGACTGCAGCGAACGAAGCTCGTCGACGGCCAGCATCTGCGTAAGCTCGTTCGCGCACGAGGACAGCTCTTTGTACTTGCGCGCGCGATCGACCTGACGCTCCAGCGGCCGCAGCTGGCGGGCGATCTCCTTATTGATGTCGCGGGCACGGGTCAGGTGCTCGTCCATCGACTTGATCTTTTTGAGCGCACGCTCCTTACGGCGCTTGTGCTTGGAGATGCCGGCAGCCTCCTCAATAAGAGCGCGGCGCTCCTCGGGGCGGCTCTGCAAAATGGCATCGAGCTTGCCCTGGCTGATGATGGAATGCGTATCCTTGCCCAGGCCCGAATCGTGCAGGATGTCCTGAATGTCCATCAGGCGGCACGGGCTCGAGTTGATGAGGTACTCACTCTCGCCCGAGCGATACATGCGGCGGGTGATAGCCACCTCGTCAAAGTCGACGGGAAGCATATGGTCCGAGTTGTCGAGCACCAGCGTAACCTCGGCCACACCCACCGGCTTGCGCGCCGACGAGCCCGAGAAGATGACATCCTCCATGGCCTGGCCGCGCAGCTGCTTGGCGCTCTGCTCGCCCAGGACCCACAGAATCGAGTCGGAGATGTTCGATTTTCCCGAGCCGTTGGGACCGACGATGACGGTCAGGCCAGGCTCAAATGACATATGGGCGCGGTCGGCAAACGACTTGAACCCTTTGAGCGTGAGGGACTTGAGATACACGGTTCCTCGCTTAAACAGGCTTCTTGTTGAGAATCACGCCGTTGGTGGTGTAGCCCATGCGGTCGAGCGCCTCGAGCGCAGCGGCTCCCTCGGCCTCCTTCTTGGAGGAACCAGTGCCGCGGCCTTGACGAATACCGTCGATGAGCACCACAGCGGTAAAGGTGGGCGCATGCGCGGGGCCCTCGGAGCCGACCAGCTTATACGCGGGAGGCTCGTGGCCGTCTGCCTGCACGCACTCCTGCAAGAACGACTTGGGGTTCGCGGGGTGCTCGGCACGCTCGGAGGCCAGGTGCGGCTTGAGCGTACGGTGGATGAACTCCGCCGCCGCATCCCAACCGGCATCCAGATACAACGCACCCACGAGCGACTCGTAGACGTTCTCGAGCGCCGAATGCAGGCCGCGGGCGCCGGTACCGGTCTCGGAGGCACCAAAGATGATGATGTCGTCGATACCCAGTTCGTGCGACACCTCGGACAGCGTAGCGCCCGAGACAAGGGACACCTTCAGGCGCGTGAGCTTACCCTCGTCAAACTCGGGATAGGACTCAAAGAGCGAACGGGCCACCACGGCGCCCAAAATGGAATCGCCCAAAAACTCAAGGCGCTCATAGCTGGCAGAGACCGGCTGACCCTCGACGGCCGAGGGATGCGTGAGCGCCGCGCGCAGCAGCACCTTATTATTGAACTCATGGCCCAGAATCTCCTGGGCGCGCGTGAGTCGTTCAGACAAAGCCAAGACTTAGG
>DBFZVF010000048.1:0-4812 GCA_048519165.1 Collinsella sp.
CACCGAATACCTGCTGAGCGACAACATCGACGAGTTCTTCGCGAGCGTTTTGGAGCAGACGGACGGCAAGCTCGACTACGTCGTCGACGCCATCGACACCATCTCGGCCAAGCTCACCATTGCCAAATATGCTCAGGACCACGACATTCGTTTGGTTAGCTCCATGGGCGGGGCCAACAAGCTCCATCCCGAGTGCCTCCGCTTTGCCGACATTTTCGATACGGTACGTGACCCCATGAGCCGCATCATGCGCAAAGAATGTAAGAAGCGCGGAATCAAGAGTCTGCACGTGCTGTTTAGCTGCGAGGAATCGGTTAAGACCCAACCCCGCGACCCGTCCAACATCCACGAGCGTACCGAGTTGGGTACCGCCAGCTTTATGCCGCCCATCATGGGTCAGATGATTGCCGGCGAGGTTATCCGCCAGATCAGCGGGCGCGGCACCGAGCGCGTACGCGCCGACGGCCAACGCCTGGACTAGCAGAATGTCCTGCGATGGAACCGCAATTCTTTGACACGCATTGTCATCTTGATTTGATGCTCGGCCCCGATGCTGCAGCCAGTGAGTCGGCGGCGTCGGGTCTGGGGCTCTTTGACTGCGGGGTCGACCCACGCGACTTTTCGGCCGCAAACGAGCGCGCCCGTCGCCAACCAAGCATCATCGCCGGCGTTGGGCTTCACCCCTGGTGGCTCGCCGACGGCCGCTGCGGTCCCGCCGAAGTCAACCTGCTTTGCGAGTTTGCTGCCCAAGAGCGCTACATCGGCGAAGTCGGACTTGACTTTTCCGCTCGTTTTGCCTTAAGTGAGCCGCTACAAATACAGGCATTTGACTGGCTCTGCGATACACTCGTGCAGCATCCTCTTACCGGGCGAGTGATATCAATTCACGCCGTTCGTTCAGCAGGAGCCGTACTGGACGTCCTCGAATCGCATGGACTACTCATCCCAAACCCCGACTCCCCCGCTATCATCTTCCACTGGTTTAGCGGTACTTCGGACGAACTCGTCCGCGCGCGTAATGCGGGCTGTTATTTTTCCGTGAACGAGCGGATGCTCGCCACCAAGCGCGGTCGCGAATACGCCCGACAGATCCCACTCGATCGTTTACTGCTCGAGACCGATGCGCCGGCGGAGGCAAACACAGAAACAAGCGCACAGTCGCTCATCAGATCGCTCACAAGGACCTCGATGCGCATTGCCTCACTCAAAAACTGTGACGCTAAGCACATTGAGTCGGCAGTTTTAGCAAATGCGCGCTCTGTATTTGACCTTCGCTAACCCCTGTGGGCAAAAAATGCCAAATATGAGTACTGCTACCGGAATGGATACATTACTTTTAACTTCCCAACCGCCAGAATAATCCTCGATTGTCCGCTAATTAAAGCTTTTACAGTCATTCATCCTGCGTTTTCGCAAATCTTAAACCCCTCCAGACGCTCAAATCACATCTGAAGGGGTTGATTTTGCTGCGACTAAATTAGTCACAGTACTCATATTTGGCATTTTTTGCACACCGAGTCCCGGGGAGGCACCCGCACCTCCCCGGGACCGCTCGGCTATTCGACGATTGGTGCTCCGTGGCCCCAAGAACCTTCCATGCCGCACACGGTCGAGGCAAACCCGGCAGCAAAGTCGAGCGCGCGCTCGATGGCCTCGGCGCCATCCTCACCACGCTTGACGGAATCGAGATAGCACATCAAAAACGAGGTGAGGAACGAGTCGCCCGCCCCCATGGTGTCCTTCATGTCCGTTACCGGTTTAGCCAGCTGGCGGTAATAACGCTCGCCGTCGTAAGCAATGCAGCCCTCGGCGCCCGCCGTAGCCGACACAAAACGCGGACCCAGACCCTTCACCCATGCCAGACGCTCGCGAATCTCGTCCTCGCTCGCGGCATCCGCCGCACTAAAGAAAGCGAAATCGACGTAGGGCGCAATCTGCTCGTAGTACTCGTCGGTGGAGTCGTCCGAAAAGTCAAAAGAGACCGTGACGCCCGCAGCCTTCAACTTGGGCAGCTCGCGCTCGGTAAAGCAGTAGTTGCCCGAATGAACCACATCGAACTGCTTCATGTACGCAAGGTCAAAGCGATCGAGGACATAGCGCGCATCGCCACGGATACCGCCCTCGTTGGAGCCAAGGAAGACACGGTCACCGTCAACGACGGTCACGCGAGCCGCTCCGTTCTCGCCAATCATCTGCTCGCACTTGTCAAGCTCGATACCCTCATCCTCGAGGCTTGCAATGACATGCTCGGCAGCGGCGTCATTGCCAAAAATGCCCATGTATGCAGAGCGTGCGGCACCGCATTTCTTGGCATAAACGGCGAAGTTCACCGCATTGCCGCCGGGATACATGGTGTGGATATGCTCGTAGCGATCGACGACGTTGTCGCCAAATCCGAGCGCGTTAACGTTAAATGCCATGGCCTTTGCCCCTTCTAGTACTCGACGACGCCCATGTAGCGACGGAAATCGGGATCATGGTCAAACACCTTGCCGCGTGCGGCACGCAGCTCGCAGTTCATGGCGTAGAACAGCACCGGGTCCAGATAGGCACGGACGCTCGCCGGCACGGCTTCCATACCGTACTCCTTGGCATCGAGCACCATCAGCGTATCGGTATGCGTCTTAAGGAACGCCAGGGCGCGCTCGTCCATAGCACGGCACTCGCTGGAGCCCATCTGCAGGAAGTAAAAAACGCCATCCTGAGTAGCCTCGAAGGGGCCATGGAAGTACTCGGCAGAGTGGATGTAGCTGCAGTGCTGCCACTGCATCTCCATAAGAGAGCAGATAGCGAAACCGTAGGTCTGGCTAAAGTTGGGACCGCTGCCCAGAATATAGAAGAACTCGTGCTCCTGGCAAAGCTTGGCAAAGCGATCACCCAGCTCGGCATTTACCTTCTCGCGTGCCGGGGGAAGAATCTTATCCATCTCGGCAATACCGGCATACATATCGGCAAGATCGGCGTAGCCCTCCTGCTGATCGAGCAGCTCGGCCGCAAGCGACAGCGAAATGCCAGCGGGGACCTCGGCCTGCGGCACGCCCTCGCCCCACGGGTAGACCCACGTGGTCCACTTGCCGGAGTCAATCTTGGATCCAGCGTTGTCGGTCTGGGCGATCACCGTAGCGCCGGCAGCAAGGGCAATCTCACAGCCCTCGACGACCTCGGGGGTGTTGCCACTGTGGCTGCAGGCAATGACCAGGGATTTCTCACCCAAGCGGCGCGGGCGCATGATATCAAACTCGCGAGCCGTATAGATATACGAAGTGAAGGTGGTTGCCTCGCGCTGCAGAAGCTCATGAGCCGGGATCAAATCGATCATGGAGCCACCGCAAGCAATCCAGTAGACGCTGTCGAACTTGCCCTTCTCGGCAATTGCCTCTTTGATCAGGTCGTGTGCGTTCATATCCAGTTCCTTTCTTGTTTGGTCCACAATCAATGACGTTGGTTGCGTGGCCGATAGTTGTTTTAGTCAATCAGATATTTCTCGAATGCGGCCATGTTCTTGGCATCTGCCGCCGCCGGGTCATCATAGTAACGACCGTCCGTGATTTCCTGGCCCAGCATGCCGTCGAAACCATGGGCGTTGAGCGTGGCAACGAAGGCGTCCATATCGTGCTTGCCATCGCCCCACACCAGATGGCCATACGGATCACCGTCGATAAAGTGCATCTCGTGAATTGCCCCATCACCAAAGGCGGCAAACCAGTCCTCGAGCGTCTCGCCTGCAACGCCCATCGCGGTTGTATCAACCATGGGCTGTAAGTACGGGCTCGCGACCTCGTCAATCATGCGCTTCGCATCGGAAACCGTCGTCACAAGGTTGCTCTCCTCGGGACGCAGGCTTTCCATCGTAAGCACCAGACCGTGCTCGCCGGCATACTCCGCCAGAATGGACATGTGCTCGCGGCTGCGCTTCCAGGCTTCCTCGCGGTCCTCGTCCCAGTCGCCCCAGCCCGAGTTGACGGACATACGGTCGCACCCAAGTACCTCGGCAAGCTCAATGCCGTGCTTAAAGTACGCCAGGCTGCGCTGTTCATGCAGCGGTTTGCGTGCGCAGTATTGCCAAGGATAGACAACATTCTCGGGACACAGAGTACGATACCTAAGCCCACGGTCTGCAGCTTTTTTCGCCAGGACCTCAGCCTCAAAGTAGCCCGTATGGTCGAGTGTCACATGCGGCTCCGCACACCACAGCTCAATGGACTCAAAGCCCAAACGCTGCTGCACATCAAGGAAGTAATCGAGCGACCACATGATGTAGTGGATATTCATGCCCGCAATCTGTTCGCGGCGCAGCGTCGGCTTGGATTCAGACATCTTATGCCTCCTTATTTCGATCGAACACGATTTGTCCGTCCGACAGCGTCATATCAACCGAAAGATCGCGTGCGTCGCGATAATCGAGGTCGAACACATCCCGATCGAGCACGCAGATATCAGCAAGCTTGCCGACCTCGAGCGTACCCAGCTCGTCTTCGCGCATCAGATCGTACGCGCCCCCGGCAGTCCAAGCACGCAAGAGCTCGACAAGCGTCAGCGCGTTGGCCTCATTCACGGGCAGTCCATCGTCGAAGTATCCGCCGCACGCACTGTAGATTGACTCGCCCAGGCTCGGAATCAGCAGCGGCAAATCCGTACCACAGCACACCGTGCATCCGGAATCTTCCATGCCGCGGCGATTCCAGCTGTGCAAAAGTCGCGTCTTGCCAATTTGTCGACGCATCATCGACAGGCAATCCTCGCGCCGGTCCAGCGTCAGAATCTGCGGATAGACCTCGCAAATTCCACCTAACTTGCCAAACTTGACAAGAT
>DBFZVF010000049.1:0-5073 GCA_048519165.1 Collinsella sp.
TGACCTCGTCCTGCGGGAGCTCGGCCACCGAACCGTCATTGTAGAGTGCCTTCATGGGTATGTTTTCTCCTCTCGGATGCCTGATGCAAGTGCGTGCGATGCGCTAGGCGTTTTTGACTTGCATCATTATAGGCAGGTTGCCTTGGTATACAAGCGCCCGCCGCACCTTAATGGCACGGCGGGCGATTTTCTACGCATGCTTCATCGTGTGGGGCGAGGCGCCTGCGGCTTGTGGCGCGCGTGTGGCTTGTGCGGGGCGCGCGGCGCCCGTAGCTTGCGACCGGCCCGGCGATGGATGCGCTACTGAATGCGAGTTCGGCAGTAGGGGCAGACCTTCCAGTGCGCGTCGAGCGGGCGATGGCAGCTGGGGCACACGTTGCGAACCTGGGTGTCGCACACAGGGCAGACCACGAAGTCCTTCTCGATGGGCGCGCCGCACTGGGGGCAGGTGCCGTACTGGGCAAGCTGGCGCTCGCGCAGGGCCATGTCCAGCTCCTGCTCCTCGCGGTCGGCCGCGTAGGAGTGCGGGCGCAGGACCAGGTAGGCGATGAGGCCAACAAACGGGATGAGGGCGATGATGCCCCATGCCACGTAGGCGCTGGCGCCGCGACGGCGAGCGTCGATGAACACATAGACGACCGACAGCACATACAGGGCGATGATAAAGCCAACAAAGGCATAGACGACGCCCATAAGCTGCGGCGACATGAGCTCGGAGATGTACTTGGACATTGGGGTGTACCTTTCGGAATAATTACAGTCCGGTAAAGTTTACCACGGGGTTTGTTTATATGGGACTACGGTTGGGTACGAGGCGGGCGTGGACACAAACATCTCAATCTGTAACAGTTACTCGGCAAATAAGGGTCTAGGTGTTATGGATCGAGACGCAGGGGTCCCTCCCCGACTTCAATCTCGATCTGTAACATCTTGGGCCCCAAAGCCCCTCTTACTGTTACAGATCGAGACATTCAAAATCCGTCGGAAGGTTTGTCTCGATCTGTAACATCTGGACCCCAAATCATCAGCTAACTGTTACAGATCAAGATGAACGGTGAGCCCTCCGTTAAATATCTCAATCTGTAACAACTAGGGGTCAGAAACCCTTCTATCTGTTACAGATCGAGACAAAGGAAAACGCCCAATCTCAATATCTCAATCTGTAACAACAACTCGGTAAATACAGGTCTTACCGTTACAGATTTAGACATTCGAAACCGACTGATAGGTTCATCTAAATCTGTAACATCTAGACCCCAAAACGGTCCCTAGATGTTACAGATCGAGACAGAAGATCTATCCCTGACTTTAAATCTCAATCTGTAACGCATAGGACCGATTTTCCCCTCTTACTGTTACGAATCAAGACAAACGGAGGGGCCGTCTGGCAGACGTCTCGATCTGTAACATCTGGAACCCAGTTCTTCTGCTTACTGTTACAGAACGAGACAAACCTCTAACACCAGGAGCGGCAGACAAGGTCACCGATGGTCCCGAGTCTTCCCACGCCTGCCGTTGGCGGATGCAGCGGGGCTGTTCGCCGCATTGCCGCCGCACTGGGGATGTGCGGACCGTAGGATAGTCCTATTGACAGCCTGTCAACTTGTCTGGGAGGCACTGTGACGGAAACGTTTGATATCGCAATTGTGGGCGCGGGCATCACGGGATGCGCCATCGCGAGGCAGCTCGCGCGCTATGACCTGTCCATTTGCGTGGTCGAGGCGGCCAACGATATCGCGCTGGGTGCATCGAAGGCCAACGGCGGCCTGGTGCACGCCGGCTACGATCCGGCTCCGGGCACGGTAAAGGCGCAGGTCAACGCCCGCGGCTGCGAGCTATATGGCACGTGGGCCCAGGAGCTGGGATTTTTGTTCCGCCGTACTGGGTCGATGGTACTGGGGTTTAACGACGAAGACCGCGCACACCTGGAGAAGCTGCGCCAGAATGGCCTGGCCAACGGCGTGCCCGAGCTGGCGATCATTGGCCCCGAGCGCATCCACGAGCTGGAGCCGCGCGCGAGTGCTAAGGCGACGTGCGCGCTGTGGTGCCCTTCGACCGGTTACGTCGACCCGTTTGAAGTGGCCATCGCCGCGCTGGAAAACGCCGTTGCCAACGGCGTGACGTTTATGCGCTCCGCGCCGGTGGAAGCCATTGAAGTTGCCGGCTCAGATGACGGAGCCGCGCGCTTTACGTTGGTGACACCCGCCGGCGACGTACACTGTCGGTACCTAATTAACGCCGCAGGCAACGGAGCCGCGGACATCTCGCACATGGCCGGCGCCGAGGAGTTCCAGATGGTCTGGCGCCAGGGCAACATCGTGGTGCTCGACAAGGAGCCGCGTGCGCTCATGCCGCTCTACCCAGTGCCCACGCCAGTTTCCAAGGGCGTCATTGTGACGGGTACTGTACACGGCAACACCGTGATTACCGCGACGGCCGCCGTGCGCGAGCCAGACGACACGCAGACCTATGTGGACGACGTCAACGCGCTCCTGACCGGCGCGCGCAAGCTGGTGCCCGATCTGGACACGCGTCGCGTGGTGCGCGCGTTTGCCGGCGGACGCCCGGTCATTCAGGGAACGAACGACTTCTTTATTGGGCAGTCGACCGTGGTGCCGGAGCTGTTCCAGGCTGCGGGCATTCAGTCGCCGGGCGTGGCGAGCGCGCCTGCCATTGCCGAGCGCATGGAACAGGTGCTGCGCGATGCCGGCGTGGCCCTGCGCGAACGGGACGATTGGGACCCGATACGCCGCGCGCCGGACGACTTTGACCGCGCGCCGCTCGCGCGCAAGGAGAAGCTGATTGAGTCCGATCCCGCGTGGGGGCAGATCGTCTGCCGCTGCGAGACGGTGCCCGAGGCCGAGATCTTGGCCGCGATCCGGCGCCGCCCGGGGGCGGTTTCGGTCGAAGGCGTCAAGCGCCGCTGTCGTGCCGGCATGGGTCGGTGCCAGAGCGGCTTTTGCCAGAGCCGCGTGGTAGCGATCCTGGCGCGCGAGCTGGGCTGCGACCCCAGCGAGGTACTGTTGGAGAATGCCGGTTCTTGGCTGGTAGAGGGACCGCTGAAGGGGGTGCGCTAACATGGCGACATTTGATACGCGCGACGGACGCGCGGTGGCCGGAGCTGTAGCATCGGTGTCGACGCAGGCCTTCGACGTTGTTGTTATCGGTGGCGGACCTGCCGGCATGGCGGCCGCGCTTGCCGCTCATAAGGCCGGCGCCCACGTGGCCATCGTGGAGCGCGAGCGGCATCTGGGCGGCATCCTGCGCCAGTGCATCCACCCGGGTTTTGGCCTTTCGCACTTTAAGCAGGAGCTCACCGGTCCCGAGTACGCGCAGCGCTTTATCGACCAGGTGCGCGCGACCGACATTGCACTGTTCTTGGGCAGCATGGTGCTTGGGATCGATTCGGACGAGGGCGAGGCTGTGGGCACGCTGAATGCGGACAAGACCGCGGGAGCCGCCGCAGTCCATACCGTCACGCTCATGAGCCGTACCGGCATGCTTCAGCTCACCGGGCGTGCGGTCGTCCTTGCTATGGGATGCCGCGAGCGCACACGCAGCGAGATCAAGATCCCTGGCAGCCGTCCCGCCGGCGTGTTTACGGCGGGCCTGGCGCAGCGATACATCAATATCGAAAACCTCAAGCCCGGCTCGCGTGCCGTCATTTTGGGCTCGGGTGACATCGGGCTTATCATGGCGCGCCGCTGCACGCTTGAGGGAATATCAGTCGAGGGCGTGTACGAGCTCATGCCGTACGCCAACGGCCTGCGCCGCAACGTTAAGAACTGCCTGGACGACTTTGACATTCCGCTGCACCTGTCCACCACCGTCACGCGAGTGATCGGACACGATCGCGTGGAGGCCGTCGAGGTGAGTCAGGTCGACGAGAGCCTGGCGCCCATTCCGGGAACCGAGCGCGTTGTTCCGTGCGACACGCTGCTGCTTTCGGTGGGTCTGATTCCCGAAAACGAGCTTTCAGTTGCCGCGGGCGTTGAGCTCGACCCACGCACGCGCGGCGCCGTGGTGGACCAGAGCCTGCAGACGGGTGTGCCAGGTATCTTTGCCTGTGGCAACGTGCTGCACGTACACGACCTGGCCGACAACGTGACGACCGAGTCCGAGCGTGCCGGCGCGGCTGCGGCGACGTACGCACTGGGTGGCAGCTCTGGGACCGACGTGGACGCTGCGGGCACAAGCTGCGAAGCGGGTGCGAATTGCCAGCTCAAGGTCTCCCCCGCCGGCATTGCGGGCTACGCGCTGCCGGGACACATTACGGCTGTGGCACTCACCAAACTCAACTTCCGCGTGCGCCGACCGGTCGACGCCGCCCGCGTGCGCATTCTGGCAGGCGACGAGGAACTGTTTACAGGCAAGGTCCGCACGTTTAAACCGAGCGTAATGGAAAGCTTCCCGCTGCCGGCAAAGGTGATTCAGCGCGCACTCGACCTTGGCGTTAGCGAGATTGTCCTATCCGTCGATCTCGTTGAGGAGGCGTAAGGCCATGAGCATAAACGCGATCGAAACGCTGCAGTTCAACTGCACCACCTGCCCATCCGAATGCCTCTTGACCGTGGAGGTGGAGCGCGACGCAGACGACGCCGTGGTAGAGGTGCGCTACGTGACCGGCAACAGCTGCCCGCGCGGCGATAAGTTCGCTCACCAGGAGCTCACCTGCCCTGTGCGCGTGTTCACCACTACCGTGACCGTATCCGGCGGCGACGAGGCGCTGCTACCCGTGCGCACGGCCGAAGCCATCCCGCTGGCACTCCACGCCCAAGCCATGAACCTTATCCGCGGCCTGGTTGTCGAAGCCCCCATCCGCATGGGCGACGTCGTGCTGAAAGACCTCCTCGGCACCAACATCGACCTCATCGCCAGCATGGACATCGACCCAGCCTAAGCAGCTCATTTCGGACGGGGCTCTTTTAGCTACCACGCCATCCGCCCCGCCCCCCTCAATTGCGGTGAAATAGTTCCTGATTTCCGCCAAAACCCCGGCATCCAGGAACTATTCCACCGCAACTTGCCTTGGGATCGGTATTTAGCTTGTGTCTACTTTAGTGCCATTTCAAA
>DBFZVF010000050.1:0-6153 GCA_048519165.1 Collinsella sp.
CTCCTCTGATAGGCACACGTTGGCACTAGGATACCCGCACGAAGCAGCAACGTGACATCAACAAGAGGCCCATAACAAAAAAGCCCCCATTGCTGGGAGCTCTTTCATGTAATGGTGCGGGCGAAAGGACGTCCGCGTATCCGCTTCGCGGATCCGCACCGGCTTCGCCCGCCTGCCGGCGTCCTCGCCAGCTCGCTAAAAACGCTCCGCGTTTTCTTTACGCTCGCTCCTTCGCAGGTTCAAGTCCCCGCGATGAGCCCATAACAAAAAAAGCCCCCATTGCTGGGAGCTTTTTCAATCAATGGTGCGGGCGAAAGGACTTGAACCTTCATGGGGTTGCCCCCATACGGACCTGAACCGTACGCGTCTGCCAATTCCGCCACGCCCGCGTGCAGGAATTAGAATAACGGAGCGCCACCACGAACGCAAGAACTATTTTTGAAAAAGTTTGCAGGCATTTTCCCAAGCGGCTTGCGCGATTGTTTCGGCGTCCTCACCAGTGCGATCGACACGGTCGTTAACCAGCGCGTTTGCCGTAATGGAGATCATTGCGGGCTCGCATTCAAGACCGCGGATGGGCTCCGGAGCCATATACGGGCAATCCGTCTCGAACAAAATTCGATCGAGTGGGGTTGCCGCAAATGCCTCGCGCACATCGTCGTTGCGCTTAAAGGTGGCCGCACCACCATAGGCGATATAGCAGCCCAGCTCCACAAAGCGCTCCATCGTGGCGCGGTCCTCGCCAAAGCAGTGCAGCACACAACCGGCCTGGGGCACGCCTACCTCACGAAGCACGTTGTAGGCGTCCACGTGCGAGGTACGCTCCTGGTCCGTGTCCTCGTGACGCAGATGCAGCTCCACCGGCACGTTACGGCACACGGCAAGCTCGAGCTGGCGCGCCATGCAGTCAATCTGCACGCTATGGGGCGCCGGCGCGATGTCGTCGTCGTAATCCATGTGGTAGTCCAGACCGATCTCGCCGATACCGGCGCACAAAGGGTCATCGAGTGCGGCAACGACCTGTGCGTGAACGTCGTCGGTATAGTCCGGCGCGCCATACGGATGCACGCCGGCAAGATACTTGATCTGCGGGATATCCTGCATCGGCAGAATTTCGCGCACGAGGCAGTCGCTATAGTCTGTCACGCTGCGTTTGTCAGCGATGGGGTCGAACATCGTCACCAACAGGTCGACACCCGCGGCTTTGGCGCGCACGAGCGTCTCGGGCACTTCTTTGCCCCAAAACGAAAGCAGATGCGCATGCGTGTCGGCAAGCGGTGCCAAGGGCACGGGGCAGGCGACCGTCTTCTTTTTCTTGGTAAACGTCACGCGTGCGGCATTAGGCATCATGGATTAGCTCCTGGGCCAGGCGGACAAAGTCGGCAACATCAAGCGTTTCGGCGCGCGTGGTGGATGCGATACCGCAAGCCTCAAAGGCGGCATCGAGCACGTCCTTGGCAAAGCCGTTGGCGCTCATGGAATTGCGGATGGTCTTGCGACGCTGAGCAAATGCAGCATCAATCACGCGGGCCACAAACTCGCGGTCGAGTCCTTCGGGCACCACGCCGTCAACACGGTCGATACGCACGACGGCCGAGTCCACGTGCGGCGCCGGCATAAAGCAACGCGGCGGCACCTCAAAGCGACCCGTCACCTGCGCATACAGGCCGAGCTTTGCCGTATAGCCGCCATAGGTCTTGTTGCCCGGCACTGCAGCAATGCGATCGGCAACCTCCTTTTGCACCATGACCACGGCACGCTTGAGCGCGGGCATCGTCTGAAAAAACTGCAAGATGATCGTCGCCGCCACGTTATAGGGCAAGTTCGCGACAAATACCGTCGGCTCACCGCCGGCGGCCTGCTCAATCTGCTCCGGGCCCACCTTAAGCGCGTCACCCATGATAAAGCGGAAGTTGGCGTAGTCGGCGGCGTGAGCATCGAGCACCGGCTCGAGCTCGGGATCGGCCTCGATCGACGTGACGCACGCCGCCTCCTGCAGCAGCGCAAGCGTGAGCGTACCAACGCCCGGGCCAACCTCGAGCACACGTTCATCGCCCGCAAGCTCGGAAAGCTCGCAAATGCGCTCAATTACATGGTTGTCGATCAGGAAGTTCTGCCCCAGGCGATGCTTGGTCGCAAGGCCAAACTCCTCCAGCAGTTCCCGTGTTGCCGTGGGGTTTGCCAAAGGCGAAGTTGTCATAGTTGCCTCCTTAGCATGGTGGCGGCGTCTTGAAACAAAAGGGCATGGACCGTTGCGGCCATGCCCTTACATCTAAACAGCAAATTGCCGATATGGCGCGCGGCGTCTTAGCCCAGACGCGGGAACAGCGGCTCGCCCTTCTCGACGGGCTGACCACCGGCAAGCAGGCCCCAAGCGCAAATGCCCTTGAGGTCATCGCTCGCGGCCTCTTCCTCGCAGGACAGGCGACGCAGGGCCTCGGTGGAAGTCTCGGGCATAAGCGGCATCAGCAGGTGGGCGGCAATGCGGATGGCCTCAAGCAAGTTGTAGATCACAAACGCCAGCTCGTCAGCCTTGGCCTCGTCCTTGGCAAGCGCCCAAGGCTCGGAGTCCTCGATGTAGTGGTTGGCGGCGTGGATGAGCTCCATGACCTCGTCCTTGGCTCCGCCGTAATCGAGTACGTCCATCTTGGCCATGTAGCGCTCGACCAGGCCGTCGGCGATCTTTGCCAGCGGGTTGTCGAACGCGTCGACAGACGCCGGTTTAGCCGGGGCGCAGCCGTCAAAGTACTTTGCACTCATGTTGAGCGAGCGAGAAATGAGGTTACCCCAGCTGTTGGCCAGATCGGCGTTGTAGACCTGCTCCATGCGCTCGAAGCTGATGGCGCCGTCGGTGCCGGGCACCACGTCGGTCATAAAGTAGTAGCGATAGCCCTCGACGCCCAGCATGTCGATAACGTCCTGCGGGGCGATGGCGTTGCCACGGCTCTTGGACATCTTCT
The DNA here is from genome assembly GCA_048519165.1 of Collinsella sp. GTDB lineage: Bacteria > Actinomycetota > Coriobacteriia > Coriobacteriales > Coriobacteriaceae > Collinsella. The sequence goes on from DBFZVF010000050.1 coordinate 2,961, forward strand.
CGGCCTTACCGGTCTCGGCATTGCGCACGGTCAGGAAGCCATGGGCAAAGACGTGCTCGGGCAGGGCCTCGCCAATGGCCATGAGCATGGCCGGCCAAATGACGCAGTGGAAACGGATGATGTCCTTGCCCACGATGTGGAACTGCGCGGGCCAACGATAGGCCAGCTCGGCACGCGCCTCGTCGGTGTCGACGCCGTAGCCGACGGCCGTCATATAGTTGAGCAGCGCATCGAACCACACGTAGGTCACGTGGCCCTCGTCAAACGGGACCTGAATGCCCCAGTCAAAGCTCGTGCGGCTCACGGAAAGGTCGTTAAGGCCGCCCTCGACAAAGCTGCGCACCTCGTTCATGCGGAACGCAGGCTCGACAAAGTCGGGGTGCTCGTCGTAAAGCTTGAGCAGCTTGTCCTGGAAGGCGGAAAGCTTAAAGAAGTAGGACTCCTCCTGCACGCGCTCAAGCGGACGGTGGCAGTCGGGGCACAGGTGCTGGCCGACGCTGCCGTACTCCTCGTCGCCCTTCTGGACCTGCGTATCGGTGAAGTAGGTCTCGTCAGGCACGCAATACCAGCCGTCGTAGCTGCCCTTATACAGGTAACCGGACTCCTTCATGCGCTCCCACAGGTACTGCACGGCATGATGCTGGCGCGGCTCGGTGGTGCGAATGAAGTCATCGTTGGAAATCTCGAGCTTGCTCCAAAGCTCCTTGAAGTGCGGAGCCTGGCTGTCGGTCCACTCCTGCGGCGTCATGCCATGCTTGGCTGCGGCCTCGGCGACCTTCTCGCCGTGCTCGTCCATGCCGGTCAGGAACTTAACGTTGTAGCCAGCGGAGCGGCGATAGCGAGCCTGAACGTCGGCGATGATGGTGGAATAAGCCGTGCCCAGGTGCGGATCGGCGTTGACGTAGTAGATGGGCGTCGTGATAAAGAACGAAGGCTTGCTTTGATCCATGGGGTTTGTCCTCCAGAAAAACGTTGCATACAGGGGATGATTCTAGCGCAAGGGCTGGATATCCTCCATCTATTGCATATCGAGCACCATGGCATAGACATCGCGCTTGCGGCGCGAATACTTCTGAGACAGGCGCTTGGCCACCGCAGAGGCGGGCTCCCCCTCCTCGAGCGCGGCGCGGATATCCTCGCGCAGGGCCTCGTCGGGATCCGCTGCCGCGGCGCCAACCGGTACGATGCCAGCCTCCTCGTCCTCGCTCGGCGGCGCGATGACCAGCGCAATCTCGCCCTTTACCTCGCCGCGAGCACGCAGCTCCTCGGCGAGCTGGGCAGCGGGCCCGCGCAAGACCTCCTCGTGCAGCTTGGTGAGTTCGCGGCAGACGGCAACCTCACGCTGGGGAAAGACCTCCGCCACGGCCTCGAGCGTCGCCACGATGCGATGTGGAGACTCGTAGAAGATGAGCGCGCCGGGTACTACGGCAAGGCGCTGCAAACGGCGCACGCGGTCGCCGTGCTTTCGGTCCAAAAAGCCCTCGAAGAAAAAATGCTCGCAGGGAATGCCGGACGAAACGAGCGCCGTGACGCAAGCAGAGGGCCCGGGAATAACTTCTACGGGCACATCGGCCTCACGCGCTGCCTCGACCAGCACCTGGCCGGGGTCGGACACACTCGGCATGCCGGCGTCCGAGGCAAAGGCGAGGGTCTCCCCCGCCAGCAGGCGGTCGACCAGGCCGGCGGCGCGACTGGCGATCACATTCTCGTCGCAACGGACAAGCGGCTTGGAAATGCCCAGGTGCATCAGCAGCTTTGACGTCACACGCGTGTCTTCGCAGCAAATGGCATCGGCGGCGGCAAAGGCCTCGCCAACGCGCGGGGACAGGTCGCCCAGGTTGCCGATGGGCGTGCCGACCACATAGAGTTTGCCCGTATGGGCGCTGTTTTGCGTCATATCAACCTATTCAATCATGCCGCGCTCGAGCGTACCGAGTGCCGCGCGGGCGTCCCATGCTGCAATGCGCTTCTCGGTCTTCCACGTTTGGAAGAACCAACCGGCAGCCGGCGCAAACGAAGCCAGCTGGTTGGCGATAAACACGCGCTCGTAGGCATTGCGGCCCTCGGGCGTAACCGACGAGTTGGCAAAGATCGCCGCGCCCGACCATTCGCCCACCAGCACGGGGAACCCTGTCGAGATCGCTTCTTTAAGCTCGCGCTTGTTACGCGAAATCGCCGTCGTCAGCCCGCGGGGGCTCGTGATGTCGAGCGCGTACTCGTCGCGGTAATGGTACAGGTGAAGGTCCATGTAGACGTTCTTGTACTTGGCACCGCGCATAAAATGCTTCCACTCGCTGGGATGCCCCGAAGACGAGAAGACGACGATCTTATCCTCGGGCATATACGAACGGACGAGCTCGTAGGCATCGCGATAGAAATTGCGCAAGTAGTGGGCCGGAATTCCATCCGTCATGGTAAAGAGGCTCTTGCGGACGCTCATCTGCGGCGTGTCCAGCAGCTCAATGCCCAGCAGGCTCTCGGCCTCGCCGTAGCGATCGGCCAAGCGCTCGAGCACGTCGAGTGCGACATGACGGCCGTTGGTGGACGAATGCCACTCGGCAACAGTCTCCGGCGTGGTGGGCGAATCGTTGGAATCGCCCTGGCCACCGGGCACCGTCGCCAGATCGAGCAGCACGCGGATGTCGTACTTGGCAGCCCACTCAATTGCACGGTCGATGTAGTCGACAACCGAGATGTAGGACGCATCGGCCTCCTGCGAACCAAAGGCATACCAGGGCACCGGCAGACGCACGGCATTGAGACCGATCTGCGCCATGCGGCGAAAATCGTCCTCACTCACAAACGTCTCGTAATGACGGCGCATGCGCTCGTTATAGGCGGCGGTGCCCATGGCCTCCTGCAGCTCGGCCGCGTTGGATGCACCGGTCGCCGCGTATAGCGACGGGGTCACCCAAGGCTCGGGAATAAACCAGCCAGAGAGATTAACGCCGAGTATCCTCTCCATCACTGCCCCCTTCGGATCGTGCAGGCCAAACCTGCATCGTATTGCATAGGAAAAGTATCGTTTTGAGTATACCCGCGCGTGCGGACAGACGACCGAACGGTCTGTAAAGTGGCGCAAAAGCGGGAGGAATGTCTGGGGCGGACCCGAGCTAGTGCGCCGAGATGTGCACGCACGTCGGAAGCAAGCGCCGGAAAGCGCATCCCGCTCTAAAACCCAATTCTGAGACGC
>DBFZVF010000051.1:0-5809 GCA_048519165.1 Collinsella sp.
GGACCTCGACGACTTCGTGGTCCATTGGAACACGAGGAGGCGCCAGGTTAAACTGAAGGGACTGACCCCGGAGGAGTTCCGGAGACAGTCCCTTGCGGCGTAGTTTTTATTTAAGCCGTCCAAGTTTTGGGGTGCAGTTCAGTGCGCAGCGGGGGCTTCCGACATGTCCGAGGACGATTGTGGGGCTAACGGGCAGGGGCCCGCCGAACCAAGTTAGGCAGCCGGGCAGATCTTCTTGAAGAGCTCGATGACGTCGTCGAGCGTCGCCTCGCGCGGGTTGCCCGGGAAGCAGGCATCGGCCATGGCGTCCTTGGCCAGGACCTCGATCTCGTCAGCCTTCATGGCCTCGCAGACGTGCGGGATGTTCACGTCGGCGGAAAGCTGCTTGACGGCGGCGATAGCGGCGTCGGCAGCCTCGTCGGTGCTCATGCCCGTGGTGTCAACGCCCATGGCGACGGCGACCTTGGCCAGGCGCTCAGCGCAAACCGGCTTGTTGAACTCCATGGCGATCGGCAGCAGCATAGCGCAGGCGACACCGTGCGGGGTGTCGTAGTGAGCGGACAGGGTGTGAGCCATGGCATGGTCGATGCCCAGGCCGACGTTGGAGAAGCCCATGCCGGCGACATACTGGCCAAGAGCCATGCCCTCGCGGCCGGAGCCGGGCTGACCGGACTTGGCCTCGGCAACAGAGTCGCGCAGGTTCTCGCTGATCAGCTTAATAGCCTCAAAGTGGAACATGTCGGAGAGCTCCCAAGCGCCCTTGGTGGTGTAGCCCTCGATGGCGTGGGTCAGAGCGTCCATGCCGGTGGAAGCGGTCAGACCAGCGGGCATGGAGGCCATCATATCGGGGTCGACGACAGCGACCTCGGGGGCGTCGTTGGTGTCAACGCACACGAACTTGCGGACCTTCTCGGGGTCGGTGATGACGTAGTTGATGGTCACCTCGGCGGCGGTACCGGCGGTCGTCGGCACGGCGATGGTGAACACGGCGTGGTTCTTAGTCGGAGCAACGCCCTCGAGGCTGCGGACATCGGCGAACTCGGGGTTGTTGATGATGATGCCGATAGCCTTGGCGGTGTCCATGGAGGAGCCGCCACCGATGGTCACGATAGCGTCAGCCTCGGCGGCCTTGAAGGCCTCGACGCCGTCCTTGACGTTCTGGATGGTGGGGTTGGGCTTGATCTCGGAGTAGAGGCTCCAAGCGATGCCGGCGGCGTCGAGCTCGTCGGTCACCTTAGCGGTAACGCCAAACTTGACCAGATCGGGGTCGGAGCAGACGAAGATCTTCTTGTAGCCGCGACGCTGGAGCTCGCCGGGGATCTCCTTGATGGCGCCGGAACCATGATAAGAGATGGTGTTGAGAACGAAACGATTAGCCATTGATAGCCTCCCATCGTGTGCGGGGCATCCATTACGCCCCGCGCTATATGTCCCATCCTAACGCTTTTGAAACAAAAAGCGCGTGAGAACGTCAAAGTTGTTAAAGCGTTTCAACAGCTGGTATCGTCCCCACCTGATCACTAAACAAAAAAGGGGCGGCCGAGATGGCCGTCCCCTCCCCAATATTGATCAGTGCGACAAAGGGGCCAGCCCCTTGCCGCATCCTGCCGCTATTTTTGGCAGGCGTCTTTCCAATCTTCGCAGGCGCGCTTCCAGCGAGAGCGCAAGTCGCGCTCGCGGTCGATGAACATGATGGCAAACGCGACAAACAGCAGCAAGCTCGCCACGACGATGGCATGCAGGCCCATGCGCTCAATGCACCAGTTGCCCAGCACGGCGCCAAACACAAAGGTAAAGATCACGCCAAAGTACAGCACGCCGTTTTCCAAAAAGCCGCGCTTGTGGGTGATGATGTAGTCGTCCACGTTTTGCAGCGCATTGCGCAGGTTACCGATGCACATGGTCGTGGCGATGCCGTGACCATGTATCTTGCGGAAGCTCTCGACCTGCATGCCGCAGGCAAACGAGGTGAGGCAGTTGGCGAGTAGGTTGTAACCGCCACCGGGGATAAAGCTCACGCCCAGCAAGATGACGGCTTCAAAGAACACCGTCACCTGACGCCAGTGGATCACACTGCCAAACCGCTCGTGTACCAGGTCGGCAAGCATAATACCCACGGCAAACGACACCACAGGGAAGAAATAGCGACCCGCAAGTGCCCAATTGCCCTCCGAGATGCTCACGCCCACGAGCAAGATGTTGCCCGTCTGCGCGTTGGCGAAAACATGGTCGCGCCCAATGTACGAATAAACGTCCATAAAGCCACCGGCGAGCGCCAAGATGATGCCCAGCTCAATAGACTCCGATATCTGTTTGGCACGCTGCATCGTCGTGCATCCTCCTTGTTGACGACTCTCTCGTGCGTTGGCGGAAACATAGCCGCCGTTCATACTGTAACCCATTGACAACATGGCGTGCGCGCGAGACGGGTTCCCCAACGCGCAGATACACAGTCTGGAAACAAACGGTGGGTGCGACACACGCATCGACGTGCCGATCCGCCAGCCCATGTACTCCACCAGTCTTTTTAGCGCCGTCCCAAAAAGACTGGTTACAATTACGTGCAGCATACTAACAACGGGAGGAATCGTGGCAAAAAAGCCCCAGGACGCTCAGCACAACCAGCACGGCAAGCATGCCCAGCGCGGCCAGCAGCAAAAGCGCGGCGGTAAGGCGCAGGCCACGGCCTCCCCCGCCACCCGGGTCGCGCACACTCCGGCTGCGCCCACCCGTCCCTGGCGCCCGGGCCGCGATAAGTTCCTCCCCGTCAGTCGTGCCGACATGGATGCGCGCGGTTGGGACCAGTGCGACTTTGTCTACATTTGCGGCGACGCCTACGTGGACCACCCTAGCTTTGGTATGGCCATCGTCAGCCGCGTGCTCGACGCGCACGGCTACAAAGTGGGCATTATCTGCCAACCCGACTGGACTGACCCCGCCAGCATCACGGTGCTCGGCGAGCCGCGTCTGGGCTTTCTCGTCAGTGCCGGCAACATGGATTCCATGGTCAACCACTATTCGGTGACCAAGCACCGCCGCCACACCGACGCCTATACCCCCGGTGGCGAGGAGGGGCACCGTCCCAACCGAGCCGTCACGGTCTACGGTAACCTCATCCGCCAGACGTTCAAGGACGCCCCCATCATCATCGGCGGCATCGAGGCAAGCCTGCGCCGCCTGGCCCACTACGACTACTGGCAGGACAAGCTCAAGCGCTCGGTACTGCTCGACTCGGGCGCCGACATTCTCATCTACGGCATGGGCGAGCACGCGATCGTCGAGATCGCCGACGCGCTCGACGCGGGACTGCCCGTCGATCAGATTACCTATATCAACGGTACCGTCTACCGCACGAGCTCGCTCGACGAGGTCTACGACTACGACCTGCTGCCCAGCTGGGACGATCTTGCCGCCGACAAGCTCAACTACGCGCGCAGCTTTAACGTGCAGCAGCAGAATATGGACCCCATCACCGGGCATCGCCTGGTAGAGCCCTACCCCAACAGCGTCTATGTGGTGCAAAACCCGCCGTCGGCGACACTCACCACCGACGAGATGGACGAGGTGGCCGAACTCCCCTACGCACGCGACTGGCATCCCGATTACGACGCGGCGGGCGGCGTGCCGGCCTTTGCCGAGATCAAGTTTTCCATTAGCTCCAACCGCGGCTGTTTTGGCGAGTGCTCGTTTTGCGCCCTCACCTTCCACCAGGGACGCGTGCTGCAGATGCGCAGCCACGACTCGATCATGCGCGAGGCCGAGCTGCTCACGCACGACCCCGAGTTTAAGGGCTACATCAACGACGTGGGTGGACCGACGGCCAACTTTAGCCGTCCCGCCTGCGACAAGCAGCTCAAGCACGGCGTATGCAAGAACAAGCGCTGCCTGTGGCCGAGCGTGTGCAAGAACATGGTGGTCGACGAGAGCGGCTACACGCAGTTGCTGCGCGACCTGCGCAAGCTGCCGGGCGTCAAGAAGGTCTTCGTGCGCAGCGGCATCCGTTTTGACTACACCATGGCCGACGCCTCGGACGAATTTTTGCGCGAGCTGCTGGAGCACCATGTCTCGGGCCAGCTGCGCGTAGCACCCGAGCACGTGAGCGACGCGGTGCTGTCCGTGATGGGCAAGCCGAGCCGCGCCGTCTACGATGCGTTCTGTCGCAAATTTGAGCGCTTGAACCGTGAATACGGACTCAAGCAGTACGTTGTGCCGTACCTCATCTCGAGCCACCCCGGCTCGACGATGAAGGAAGCTGTGGACCTTGCCGAAGCCGTGCGCGACATGGGCTACATGCCCGAGCAGGTGCAGGACTTCTACCCCACCCCGTCCACCATGTCGACCTGCATGTACTACACCGGCGTGGACCCACGCACCATGCAGCCGATCTACGTGGCACGCGACCCACACGAGAAGGCCATGCAGCGTGCGCTCATCCAATATCGCAAGCCCGAGAACTACAAGCTTGTGCGCGAAGCACTGGAAAAGGCCGGTCGCCGCGATCTGATCGGCTACACCAAGCATTGCTTGATTCGCCCCGTGCCTCCGCGCCCGGGCGAGACATCTGCTGGCGGCGGACACGGCACCGGCAAGAAGGGCGGCAAGCCGCACGGTGGCGCCGCCGGCAAGGGACCCAAGGGCAGCAAGGGGCACAGCGGCATGTCGCGCGCGCAAAACACTGCCGGGCGCAATCGCGCGGCCCAGGGGCGTCAGGGCGCCGACGGCGGCGGTCGCCGCAACTAGGGCAGCGGCGCGCTCGCTGCGTCCATCCCACACGCGTGGCGCAGCGAGCGCATTGCCTCAACGAGGATGACGCCGGCGATAGCGACCGTAATTGCCACGTCGAACGGCGTGTTCACAAACCAGAGCAACGTCATGAGATACGACCCGGCATTAAAGGCAAAATGCAGCAGGATCGTATAGCGAAGCTTTCCGGTCGTCACGAGCACCCAGCCAAAGATGAGGCCGGCGGCACCCGCGTAGCAACCTTGCACCCAATTCATGTGCATAAAACCGAAGATTGCCGCCTGCAACACAATCGCCGCGGCGATACCCCACGTGCTTGGGGCCGCCCAGGGCACCATGGCGCCGTCCTGCGCGTTCGCACGACGCCGGCGCTTCCAAAGTGGGCGGCACTGCGGATTAAACGCTCGGAGCGAAAACTCAAAGATGATGCCGCGCACCAGGAGCTCTTCGCAAAACGGCGCGCCGAGCACCGTGGTCAGGACGGCCAGATAGCTCGTGTCGCCCATGCCCGTCTCCTCGACAAGTTCGCTGTAATCGGCCGCCGCCTCGGGCAACAGCGACAGCACGGCGTCGGTCACGTAGCCAACGACCACCTGCATGGACAGACCAATCACGACAACGCAAGCGATGCGCTTCCATGCAGCACTTGCTCCCCCGCCGAGCGGACGTTCACCTTGCCGGCGCGCCATGAAGGAGCGGGGCCACAGATAACGCCACCACAGCAGCGCCATCAAAAACGACGCCGTCTGAGCGGCAGCCTGGAACCATTGGATATCGAGATTGTCGATCGGATAGCCCGTCAGCACCGATACGGCATCGAGAACTGAAAACAGAACCACGCTCAGGGCTATATCGGCAGCAACAACGCCAAAACAGGCAAGCGCCCAAATCATCGCATTGAGCATGCCAACCTCCTCAAAACCGTTCCCTAGTTCTACCACAACTCGGCAGAGAGCTGATTCCATGAGGACGGAGGAAAACGGATCACTTATTGATGAGAATCGGGCGCAGTGCCAAAGGCCCCGCTGGGCGAAATGTCGAACGGAAAGGTGCCGCAGCGATTGAA
>DBFZVF010000052.1:0-12610 GCA_048519165.1 Collinsella sp.
GTGCGACAATGCCCATCGAAAACGTTTGTCATCCTTGGGGGTCTATCTATGCTGTACGAGTTTTGTGCCGAGAACTTTGAGCGGGTGCCGGCGGCTATCGATGCCGGTGCTAAGCGCATCGAGCTGTGCGACAACCTTGCCGTCGGTGGTACCACGCCCTCGGCCGGCGTTATCAGCGCTACGGTCAGCTATGCCCACGAGCATAACGCGCGGGTGATGTGCATGATTCGCCCGCGTGGCGGCATCTTTCACTACAACCAGGACGAGCTGCGCATGATGGAGATGGACTTGGGTCTTGCCGTGAGCGCCGGCGCCGATGGCTTGGTCTTTGGCTGCTGCAAGCCTTGTGCCGGCGGCTGGGCGCTCGACGAGCTTACGTTGGGCGCCCTCGTGATGGCCGCGGGCTGCGCGACCGAGGAGTGCAAGCGCGAGTCCCTTGACATCACCTTCCACATGGCGTTTGACCAGCTCTCGCCCGAGGCTCAGCTCGATGCCGTCGACACACTCGCCGACTGCGGCATCACGCGTATCCTGACGCATGGTGGTGCTGCCGGAACGCCGATCGAGGACAATCTGGAGCACCTATCGCGTCTTGTCGAGTATGCGGGCGACCGCCTGACCATCCTTCCCGGCGGCGGCATTTCCACGGCCAACCGCGATACCGTGGCGGCGGCATTGGGCGTCTCCGAGCTCCATGGTACCAAGATCGTGCCGCTGGAGGCGTAACCCGTGGCGCTGGTATTTGACGTTCAGCAGGCGAGCGGCAAGCCCGACGACAACCGGCGCCCTGGCACCGCGTGCCCCTTTTGCGATACCGAGGGACTCGCCAATATCATCCGGCGCGACGGCGACTGCATCTGGCTCGAGAATAAGTTCAAAACCCTGCGCGCCACCCGTCAAACCGTGCTGATCGAGTCAGCCGATCACGATGCCGACCTGGTGACCTATGAGCCAGATGAACTCCACCATGTGATGAGGTTTGCCCTGGATTGCTGGCAGCAGATGATCGATTCACGGCAGTATCGAAGCGTGCTCATGTACAAGAACAAGGGTCCTCTCTCGGGCGGTAGTCTCGTTCATCCGCACATGCAGATTGTGGGTTTGGAGCAGGAAGACGGCTATGCTTCGTTGACTTCCGCCAATTTCGAAGGCATCAATGTCTGGCAACAGGGGAGAATCGCGGCCAACATCTCAACCGAACCGATCATGGGGTTCTTTGAGGTCAACGTTTCAGCCCCGCAGGGAATCGCCGCCAGCGATGACACAAGAGACCAAGCCGAGGCAGATCTCTTCGCCGATGCGATCCAGGTGGCTCTGCGCTATATCCTGAACGAGCACCACGGTGGTCGCGCAGAGTCATACAACTTGTTCTTCTATCACCTGGGCGGTCGGACCATTGCCAAGGCGCTGCCGCGTTGGGTGGTTTCGCCCTACTTTGTCGGCTATCGTTTGGCCCAGGTCAATGCCGAGACAACGCTCGATATCGATGCTGAGCGCTTGCGTGCGCATCTGGAAACGCTCGTATAGCAAGATTAACACCCGTGTAATGCGGACAGTCTAGCGCGCCATGGCGTCGCGGCCGGCCTCGACACGCTTGCGCTGGGCGGCGCGCTCCTCGCCGGTCAGACGCTCAAAGAGATGCCCGATAAACGAGGCGAGTATCTGCTGAAACAGCGTTCCGCACATGACGGGAAACACGACTTCGCCTGGAAAGTACTGTGTGGCGATGACGGCGCCCGAAGAGATGTTACGCATGCCGCAGGTAAAGCACATGGTAGTCGTCTCGCTATATGGCAGATGCAGCGCACGGGCGACCAGAAAACCGACGACAAAGCCGCTGATGGCGAAGGTCAAAATAAAGAGGGCGACTTCCAGACGCATCGCGTTCATGTGCAGGACGTACTCGCTCATGGCGGTGGAGTTGGAGGCGATAATGCCCATCATCATGAACTTGCAGGCGGGCGAGAGCGCGGGGGAGAGCTTCTCGTGTCCCCATCCACGTGTGAGCTCGTTGATCACGATGCCGAGCACGGCGGGGATGGCGATCATAAAGGCCATGTCCTGCATCATGCTCGGCACATCGATCGAGACGGTGGCACCCAGCAAGAGCTTCAGCGTGAGCGGAATCGTCACAGGCGAGATAACCGAGGACGTCAGGATGATGGTGAGCGCGAGCGGGCCGTTGCCGCCGAACATGCTAATCCACATAAAGGCAGTGACCGCCACGGGTACGCTGTACTCGAGCACGATGCCGCAGACAAGGTTGGGATTGGAGCCAAAGAACAGCGATCCCATGGCATAGGCTGCTATGGGAATAAGCACCGCCGAGACGAGCAGCGCCAAAATCAGGTGCAGGGGACGGCGGAACACCTCAGCGACCTGGTGGAAGGTGTTGCTGAGCGCACCTTGGAACGTCATAAAGGCGAAGAGGGCGGGAACGATGGGCTTAAGTACTCCGATCTGCTGGGGAAAGAGCACGCCGAGCGTTACGCAAATCGGAACGATGACCTGCATATGCCCCGCGAGGAACTTTCCCAGTCCAACCCATTGCTTCATATGCCCCGTGACTCCCTTTATCCGCGAACTCGTTTGAATGGATATGCTAGACGCTCGCATGCGTCCGTGCGTCAGAAACGCTCGATTATTTCGAGGCTATTACCGGCCTCGTTTACCGAAACCAGGGCGTGCCGCGAGGCTCTGCGTCCGTGCCGCACGGTATAATAAATCCGTTCAACAGATCTGCCTGCCGAAGCGGGCATACACAGAGGACTCATCGCTATGAACCGTGAGAGGTATCGCGGCGACCTGCCCCTATCGGGGGTGGGCGCCTATGTCATCGCTTAAGACGACGCATCGCTGGGCGGTCGCTCAGCAAAATCCCGAGCTCGAAAAGGAGCTTTCGGCTGGTCTGGGCATACCCGGGCTGGTGGCGCGCATTATGGTTGCGCACGGCATTACATCCATCGAGGAAGGCCAGCTGTTTTTGACGCCTTCGCTCGATCGCGACTGGGCCGACCCACTCATTATCCCGGGCATGTCGGTCGTTGCCGATCGTGTCGAGCGCGCCATTCGCAACCACGAACGCATCGCCGTCTTTGGTGATTTTGACGTCGACGGCATTACGTCGACTTGTCTGTTGACCGAGGCGCTGCGGACGTTTGGCGTCGATGTCACACCATTCATCCCGCACCGCTTTGACGAGGGATATGGCCTTTCGCGCGCGGCGCTCGACCGCGTCAACAAGCTCGCCCAACCCAATCTGATCGTGACCGTCGATAACGGTATCGCGGCCAAGGAAGAGGTCTCCTATCTGGAGAGCCTGGGAATCGATCTGGTGGTTACGGACCATCATGAGCCGTCCGACCAGGTGCCGCAGGGCGTGCCCCTGACCGACCCTAAACTCGAGGACAAGGGCCCCTCGCGTGAACTTGCCGGTGCCGGTGTGGCGCTCAAGCTGGTGCAGGTTTTGGGTGAGCGTCTGGGCAAGCCGTCGTATTGGCGTTCGCTGATAGAGGTCGCGGCGCTGGGCACCGTGTCCGACATGATGCCATTGACGCCCGAGAATCGCGCTCTGGTCGCCGAGGGTATCCAGCAGATGCGCGTGACGGCTCGTCCCGGCTACATCGCGCTTGCAGCGCTCGCCAAGGCCGATCTGACTACCATTACGGCGGACGGCCTATCGTTCTCGCTCATTCCCCGCTTAAACGCCGCCGGCCGCATGGCCGATCCAAAATTGGCGCTTGATCTGCTGCTTGCCCACGACCCCATCGAAGCGAGCGCGCTTGCCGCCGAGCTTGAGGAGATCAACCGCCAGCGTCGCGAGATCGAGGCGGAGCTCACGCGCGATGCCATGGCAAAGGTCGAGGAGACTTATGACGGCGGGCGCGCAATCGTCGTGGGCGGCGAAGGTTGGCACGAGGGCGTTAAGGGTATCGTGGCGAGCCGCCTTACCAACCGATATCACGTGCCGGCGCTGCTTTTCTCTATCGAGGACGGTATAGCACGTGGCTCGGGCCGCTCGGTGGGCAAGGTCAACCTGTTCGAAGCCGTCGAGCGCTGCTCCGATCTGCTGATTCGTCGCGGCGGGCATGCGGGTGCGGTGGGCGTGACCATCGAGGCGTCCAAGCTCGACGAGTTCCGCCGTCGCCTTTCCGCCGTGCTATCCGAGCTTCCCGCCGAGGACTTTGAGGACACCGACGAGGTTGCCGCCACCGTCGACCTTTCCGAATTGAATATCGAGACCATCGAGCAGATCTCCCGTCTTGAGCCGTTTGGCCAGGGCAATAAGGTGCCGCTGTTGGCGGCCGAGGGCGTGACAATGTGCGATCGCGCCGTGGTGGGCAAAACCGGCGAGCACATGCGCTTCGTGGCGACCGATGGCGCCGCGAGTGTGCCGGCCATTATGTTCCGCGTGCCGCAGATCGATAAGCTCATCAATTGCGATAGCGCCGTCGATTTGGTGTTCGAGGCCGTGGCCGAGCATTGGCAGGGACGTGTGAAGCCCAAGCTCATGATCAAAGATGTCTTGGTCCGCGATACCACGGCGCCCAGCGTTGACGACCCGGCATGTGAGCTTCGCCGCGGCGTGGAGCCTGCGGACGCCGGTCTTCGTCTGGAGTCCCGCAAACGCCAAACACTCGCCCAGCTTTCCTATACCGAGCTCACGCGCTCGCTCATTCACAGTTTTATCGGATCGAACCAGCCGCACCGCGCGCAGGTCGAGGCGCTCGATGCCCTGGCCGATCACCAAAGTGTTCTGGCCGTTATGGGAACGGGGCGCGGCAAGTCTCTTATCTTCCATGTGCATGCCGCGCGCGAGGCGGTTCTTCGCGGGCGTGCGAGCATCTTTGTCTATCCGCTGCGCGCGCTCGTTGCCGACCAGGCCTATCACCTCTCGTCGACGATGGCCGCGCTCGGCATTGGCGTAGGCGTGCTGACCGGCGAGACCGTGGAAGCCGCGCGCGATGACGTGTTTGCCGGCCTGGCTTCGGGTCGCACCGGCATCGTTCTCACGACGCCTGAGTTCCTTTCCATCCATCGCGATCGCTTTGCGCGTTCTGGACGTATCGGCTTTGTCGTTATCGATGAGGCACACCATGCCGGTCTTGCCAAGGGCGGTGACCGGAGCGCATACCTCGACATGCCCGATATTCTCAAGGCCCTGGGCAACCCCGTTGTCATGGCCGCGACTGCCACCGCAACGGCTCCGGTTGTGGCCGAGCTCGCCCGCGTGCTACCGATTACCCGCACGGTGGTCGACGAGACGGTGCGCGAGAACTTGCAGCTCGAGGATGACCGTGACCTTGCGAGCCGCGAAAATCGCCTGGTTTCGATCGTGGCGACGGGGGAGAAGACCGTTATCTACGTGAACTCACGCGATCAGTCCGTGGCGCTTGCCAAGACGTTGCGCAAACGCGTGCCCGACTGTGCGACCCATATCGCGTTCTATAACGCCGGGCTTGCGCGCTCCGATCGCCGCCGTGTCGAGGAAGCTTTTAGAGACGGAAGCCTCAGCTGCATCGTTTCAACCTCGGCCTTCGGTGAGGGCGTCAACCTGCCCGATATCCGCCATGTCGTGCTCTACCACATGCCGTTTGGTGCGATTGAGTTTAACCAGATGAGTGGCCGCGCCGGTCGCGATGGACAGCCCGCCGTGATTCATCTGCTCTATTCGTCGCGCGACGCCCGCATTAACGAGCGCCTACTCGACTGCTATGCGCCCGAGCGCGATGAGCTCGTCACGCTCTATCGCGCGCTGCAGACCATGTGGCGCTCCAACCGCGGCAAGACCGGGGACGATTCATTCTGCGCGAGCGATATCGACATCGCGCAGATGTGCCTTGCCATCGATGCTCGCACGCCGGTCGACGAGCGCTCGGTGGAAAGTGGCCTGGGAATCTTCGAAGAGCTTGGTTTCTGTCGCGTTTCGGGGTTTGACGATACGCGTCGCATCTCAATGGCAGAAAACCCCGGTCGCGTGCAATTAAGCAGGTCAATTCGCTATTTGGAGGGCTTGCGCTCGCGCATGGAGTTCACGGCTTTTCGGAGCTGGGCACTCGATTCGTGCGCTTCTGATATGCTAGCCAAAGTTAACCGCCCGATAGTACCGCGGGCCTAGGGGAAGGGGACCTCGATGGATGCCGCAGCCCGTACCGCCCATGATTCCACCCTCCAGCCTTTTTCGGAGATGGAGCACTATAAGCATGCCGATGAGCTGCCGCCCGAGATTATGGCGGACAGCTACGACAAGCTGGAGCGCCTGTGCCTCAAATATATGAATGAGGACGACTTCTCCAAGGTGGAGCAGGCCTACTGCTTTGCTGCCGAGAAGCATTGCAACCAAAAGCGGCGCTCGGGTGAGATGTACATTAACCATCCCGTCGAGGTCGCCATCATTTTGGCCGATCTCAAGATGGACTGCGATGTGGTGTGCGCCGCGCTGCTGCACGATACCGTTGAGGATACCGAGACCTCGCTTGCCGATGTTTCCGGCCTGTTTGGCGATACGGTGGCCGAGCTCGTCGATGGCGTGACCAAGCTCACCAACATCGAAGTCGACAGCATGGACGAGAAACAGGCCCTCACGCTGCGCAAGATGTTCCTCGCCATGTCCAAGGACATCCGCGTCATTATCGTTAAGCTTGCCGACCGTCTGCACAACATGCGCACCCTTGCAGCTCTGCGTGAGGACCGTCGGCTGTTTAAGGCCCGCGAGACCATGGACGTGTATGCGCCCCTGGCCGACCGCCTGGGCATGAGCTCTATTAAGTGGGAGCTCGAGGACCTGTCCTTCTTCTACCTGGAGCCCGATGCCTACCAGCGCATCGCGCGCATGGTGGCTGAGTCGCGCGAGGTTCGCGAGCGCTATCTGGCCGAGACCATCAAGACGCTCACCGACGAGCTCAACCGCATTGGCCTGGAGGGCTTTCAGATTAATGGCCGCTCCAAGCACTATTGGTCCATCTACCAAAAGATGAAGCGCAAGGGCAAGGAGTTCTCCGAGATCTACGATCTGGTGGCGCTGCGCGTCATCACCCATTCGGTGCGCGATTGCTATTCCACGCTTGGTGCCGTGCATACGCTGTGGCATCCCATGCCCGGTCGCTTTAAAGACTATATCGCCATGCCCAAGGTCAATAACTACCAGTCGCTCCATACGACGGTTATCGGCCCCACGGCCCGTCCGCTCGAGATTCAGATTCGAACCTATGAGATGCATGAGCAGGCCGAGTACGGCATTGCCGCCCACTGGCTCTATAAGAAGTCGGGCGGATCGTCTGCGTCTAAGACCAATGATGCCCAGCGTCTGGACGACCAGATTAACTGGCTCAAACATTCGCTCGATTGGGCTGCGTCTGATGAGATCACCGACGCCAAGGAATACCTGCATTCGCTGAAGGTAGACCTCTTCGATCAGGAGATCTTCGTCTTTACGCCCAAGGGCGAGGTCATGGCGCTTCGTGCCGGCTCCACGCCGCTCGACTTTGCCTACGCCGTTCACACCGAGGTGGGCAACCACTGCGTCGGCGCTAAGATCAACGGTGCGGTGGCCCCGCTCACGCACGAAATCAAGACGGGCGACCGTGTCGAGATCCTGACGAACAAGAGCTCCAAGCCGTCGCGCGATTGGCTCAAAATCGTCAAGACACCTTCGGCCAAGTCAAAGATCCGCCGTTACTTCGCCGCCGCGACCAAAGACGATGACGCTGCTGCCGGCCGCGATATACTGGCCAAGGACCTGCGCAAGCGCGGGTACGGCATCTCTACGCCGCGTTCGACGCGTGCGCTCAACGCCGTGGCGGAGCAGTTTAACTACAAGCAGCTCGAGGACCTGTTTGCCGCCGTCGGCGCCGGCAAGGTTGCCCCGCGCGCTGTGGGTAACAAGGTCGAGCAAATCTTGGACCCCAAGCCCGAGGAACAGCTCACCAAGGCCGAGGCTATCGCCGAGGTCGTGAAACAGCCGGCCCGCGGCTCCAACCGCAAGCCGCAAAAGCGCGGCAAGAGCGCCAGCAACGGCATTATCGTCAAGGGTGAGAGCAACAGCGGTCTGCTGGTCCGTCTGGCACATTGCTGCAATCCGGTGACGGGCGACGATATCGTCGGCTTCATCACGCGCGGTCGCGGCGTTTCGGTGCATCGTGCCAACTGTCCCAACGTCAAGGGCCTTATGGAGCATCCCGAGCGCATGATTGACGTGGAGTGGGACGGTGCTGCCGATACGCTTTTCCAGGTCGAGATCGTGGTCGAGTGCCTGGATCGTATGGGCCTGCTCAAGGACGTCACCATTGCCATTGGCGATGCAGGCGGCAATATCCTTTCCGCCGCTACCTCGACCAACCGCGAGGGCATTGCGACCCTGCGTTTTATGGTCGAGATCTCGGACGCGAGTGGTCTGGATCCGCTGCTGGCCTCTATCAGCAGCGTCGACTCGGTCTACGACGCGCGCCGCCTGATGCCCGGCGAGGGTGGAGCCCAGCTTAAGCGCCGCGTTTAGTCGCGACGAACGTGTCACATTATCGATATTCGCTACACTCGAGGCATCGTTTGATGCCTCGAGTTCTATAGAGAGGAGAGGGACATGAGTGCTGTGTCCTTGGATTTAACTCCCAAGGGATCGGTCGAGATTGAGACGCTCGTAAACGGTCCCATTCAGACCAATAGCTATGCTGTTATTTCGGACAATGAGTGCGTGATTATCGACCCCGCATGGGAAGGCGAGCGTTTGGTGGAGCATATTCGAGCCGAACATGCCGGTGTACGCGTGCTTGGCGCCGTATGCACTCATGGCCATGCCGATCATGTTGGTGGTGTTGCCGGCGTGCGAACCACCGTTGGCGAGGGCTGCCAGTATGAGCTGTGTGCCAAGGATGTGGCGGTGCCGCATGCGAACATCGAGGAACAGCGAGCTATGTGGGGCATTGAGACGCCTGACCCCGGGGAGCCGACGCGCCTGCTCGCCGAAGGCGATGCTATCGAGGTGGGCGATATCTGCCTGCAGGTGATCGAGACGCCAGGGCATACGCCGGGCGGGATCGTCTTGTTTGCTGCCACCGAGCAGGGGAACATTGCCTTTGTGGGCGACACACTATTCCCGGGCAGCCACGGCCGCACCGATCTTTCTGGAGGAGACGAGGCGGCGATTCTGCGCTCGCTCTCCAAGCTCGCCCGGCTTCTCCCGCCCGATACCGTTTGCCTAACCGGCCATGGCGATTCGACCACCATGGCACGCGAGCTCATGCAGAACCCTTTCATGCAGG
Source organism: Collinsella sp. (assembly GCA_048519165.1). Taxonomy (GTDB): domain Bacteria; phylum Actinomycetota; class Coriobacteriia; order Coriobacteriales; family Coriobacteriaceae; genus Collinsella. The sequence goes on from DBFZVF010000052.1 coordinate 9,258, forward strand.
TGTAGCTTTATAGTCAGCTCCTGAAGCACGAGAAGCGTCCAAACGTCAAGCTATTTTTCCCCAACGGGTCGATTCCGTAGGGCAAACGGTCAAAAAAAGTCTGTTTGGACGATATTCGTGAACAAACGAACGTTTATGCTCGGGTACGCCGTGGTAAAATCTCAGGCGTTATCGGAGCAACCTTACAGGAGGTTTCTTTTATGCTCGTCAACGCAGCAGACATGCTCAAGAAGGCCGAGGCCGGCAAGTACGCTCTCGGTGCCTTCAACACCAACAACCTCGAGTGGACCCTGGCTATTCTCCAGGCCGCCGAGGAGGCCAAGTCTCCGCTGATCCTTCAGTGCACCGCTGGTGCCGCTAAGTGGATGGGCGGTTTCAAGGTCTGCGCCGACATGGTCAAGGCTGCCGTCGAGGCCACGGGTGTTACCGTTCCCGTCGCCCTTCACCTCGATCACGGTTCTTACGAGGACTGCTTCAAGTGCATCGAGGCCGGCTTCACGTCCATCATGTATGACGGCTCTCACGAGGAGACCTTCCAGCTTAACCTCGACCGCACCAAGGAGCTCGTTGAGCTTGCCCACTCCAAGGGCATGTCCATCGAGGCCGAGGTCGGCGGCATCGGCGGCACCGAGGACGGCGTGACCTCCAACGGCGAGCTCGCTGACCCCGCTGAGTGCAAGCAGATTGCTGACCTGGGCGTCGACTTCCTCGCCTGCGGCATCGGCAACATCCACGGCGTGTATCCCGCCGACTGGGCTGGCCTTTCCTTCGAGCGTCTGGGCGAGATCAAGGCTCAGACCGGCGACCTGCCCCTCGTTCTGCACGGTGGCACCGGCATCCCCGAGGATCAGATCAAGAAGGCCATCTCCCTGGGCATCTCCAAGATCAATGTCAACACCGACCTGCAGCTCGTCTTCGCCAAGGGCGTCCGCGAGTACATCGAGGCTGGCAAGGATCAGCAGGGCAAGGGCTTTGACCCCCGCAAGCTCCTCAAGCCTGGTCGCGACAACATCGTTGCCCGCACCAAGGAGCTCATGGAGGAGTTTGGCTCCGTCAACAAGGCGTAAGCGTCGCTAAACTTCCCGCCGGAAGCCCCGTCCCCCTACACTGTTTCCTTTGCGCTCACCTGGCTTCGCCAGAAGTCGCGCCAAGGAAACAGTTCCGGGGGATGGGGCTTCCTTTGTTTAACACCGCAGGGTTACTGGGCTGAATTTATTTATTGACTACCGTTCGGCGGCGTTGATGGCTCCCTTGTTGGGGCTTTCTTTTTATCTCGCTACAATGGGCTTCAAGCGTTCTAGTGACTTGGAGTTTTGGTATGGCTGTTATTGATGTGCTGCCTTCGGATGGGAAGGTTATTGACGAAGGTCCTGTTGGTTGCTCTGTTGATGTTTGTTGTGATGATTTTCGTCATCTCGATATTGGACTGCCGCCCGAGATTCTTCGTCTTAAGGATGCCGGCTATTTGACGCAGGCTGTTGCGGCTTGTGATCGCCTTTTGGAGCAGAACCCTGAACCTTCGCTGGCTGCTTGTGTTCGTGCCGAGCGGTATCGCATGCTCGAGACGCCGCTTCATTTTTCGGTGTCGCGCGATCGGGCCATTGCGATGATTCGCGAGGAGTGGTCAGAGTTTACCGAAGAGCAGTTTGACGACTTGATTAATCGCAAGCGTATTGACTGGCGCTTTATCGATGGCGAGCTGTTTGTTCTTGATAACTTCCTTGATTCGCTTCGCGTGTACCCCAAGGAGGTTCCGGGCCTGCGTCCCGATTCTACGGACGGTATAGCACTGCGTAACCAGATGCTCAGGGAGATGGAGTCGCAAAACGGGTTGACTCGCGTCATCGCGCTCAAGGCATCCGTGTCTGTCCCCGGGGCTCTGGAGGGAGAGGCTGTTCGCGCGTGGCTACCCGTTGCCGCCGCCTGTCGTCAACAGTCTCATATCGAGGTTCTCGATATGACGCCGGGGGGTACCGTTGCCTCTGAAAACGTTTCGGCTCGTACTGCCTCTTGGATATCTTCGACTGAACATTCATTCTCGGTGACCTATCGCTATCACATCGATGCCGCCTATTGCGATATCTATGGTGGTGCGCTCCCATCGCATACGTGTATGGACACGCCGCTGCCCGAGGACACTTCCGAGGACCGACCGCACATTGCGTTTACGCCGTACCTGCGACAGTTGACGGAGCGTGTTATTGACGGGCTCGAGGATCCGCTCGATCGCGCTCGTGCTATCTATGATTACCTGACGCAGCATATCGACTATCGCTATCAGCCACCGTACCTGCTTTTGGGATCTATTGCCGACGACTGTGCGCATTCGCTTCGCGGCGATTGCGGCGTTATGGCGCTCACGTTTATCGCCATGTGCCGCATCGCGGGCGTGCCTGCCCGTTGGCAGAGCGGCCTGTATGTTGCTCCCGATTCGGTGGGGCCGCACGATTGGGCTGAGTTCTATACGCCACAGGCCGGTTGGCTTAACGCCGACGTATCGTTTGGTTCCTCGGCACGCAGGATGGGGGAGGAGTGGCGTCGTCGTCACTACTTTGGCAATCTCGACCCGTGGCGTATGGTGGCCAACAATCGATTCCAGGCTGAATTTGTGCCTGCTTTCGATGGCATGCGCGAGGATCCCTATGACAACCAGATGGGCGAGGCCTCGGTTGACGGACGTGGATGTCGTAAGCGGGAGATGTTGCGCAAGGTTGAGCTTATCGAAATGCTCGAAGTTCCATTTTCGGACTAATCAACAGAAAGCTGTGATAAACTAACTCACGCATTACGTGCCCGAGTGGCGGAATTGGCAGACGCAGTGGACTCAAAATCCACCGTTGGCAACAACGTGCGAGTTCGAGTCTCGCCTCGGGCACCATACATGCAAGTGAGCGTTCAAGGGGGTCAAGGCCCCCTTTTTCGTGCCGAACTCGCGTGAGCGCGCGGAGCGTTAAGCAAACAGACTTGTGGCCTGTTTGTAGCGGAGCGTGGTGAGGGCGACATGCGCCCGAAGCCCGGGGCTTCGCGAAGCGAAGTCCCTTCGAGTCTCGCCTCGGGCACCATGCATGCACCTGCGCTTCAAGGGGGTCAAGGCCCCTATTTCGTGTACGTAATGTGATAGCGCGCTGTACGTGTTATTATTCGCAAGGCGTTGTTCCCGCAATGCCCTAAAGAGGAACCCGAGGGTTCCCACCTTTTGGCGCCAATGAGTAGCTGACTGGTCATACAACCTAGATTCCCTTCCTCATACCGAGGATGTCTATGTGTACGACCTGGTTGCAAAGAAGCGCCGGGTTATTTTTTTATGAATGGAGGTAGGGAAAATAGCTAAGTCTGATGACACCCGCATCAAC
>DBFZVF010000053.1:0-10008 GCA_048519165.1 Collinsella sp.
AACTTCGGCGAAGTTCTCCCATCGAGTGTATCCCATGGGTTCCATTAAATCGCGTGCGAGCCAATACTCAACCCCGTCTTCCACATTGGCGTAGCTATCAAGTTCGACACGCCACTTTTCGATATCCCTGTTGTCCATATCTCTTCCTCTCTGGTCTGTTGTCTGCACGGGCTTTGTCCTCTCTATATTCAGAATAATGATACGCAGCCGTGCGGACACCAATGAGCCCCGTGTTGCTTCTAGTCCGCGGGGTCGATAGATATCGATAAGTTGTATTCTGTTTTGGATAGGGGCTCAGCCTAGTCCGCTCGATAGTGCGAACCGAGGCTTTCGGTTCGTTTGCGCATGGCTTTGACCATCTCCGCAGCCAGCTGAATTTGCGACTGTAGGCGCGCGAGGGCAGCGATTTCGCTGTCGTTGGCACGCGGCTTATTTAGAGTCGTGGCTTCATCTTGCAGGCTTTCAAGCTCCTGCAGCGCCTTGGATAGACCCGCATCGGTCCTGTTGATCATGCAGTAGGCGCTCATTGTGTGCTTGAGGCAGCGGGTTAGGCGCTCGGCGACTGCTGTAGCGATGCCATGCTCGGGGAGGGCGACATCCTCCGGTGCGTCAGCCTCGGGAGCGTCCAGTGCTGCTCGAGCCGCCGATGCGCCCGCAATGTGCCCGAATACGATGCCATTGGCGCTCGACAGCCCTCCGATGCGGTCGGCGCCGTGCATGCCGCCTGTTGCCTCGCCACAGGCGTAGAGGCCCTCAACGCCCGTGTACGCGGTCCTGTCGATCTTGATGCCGCCGTTGGCCGCGTGGGCATACATCGCCACACGCATCTCGTCGCTCGGAGCGATACCATGCTCGTCTTGTAGCCAAGTGGCAAAGGTCTGCACGAACTCGGGGACATTCTCTCGCGGGAAGTCGTAGTGGAGCGCCAGACCTTCGGCACCCGCTTGATCGACAGCAAGATCGATGGCGCGGGAAGCTAAGCGCGAAGTGAAGGGGCCATATCCTGAGCGTTGCTCAAGCAGATCGTCTAACTTTTCGTTGGCAATGTCGACCGGTTGGTCAAACGTGACGTAGCGCCAGGTCTTTTCGTTAAAGACCAGGTTGCGCTTAGGTTCAATGAAACCGGGCATCATCTGCATGAACTCTATATTAGTAAGCGATGCACCGTGCGCCAGCGCGATGGCCTGCGAGGAGCTGAGTACATCGGCCGAAGTGAGGCTGCGTTCGAATAGACCGCCAGTGCCGCCGGCTGCGATGATAGTGGCCTTTGCTGCAAAGGTCACGATGCGCTCGTCTGTTTGGTTGTAGAGCACGGCGCCGGTAATCTTTCCGGTTGTGCTTTCAACAAGGTCTATAAGCTCGTGTCGGGGGAGCAGACGAATGCCAAGAGACTTGATCTGGGCCGCACACGCGTCTTCAAGAGGCTTGCGGGTCAGGCCGCGCCAATTGCGTGTCTTATGGTCAAAGCAGGGGATAAATTGCTTTTGCTGGGCGCTCTCGGCGCTTTGCGGACGCTGGAGCTCAACACCCAGATCTTGCTCGAGCCATTGGATGGCCTGGGGGATACCGTGGACAAACGTCTGGACGAGCGTAGGGTCGGCAACGCCGCCGCCGACGGCCTGGATGGTGTCGATAAGGTCCTGTTCGTCGTCTTCGTCGACGGGCCCAATAAGCCCGAGGCCCCAGGTGCCCGGGAAGAAGCTCGACCCGCTCATGGTCTTGCCGGCGCTTGCGATGGCAACGGTCGCACCCGCGCTTGCTGCTTCTATGGCGGCGCAAAGGCCAGCGATGCCCGATCCGATTACCAGTACATCAGTTGATTCCATGGGATTCCTTTCTCGTTCGCGCATTGTCGCACGGGAGATTGGCAAAGGTATCGCAAAGATTGGATAAATCGGTAAAGGGCAAATATGGCGTGTGGACGTTAGGGTCGCTTGGCGGCTCCTTCCCATCACGCCTTACGTTCCATCAGAACTGATATATCGGCTCTTGAACGCTTTGCGGCGACAAAAAAGAGCCGCTACCCGTGCGGGTAGCGGCTCTAAAGCTCAACTATATGAGCATCGCGCGGGCGCGATTAGGCCTTGAGGGCCTCCTCGACGGCGACAGCGCAGGCGACGGTGGCACCGACCATGGGGTTGTTGCCCATGCCGATGAGACCCATCATGTCGACGTGCGCAGGCACGGAGGAAGAACCGGCGAACTGGGCGTCGGAGTGCATACGGCCCATGGTGTCGGTCATGCCGTAAGAGGCAGGGCCGGCGCCCATGTTGTCCGGGTGCAGGGTACGGCCAGTGCCGCCACCAGAAGCGACGGAGAAGTACTTCTTGCCAGCCTCGAGGCGCTCCTTCTTGTAGGTGCCAGCGACGGGGTGCTGGAAGCGCGTCGGGTTGGTGGAGTTGCCGGTGATCGAGATGTCGACGTTCTCGTGCCACATGATGGCAACGCCCTCGCGGACGTCGTCGGCGCCGTAGCAGTTGACGGCGGCGCGGGGACCATCGGAGTAGGGGATGGTCTCGACGACCTTGAGCTCGCCCGTGAAGTAGTCGAACTGGGTCTTCACGTAGGTGAAGCCGTTGATGCGGGCGATGATCTGAGCGGCGTCCTTGCCCAGACCGTTGAGGATAACGCGCAGCGGCTTCTTACGAGCCTTGTTGGCGTTCAGAGCCAGGCCGATAGCGCCCTCAGCGGCGGCGAAGGACTCATGGCCAGCCAGGAAGGCGAAGCACTCGGTGTCGTCGGAGAGCAGCATGGCGCCCAGGTTACCGTGACCCAGACCGACCTTGCGGTCCTCGGCGACGGAGCCGGGAACGGTGAAGGCCTGGATGCCCTCGCCGATGATGGCGGCAGCCTCAGAAGCAGTCTTGGCGCCACGCTTGACAGCGAGAGCGCAGCCGAGGGTGTAGGCCCACTCGGCGTTCTGGAAGGCGATGGACTGGGTGTTGTTGACGATCTCACGCGGGTTGAAGCCCTTGTCGGTGCAGATCTGCAGAGCTTCCTCGAGGGAGGCGATGCCGTTGTCGGCGAGGCACTTGTTGATCTTGTCAGCGCGGCGCTCGTAACCTTCGAACGTAACAGTCATAGTTATTTCCCTCCCTTTCTACTCGTGAACCGGGAACACGCTGGCGACGGAGTGAGTCTCCTCGTCGGTGCGCGGGTCGATGTACTTGGCAGCGTTCTCCCACTGACCATAGTGGCCCATAGCGCCAGCGATGGCCTCCTCGGGGGTCTTGCCGGCCTTGACGGCGTCGGTGAACTTACCGAGGTTCAGGAACTCGAACGCGATGATCTCGTTCTTGTCGTTGAGAGCCATGCGGGTGACGTAGCCCTGAGCGAGCTCGAGGTAACGAGCGCCCTTGGCCTTGGTGCCGAACATGGTGCCGACCTGAGAGCGAAGGCCCTTGCCGAGGTCGTCGAGGGAGGCGCCCACGGGCAGGCCGCCCTCGGAGAACGCGGTCTGGCTGCGGCCGTAAACGATCTGCAGGAAGATCTCGCGCATAGCAACGTTGATGGCGTCGCAGACGAGGTCGGTGTTGAGGGCCTCGAGGATGGTCTTACCGGGAAGGATCTCGGAAGCCATAGCGGCAGAGTGGGTCATGCCCGAGCAGCCGATGGTCTCAACGAGGGCCTCCTCGATGATGCCGTCCTTGACGTTCAGCGTGAGCTTGCAGGCGCCCTGCTGAGGTGCGCACCAACCCACACCGTGCGTAAGACCGGAGATGTCGGAAATCTCCTTAGCCTGGACCCACTTGCCCTCCTCGGGGATGGGTGCGGGGCCGTGGTATGCACCCTTGGCAACGGGGCACATGTTCTCCACTTCCTGTGAGTACTGCATGCCTCTCCTCTCTATCGTGTTGGCGTCCCGTCTGGGGGTCGTGGCTGGCGATTGCCGGGCGACCCTTCGAAAGGGACATGACATGCAGCCCCTATAATACCGCGAAATGCACGGAATATTCGGCGAACGGCTCAGTTTTCGTAGCGAGAAGCGCGGAACTTTCAATTGAAACGATTTAACTAAACTGTTTGTGGTTGTGCGGTCCGTTGAAGGGGCTCGGTTGTGGTCAAGCTTTTGGCAAGGCTGCGTTGCCTGACCTGTGGCTATATTGCCGTTCGCCATCGGATTGCCGCCTTTTACCGTCGACGGGTGCCATTTTGCGTGAATGTTTTGATGGCACGTTTCAATCGTGATGTATTGGATGGTAAGCAGATCCCGGCGAAGGGAGCGCCATGCAGCGCGTTTGGAAAACGATCACCGGTTTTTACCATGTTTGTGCCCGCGGTATGGGCGGGCAGTTGATCTTTGAGAGCGACGAGGACCGGTGGGAGTTTTTGGAACTGATGCGCGACTGCTGCCGCGATGCCCAGGTGACGATTGTGGCCTGGTGTCTCATGAGCGACTACGTGGATCTGGTGCTTTTGGATTACGAGGACGAAATGAGCGCTGCTATGCAGCGGCTGCTGTTGACGTATGCTCGTCGGTTCAATAAGCGCGCTGGGCGCGCGGGCTGCCTATTTCGTGAGCGTTTTGAGCGCCGCTCGCTCGATACCGACTGGCAGGTGATGGAGGCTATTCGCTCCGTACACGCCGATCCGCAGGAGGAGGGCATTAGCCTAATCGAGCGTTATCCCTGGAGCAGCTTTGCGGAGCATCTGCGCGCTTACGACAGCGATGCGGCCGATGTCACGAGGGGATTTTCCGATCCTTCTTGTGCGCTTGAGCTATTTGGTTCTGCCGAGGGCTTTATTGCCTATTCGCTAGCGATGCCCGACGGCGGCGAACCGGTGCTGTGCGATATGAAAGAGACGGAGTGGGAACGCCACGCCTTTGCCGACAGGTTGGCGAAGAGCCTCGGGGCTCCGCTCCACGGGGTTAAAGCCGCACCGCCGGCGCGGCGCGATGCCGTTATTGTTGGATTGCACGATGCCGGATTTACGGTGCGTCATATTGAGCGGTATACGGGTATTGGCAAAAGTACCGTTTCTCGCATTGTGCGCGCTTATGCGCAGGTGGACGCGCAGGCCGAGGGCTCGAAATAAAGGCAGAAAAGAAAATGGCCGAATCGCGAAAGTTAAGCGATTCGGCCAACAGAATTCTTCAGATTTGAGACAACTATTACTGATTATTTTGTCCCGTGAGCATGCCGTCGAGGGTGCGCCAGGCTAACTCGGCGCATTTGACGCGGGCGGGCATGTGCGAGATGTCCTGGAGCTGGGCGGCCTCGTCCAGGTCTTCCAGGTCTTCCTCGGAGAGCTGCTCGCCACGGATCATGGCGAGGAAAAGCCCTGCCAGACGACGTGCTTCCTCGACCGTCTCGCCGGTGATGAGGTCGGCCATGATATCGGCGCTGGCCTGGCTGATGGCGCAGCCGTGACCGGTAAAGGAGGCCTCCTCGATCACGTTGTTCTCGACACGCAGCTGCAGAGTGAGCTCATCGCCGCAGCTGGGGTGGATGCCGTCGTGCTCGTGCGTGGGGGCATCCATCTCGTACTTGTAGTCGGGGTGCGAGTTGTGCTCCATAAACGTGGTAGAGGTGTACAGATTACCCATTGAACGTGCTCCAAACGTGATGCAGGCCGGCGATGAACTTGTCGATATCGGCCTTGTCGTTGTAGAAGGCCACGCTGGCGCGGCAGCAGGCAAGGTTCTCGACGCCCAGCCAGGTGAGCAGAGGCTGCGCGCAGTGGTGACCGGCGCGGATGCAAACGCCGTCCATGTCCATGATGCTCGCGACATCGTGCGGGTGGATGCCCTTGACGTTAAAGCTGACGACGCCGTGGTGGTTGTCCCAATAGATGGAGCCGATGATCTGGACAAAGTCGAGCTGCATGAGCTCGCCCATCAGGTAGTGGACGAGTGCCTTCTCACGGGTCTGGATGTTTTCGTAGCCTACCGTGTTGACCAGGTAGTCAAGCGCCGCGCCCGTGGCGAAGATGCCGGCGGCGTCCTGCGTGCCGGCCTCGAATTTCTCGGGGACGGGCGCCCAGACGGCGTCCTGCTCGGTGACCGAGTCGATCATCTCGCCGCCGGTGAGCATGGGCGGCATGGCGTTGAGCAGGTCCATCTTGCCCCACAGCACGCCGATGCCCATGGGGCCCATGGCCTTGTGCGCGCTAAAGGCAAAGAAGTCGGCGCCCAGATCGGCCACATCGACCGGCATGTGCGGCAGCGACTGCGCGCCGTCGACGACCAGATAGCCGCCGTACTTGTGCACGAGCTTGCCGAGATTCTTGACCGGGTTCTCGACGCCCAGGACGTTAGAGACCTGACCCACAGCCAAGATCTTGGTCTTGGGGCCCACCTTGGACAGAACCTCCTCGGTTGTGAGCTGACCGGTCTTGGTGGGGTAGAGGTAGACGAGCTTGGCGCCGGTCTCGCGGCAGACCTGCTGCCACGGGATCAGGTTAGAGTGGTGCTCCATGATGGTGATGACGACCTCGTCGCCCGGCTCGAGGACCGTGGGCGCAAAGCTCTTGGCGACCAGGTTGAGCGACTCGCTCGTGTTGCGGGTGAAGACGACCTCGTTGGCCTGGGGGGCGCCGATGAGGTCGGCGATCTGCTGGCGCACCTTCGCGATGGCCTCGGTGGCCTCGACGGACAGCGAGTACAGGCCACGCAGGGGGTTGGCGTTCATGCGCCGGTAGAAGTCGCGCTCGGCGTCGAGCACGCAGGCGGGACGCTGCGCGGTGGCGGCGCTATCGAGGAAGGCGATCTCGGGGTGCTGCTGGAACAGCGGGAACTGCGCCTTGTAGGGGTTGGTCTCGATGTCGACGGTAGGCCAGCCGCGCGAGGCCTCGTCGCTGGCGTCGAGCTCCATAGGCTCCGGTGCGGTACAGGTGTCGCATTTAACGTGCTCGGTGTCGATCATGCGAGCTCCTCCTCAAAGTTGTCGATCAGGTTATTGCCCAAGCGGACGACGGCAGCGCGGGTGCGCTCGTCAGTGGCGGAAAGCGCGGCGTCCTCCAGCTTGGCGCGGATGAACAGGTCCTCGGCGGCGTTTTGGTCAAGGCCGCGGCAGGCGAGATAGAACAGCTGTTCGTCACGGACGTGACCGATGGTGGCGCCGTGGTTGCCGGCGACGTCGTCCTCGTCGCAGAGGATGACGGGAACGGTCTTGTTGTCGACGCCCTTGTTGGCCAAGAGCACGGTTTCGCGCTCGGTGCCGACGGCACCCTTGCAGCCGTGCACGAGGTCGATGGTGCCGCGGTAGACCTTCTTGGACGTACCGGTCAGCACGCCGTTGGCGTCGATCTCGCACTCGGTCTTGCGGCCGCGGTGGCGCAGCTCGTAGTTAAAGTCGCGAACTTGTTCGCGGGCACCCAGGTAATCGGTATCGATGGTCACCTTGGCGGTGTCGCCCAGCAGGTCGCCGGCAAGGCCGGTGGCGCTGGCACCGGCACCCAGGACGGTGTGCTGCACGTTGACGCGCGCGCCCTCGTCCAGGAACAGACCGGTGTCGTCGAGCGCGATCCAGCTGTCATCGAGCGTCTGCGTGCAGGTTACGTTGACGGTGGCGTACTCGTGAGCGCACACGCGCAGCACGGAGCCCACGACGCCTTGGCCGTTGACGGGGGAGTCCAGGGCGATCTGCAGGTCGAGCGTTGCCTGCGGACGGGCGACGACATCGATAGCGGCGATGGCCGCGGCGGCGTCGACACCGCTCACGCGCACGGTAACCGTGGCGCGTCCGTACGCGGGCACATCGATGACGACGCGCTTGGTGGCGTGATCGGCCAGATAGGTGTAGGCGGCCTCGCCCATGCCGGTCTCGAAGGCCTCAGCGGGGGAGAGCTCCTCTTCGAGCTTGATAGCGCCGGCCTGGTAGACGGAGGTGGCGGGCACGTCGAGCTCGGTCTCGGGCGTGATGCGGGCGCGGTCGACGGCGTCGCCGGGGGCGGAGGCACGGCGCTCGGGGAAGCGCTCGGCCATGGCATCCATGGCGGCGTCGAAGGCGTCGGCCGAGCCGGCAAACTGCTCGTCCAGCCCCTCGATCTCAACGGCCTCGGCGGGAGCGGCGGCAAGCTCGTCCGAAAGCTCAAGCTTGGTCTGGTTCATACGCAGCCAACCCCAAGTGGCGGCAGGCATCGCATTAACCTGCTCGAGCGTGGTAGCAGCGGTGTTGGTTTCCTGTTTCATTATCCGATCGCTCCTTCCATCTCGAGCTTGATCAGGTTGTTCATCTCAACGGCGTACTCAAGCGGTAGCTCCTTGGAGACCGGGTTGGCAAAGCCGTTGACGATCATGGTGCGGGCCTCTTCCTCCGAGATGCCGCGGCTCATCAGGTAGAACACCTTGTCGTCGCCGATGCGACCGATGGTGGCCTCGTGGCCGATATCGACGTTCTTGGCGCGGATGTCCATGGCGGGGATGGTGTCGGAGCGGCTCTGGTCGTCGAGCATGAGCGACTGGCAGCTCACGGTTGCCTTGGAGCCCTCGGCCTTAGGCGTGGCCACAATGGAGCTGCGGAAGGTCTGGATGCCGCCGCTCTTGGAGATGCCCTTGGTCTCGACGGTTGCCGATGTCTCGGGCGCGTTGAGCACGACCTTGCATCCGGTGTCGAGGTTTTGGCCGGCACCGGCAAAGGTGATGCCGGTAAAGCTCGAGCGAGCGCGGCGGCCGTTGAGCACGCTCATGGGGTAGAGATAACCCACGTGGCTGCCGAAAGAGCCGCTGATCCACTCGATGTTTCCGTCCTCGTCCACGCGCGCACGCTTGGTGTTGAGGTTGTACATGTTTTTGGACCAGTTCTCGATGGTCGAGTAGCGCAGGTGCGCGCGCTTGCCCACAAAGAGCTCCACAGCGCCGGCGTGGAGGTTGGCCACGTTGTACTTGGGCGCGGAGCAACCCTCGATAAAGTGCAGGTCGGCATCGTCCTCGACGATGATGAGCGTGTGCTCAAACTGGCCGGCGCCCTTGGCGTTGAGGCGGAAGTAGCTCTGCAGCGGAAAATCGAGCTTGGTGCCCTTGGGCACGTAGACAAACGAGCCGCCCGACCACACGGCACCGTGCAGGGCTGCAAACTTGTGGTCGGTGGGCGGGATGAGCGTCATAAACTTCTCGTGGATGAGCGGCTCCCACTGCGGATCGTGCAGGGCCTCCTCGATGCCGGAGTAGACGATGCCCATCTTGGACGCCGTGTCCTGCATATTGTGGTAGACGAGCTCGGAGTCGTACTGTGCGCCGACGCCCGCCAGGTAGCTGCGTTCGGCCTCGGGAATGCCCAGGCGCTCAAAGGTGTTCTTGATGTCGTCGGGCACCGACTCCCAGTCGTGCTTTTGGTCGGTGTTGGGCTTGACGTAGGTGACGATGTTGTCCATGTCCAGGCCCTCGATGGAGGGGCCCCACGTCGGGTCGGGGAAGCGGTTGAAGATCTCGAGGGACTTGAGGCGCAGGTCGAGCATCCACTGCGGCTCGTCCTTTTTGGCGCTGATCTCGCGCACGATGTCGGGCGTGATGCCGGCGTCGAGGCGCTCGAATCCCTCCTCGCCATAGGTGAAGTCGTAGAGGCTGCGGTCGATGTCCGCGACCTCGGTGCGGTTCTTGGTCATTGCGTCGCCCCTTTACGCCTGCTGCTCGGCAGCGGCGGCCTCGGCCTGGGCGCGCTGCTCGGCGGCCTCGCGCTCGAAGGTCTCAAAACCGTTCTTGTCGATCCAAGGGATCAGCGAGGCGTCGTCCTCGCGCACGATATGGCCCTTGACCATAACGTGGACGCGGTCGACATCCAGGTGCTCCAGGATGCGCGTGTTGTGCGTGATGATGAGCATGGAGCCGTCGCAGCTCTTGCGGTAGGCGTCCATACCATGGCTGACGGTGGACAGGGCGTCGACGTCCAGGCCGGAGTCGGTCTCGTCGAGGATGGCGAGCTTGGGCTGCAGCAGCAGAAGCTGGAGCATCTCGACCTTCTTTTTCTCGCCGCCCGAGAAGCCCACGCCCAGCTCGCGGTTGAGGTAGGCAGTGTCCATGTTGAGCTCGGCCGCGAGCTCCTTGACGCGACGGCGGAACTCCTTGCC
>DBFZVF010000054.1:0-6282 GCA_048519165.1 Collinsella sp.
CACCAAATCGGCAGCAGCCAGCATATCGCCCATGTTGTCGATGTAAGGCTGGACGCGGTAACGCTTCGCCTCCTCGGGCGTCAGCGCCAAAGCGCGCTCGGTCTCCTCAAAGCCGTCGGCACCCGTCGAATGCAACACATAGAGGTTCTTGCGCGAAAGCAGCTCGTTTTTGAGCGAAGCCACACGCTCGTTGAGGTGCTGGGCGCCAAGTGAACCGCCAAAGACGAGCAGCAGCGTAGCGTCCTCGGGAACGCCAAGTGCCTTGCGGCCGCGAGCGCGATCGCCCTCGATCACCGAGCGACGTACGGGGTTGCCGGTCATGAGCACGTGGTCAGGGTCACCTTCGCGCTCAAAGACCGAACGCGCTGCCGGCACCGAGATGCACACGCGGGCGGCGTGGGAGTTCATCATCTTGTTGGCCAGGCCCGGAACAGAGTTCTGCTCATGCAGCAGATACGGAACGCCCGCGCCCTTGCACCACCCCAGCAGCGGAACCTCGACATAGGCACCAAAACCAATGGCGGCATCGGGCTTGCCGACCTTTGAGAAATGACTGGCGAGCGCACGCTTGGCTTTGTTGACACGCCACAGCGAGGTCAGCGCCGTCCAAGGACGGGAGCGGTCGAAGCCCGTGACCGTAATGGGCACAAAATCAAACCCAGCCTCGGGGACCAGACGACCCTCGAGCTTGCGCGACTGGCCCACGAACACAACGTGGTGGCCACGGTCACGCAGCTCTTCGGCCAAGGCGAGCGCGGGGTTGATGTGCCCGGCCGTGCCGCCGGCTGCAATAGCAACGGTCATTTTATCGGTCATGGTAGTCCCTTCGTACACGCGGTCCCTGGTCGTCGGTACGCAGACGCGCCGACGGGTCCGAGTTCAAATCGATTCGATTATATCCGCCGCCCGCGTTGCGAGGGCTGGGGCGCTGAGGACGACCTTGCGGCGCCGTTCGCTGACGCGGGCGGGCTGCCGGCTCGGTCGCAGAGCCATCCAGGACGGTAAAACCGTTACGCGAAGATCGCTCGCCGCGCACGTGGGGCACGCCGGCGGTACTCTCATCCATAACGGCAAAGCTCTCGCGGCGACGGTCGTACTCATCGCGACGGGCGCTCTCGTACGAAACGCGCAGGATCAACCCGGCAAGCATAAGCGACACAATAATCGACGAACCGCCGTAGCTAATAAACGGCAACGGTTTGCCCGTCATGGGAAACACGTTGAGGATGCCAAGCGCATTAATCAAAAACTGCACCGCGAGAATGACCGCGGAGCCAGACGCCATAAGCGCGCCCCGACGATCGGTCGCCTGCTCGGCAATGCGAAACGCCGAGTAGACCAGCATCGCAAACACCAAGAAGAACAGCACGGTTCCGACAAAACCGACTTCCTCGCCAATGATGGCCAGGATGTAGTCATTGTGCGCCTCGGGCAGATACGAGTACTTCATGGTTGAGTTGCCGATGCCACGGCCGAACAGACCGCCCGAGGCAAAGGCCATGATGGCAAGCGTGGCCTGATAGCCGTCACCATACTCGTCGGCCCAAGGGTTCAAGGCAACCTGAATACGCACCATACGGTACGGCTCTGCAACAAGCGCAATCACGATCACGAGAATGCCGAAGATTAGCACGCCGATGATAAATCTGGGGTCGAGACCCGCAAACAACGCCATGCACATGAGGGTCAACAGGATGATCAGGACAGTACCGAAATCGGGCTGGATAAAGATCAGAAAGAGCGAAATGCCCAAGTAGATGCCCATCTTGCGAAGGAATTCGTTGATGTTGCCACCGGGCGAAAAGAAACGATCAAGCATGATGGCCGAATACGCAATGGCAAATGGCTTTAAAAACTCGGAAGGCTGGAACTGAATACCGGCGATGTTGAGCCAGCGCGTGGCGCCACGGCTGCCGCTGCCCACCAAGAACACCAGAAGCAGTAGCCCCATCATGCCGATGAGGAAGATCCTGAGCACGTCTTCCCCAAACCAACTGTCCGGCAAGATGCGCACGATGGCAACCATAGCCAGCACGCCAACTCCGGCAAACGCGGCTTGTCGAAACAGAAAAAACGTCGCCGAGCCATTCTCGTGCAGCGCCTCGACCGAAGACGCCGAGTACACCATCAGCAGGCCAAAGCACACCAAGGTAAACAGGCAGGCCATGAATATCAAACGGGGGCGCATGATACGGGCGGGAACGCCGGCAATATAGCGTTCGCTAAACGTCTGCCCGCCGCGACCGGAACGCGGTGTGCTGCGCCGCGAGGAAGCACGGTCCGAGTCGGGCCTCCTCATACCTTGTCGGGGGCTCTCCTCTCTCACCGGCAACCCCTATTCCATTTGCGATTTCGCCGCAGCGGCAAGCTGGGCCACATAGTCCTTAAACACGCGGCCGCGCTCCTCATAGCCCGAGAACTCATCGAACGAAGAACAGGCAGGAGAAAGTAAGATCACGTCACCACGGCTCGACAGCGAACGGGCGACGTCCACGGCATCGCGCAGGTCATCCGCCTGGGCGATATCCACATCGCCATCGACATCGGCCTCGTCCATAGCGGCGGTGAAGCGCTCGCGCGCATCGCCAAAGCAGACGACCGAGCGTACGTTATCCATAACAACGCGTGCGAAGTCCGTGAGCGGCGTGCCCTTATCGTGGCCGCCGAGCAGCAAGATCACGTCGTCATCGGGAAATGCCGTCAGTGCCTTCTCGACCGCATCGGTGTTGGTCGCCTTGGAATCGTTGACGTAGCGCACGCCGTCAATCTCGCCACACGGCTCCACGCGGTGCTCGAGCGGCTGGAACGAGGCCAGACCGCGGCAGACGCCATCGACATCGGCACCGACTGCCAGGGCAGCCGTGGCAGCGCACAGGGCATTGATAACATTGTGATGGCCCGAGATCTTGAGCTCGGATGTAGCGATGAGCGGGGTCTCGACGCCCTTCAGGCGCACGATCATCTTGCCATCGCGCACAAAGGCGGCATCCTCGCCCTCAGGCTCGTCAAAGGCAACCTTGCAGATGCGACGACCCGGCGTGTAGATGTACTCATCGAACTCGTGAATGCCGGCGTCTTCGACGTCGACAACCACCAGATCGTCATCGACCATATTGGCAAACAGTTTAATCTTGGCAAGCGCGTAGTTCTTATGGCTCTTATGCCAGCCCAAGTGGTCGGGAGTGATGTTGAGCAGCACCGCCACGCGGGGGTGGAGCTCGGTGGTCGTAGCAATCTGATAGCTCGAGAGCTCGGCCACAAACCACTCGTTATGGGCTCGGCCGTCAATCTCGTTGACCGGCGGCTCGCCGATGTTGCCGACAGCTACACTGGCCTCGCCGGCAGCCTTGAGCAGATAATCAGTCAGCGACGTGGTGGTCGTCTTGCCGTTGGTGCCCGTGATGGCAATCCAGTTATCGGGTGACAGGCGATAGGCAAACTCGGGCTCACCCATAATCTGGGCGGCATGCTCGCGCCCGGCCTTAAAGAAGCCCGAGAACTCCGAGATGCCCGGGCACGTCACGCATACGTCATAGACGCCCTCGACCTGTTCGGTCCCATAGACAAACGCCGCACCAGCAGCCTCGAGCGCACGCGTGGCGTCATTGGGCTCAGAGGTGCCGCCGCCATACACGGTAACGGCGCTCACGCGCTCGGGATGCGCCAGCGCCCAGCGGGCGACATCGAGACCGGATTTGCCCTGACCCAAAACGAGCAGGCTAAAGACATCAGCAAGAGGCATGAAAGACCACTATCCCAACTGGAAGAACAGAGCAAGGCCAACGGCACCAAAGGCCGCAGCGATAATCCAAAAACGGATGACGACCTTGGTCTCGGCCCAGCCCTTCTTTTCGAAATGATGATGGATGGGCGCCATAAGGAAGACGCGCTTGTGCGTAAAGTGGAAATAGACAACCTGAATCATGACCGACAGGGTCTCAACGATAAACAGGCCGCCGATGATGAGGGAAACGACTTCGGTGTTGGTCATGATGGACGTGCAGGCAAACGCGGCGCCCAGGGCAAGCGAGCCGGTATCGCCCATAAAGATGCTCGCCGGATAGCAGTTGAACCACAGAAAGCCCAAGCAGGCACCGGCACATGCGGTGCAGAAGATGGACAGGTTCACGTCTCCGTGCAAAAACGCCATGGCAGCCATGGCGAGCATGGCAATCATGGAGGTGCCACCAGCAAGACCGTCAAGGCCATCGGTCAGGTTCACGGCATTAGAAAGACCGGCGATCATCAGCCAGCAAAAGACAATGTAGAGCCACGGGAACGAAAGGCCGCAGATGGTGGTCGAAAGAACACCGAGGTCAATCGTCAGGCCGCCGGGAAAACGAATCTCGGGGGCGACGCCGCACCAGTTGACGGCAAGTACCGTAAAGGTGACACAGATAATGGTTAGGCCGATCATCTTGGCATGAGGCGTCAGACCGAGCGAGCGCCCATGCGTAACGGAAGTCAGGTCGTCGATCAGGCCCAGCACGCCGGTCGCCAGCGTGGCGAGCAGCACGAGCACGAGCTCGGTGGTGAGCTTGCCCATCAGCAGGCAGGTCAGCGAGATCGCGACGAGAATGACAACACCACCCATGGTGGGCGTTCCCTGCTTAACCAAATGACGCTTGGGGCCGTCGGCACGAACCTGCTGGCCGATACCCTCGACCTTGAGCAGCTTGATCCACCACGGCATGAGCAGCAGCGCAATGGCAGCGGCGATGCCAAGCCCCAAAAAAGCCTGATACGTTGGATACGAGGGATTGCCGAACATGGGCTAGCACACACCTTCCACAAAGCGGTCGAGCTCAACAAAGCGGGAACCCTTGACCAGTACAACATCATGTTTTTCAAGCGCGCCGCCCATGCGGTCGAGCACCTGCTGATAATCGGAGAACACCTGGATGCGGTCCTCGTCCATGCCCATCATGCGCGCGGCATCGGCCATAAGCTGGGCCAGCTCACCACCCACGCACGCCAGCATGTCGAGCTTCTTGGCGGCGGCATAGGCGCCCACGAGCTCATGCATGCGAGGAGCCTCATCGCCCATCTCGCCCATCTCGCCCAGGATCGCCATACGAGACCCCGTGCACGAAAGCGAGCACAGCAGATCGAGGCCAGCAGCCATGGATTCGGCACTGGCGTTATAGGAATCGTCGATGACGCGGGCACCGCTCTTGGCGCGCTTGATCTCCTGGCGGTGACCGGTGATCGTGAGGCCTCTAAAGGCAGCATCGATCTGCTCGGGCGTCACGCCCAGGCGATAGGCAACCGCGGCGGCCTTAACGGCATTAGGAACGGACTGCACGCCGGGGATGGCAAGCATGGTATCGATCGTCTCACCCTGGCCAAAATCGAGCGTAAAGACCGGACGGCCCTCGTCATCAACACGAATGTCGCGGGCACGGACCTCATCATCGTCCGAGACGCCGGCCAGCATCACGTCGATACCAGCAGGCTGGGCGAACGTATCGCGAATGAACGGCGTAAAGTCGTCCTCGCCGCCCAAAACCAGCAGCGGCAAGAAGTCGCCAGCGGCGCACATACCCTGGACAATCTCGGCCTTAGCGCGGGCGATGTTCTCGCGGCTACCCAAAATGCCGATATGAGAGGTACCAATCTTGCTCACGACGGCAAGGTTGGGATTGGCGGACTGGGACAGGCGCTCGATCTCGTGGAAATGGTTCATGCCCATCTCGAGCACCAGGACCTCGGTATCGGCCGGAGCGGAAAGCACCGTGAGCGGCATGCCGATCAGGTTATTGAAATTGCCCTTGGTGGCCCAGACACGATAGCGCTTGGCGAGCACGGCGGCGAGCACGTCCTTGGTCGTCGTCTTGCCGATGGAACCGGTAATACCAACGACCAGGCAGCCGAGCTCCAGACGGTACGTGTGCGCCAAACGCAGCAGAAAGTCCTCGGGATCATCGGTCAGCAGGATGGCACAGCCCTTGTCCTGCGCCAGCGAGACCAGCTCAGCCTCGGGCTCACGCGTCATTACGACGGCGCCGGCACCCGACTGGACGGCACGGGAAGCAAAATCATTGCCGTCGACGTTTTCACCGGGAAAGGCGACGAAAATCGTCCCTTCCTCGACCTGGCGCGAGTCGATAACGCACCCGCGGCATACCCGATCGGCTTCTCCCGTCACGGTTCGGGCCCCTGTTGCGGCCGCGAGGTTGTTGACGGCGATCTCTATCATTGCAGCTCCCCTGTAAACCTAATAATGCTATCGGCGTATTGTATCCCAGCGCCGCGCATGCGTGGTGCAGGGCATGTGAACAC
>DBFZVF010000055.1:0-4630 GCA_048519165.1 Collinsella sp.
GGTGTGATTCTGGCTGACATCGCCAACCCGTTCTCGAGCGCCATGCTCGAGGGCCTTTCCGCCAGCGCCGCGGCGCGCGGCTGCTCGCTCATGACGGCCATTAGCGGCAACGACCCCGCTAAGGAAGCGGAGTCGCTCACCAGACTTATCGATGCCGGCGTGGACGGCCTGGTCGTCAACACCTGCGGAGGCAATGACGAGGCGATCGCCGCGGCAGCGGGACGTCTGCCCGTCGTGCTGCTCGACCGCGACGTTGCCGACGGCGGTGTTGACCTGGTGACATCTAACAACCGTGAGCTGGTCGCCGGCTTGGTAGACGCCTTGGCAGCTGCGGGCAGCGAGCGTCTGTGCCTGCTCACCGAGGCAAGCGACGACAGCCCCGTGCGTCGAGAGCGCGCCGAGGCCTTTACCGACGAGCTGTCGCGCCGCGGACTTGCGGGCGAGGTTGTCACCCTGGCCGACGGTGGCGCCACGGGCATCGGCCGCTTGGACGAGACCATGCGTGACTATGCCGGTAAAAAGCTCGGCCTCATTGCCGTCAACGGCCTGGTTTTCCTGCGTCTGACCGAGGCGCTGGCGCAGCTTGGTCCCTCGCTGCCGGCGGGTCTCAAGATCGCAACGTTTGACGACTATCCCTGGAATCACGTGCTCTTTGGCGGCGTGACCACGGCCGCGCAAGACACCCTTACCATCGCCGAGCGCGTGGTCGAGCGCCTCTCCGAGCGCATCGACGTTGTTACCACTACAGTGGGTGAGGCCGCAAAGCTGGCGCCCAAACGCATCGAGATCCCCGGCCACATCGAACACCGCGCATCAACCTCGCGCTAGCCACTCGTTCGCAACTGCCTGTTCGCGCACGTTTTTTGAGCGCTTGATACGCTTTAACCCTGCGGAAACATTTTTCTGCGATAGTATCTGCGATATAGACCAGTCGAAACCCGCCCGAAAGAAAGGGGAGCGACATGAACCAGCAGAACATCGATTACGTACTTCGCTCTGTAGAGCAGCGTGACATCCGCTTTGTGCGTCTGTGGTTTGTCGACATTCTCGGCCGCCTCAAGAACTTTGCCATTAGCCCCGAGGACCTCGAGGTCGCTTTTGAGGAGGGTATTGGCTTTGACGGCTCCGCCATCGAGGGCTTTGCCACGCCCGAGGAAGCCGACATGCTGGCGTTTCCCGATGCTTCGACCTTCCAGATTCTGCCGTGGCGTCCGAGCCACAACGGCGTTGCCCGCGTGTTCTGCGACGTGTGCACTCCCGACCGCAAGCCCTTCGCCGGCGATCCGCGCGATGCCCTGCGCCGCATGTTCCGCAAGGCCGAGAAGGCTGGCTATCTGCTCAACGTGGGCGCCGAGCTGGAGTATTACTACTTCCCCGACGAGCACACCCCCGAGCCGCTCGACAACGTGGGCTACTTCGATCTTTCGGTGAGCGATGCCGCCCGCGACCTGCGTCGCAACACGGTCCTCACGCTGGAGAAGATGTCCGTGCCCGTGGAGTACACCTTCCACGCCGCCGGCCGCTCGCAGCACGGCATGAGCCTGCGCCACGCCGAGGCCCTGAGCATGTCCGACGCCATCACCACGGCCAAACTCATCATTAAGCAGCAGGCCTACGAGAGCGGCTGCCACGCATCCTTTATGCCCAAGCCGTTGGCAGGCGAGGACGGTAGTGCTATGTTCCTGTGCCAGTCGCTATTCGACCACGACGGCAACAACGTCTTTTGGGGCGAGGACGACGAGAAGTACCACCTCTCCGACGTCGCCAAGCACTACATGGCCGGCATCCTGGCGCATGCCCGCGAGATTAGCGCCATCACCAACCCCACGGTCAACTCGTACAAGCGCATCACCACGGGCGGCGACTCCGTGCCGCAGTACGCCACGTGGGGCCTGCGCAACCGCGCGAGCATGGTCCGCATCCCGGTCTACAAGCCCGGCAAGCAGCTGTCCACGCGCATCGAGCTGCGCAGTCCCGATCCCATGGCCAATCCGTACCTGGTCAACGCCGTCACGCTGGCGGCTGGTCTGGACGGCATCGAGCGCAAGCTGGAGCTCCCGCCCGAGGCAACGGCCGAGACGCTCAAGCTCACCGACCGCCAGATGGTCGAGGCCGGCTACACGCCGCTGCCGCGTTCGCTCAAAGAGGCGCTCGACGTGTTTGAGGACTCGCAGTTTATGAAGGATGCCCTCGGCGAGCACATCCACAGCTTCTTCCTTAAAAAGAAGCGCGACGAGTGGCATAAGTTTGAGTCTACGATCACCGAGTGGGAGATCAAGCACTACCTGGCGAACTCCTAATCGCGCTGGCTTGTTCCAGTACGATTGAGCTCATTTCTTTGGAGGCCGATATGTCCGAAAAGAGTGCCCTGTTCATGGCGCGCACGACGCGCTTCCACGAGTTTGCCCGCAGCTTGACGACCACCCTGGGTGTCGAGGTGAGCCTGGCAACCCCCGATTCGCCGACTGCGGCGCACGACTTTGACCTGCTGATTCTCGATTCCGATGGCATCCGCAGCGACCGCATCGATCAGATTGCCAAGTGGCTTGACGATCGTGGCGGCGTCCCCATGCTGGTGATCGTCGACGACGAGGCCCTTGGCACCCTGCGTCTGCCCAATCATGCGCATGCCGACTTTGTATGCCCCACGGCGACGCCCAACGAACTCAAGGCTCGTGCGCAGCGCCTGATGGGCGAGGAGGAGACCGTCACCGCCGACGATGTGCTCAACATCGATAACCTCGAGATTAACCTGGCTACCTACCAGGTGACGCTCGATAACGAGCCTATCGACCTGACGCTGATGGAGTACTCGCTGCTGAGCTTTTTGGCGACGCATCCCAACCGTGCCTACAGCCGCGAGGTGCTGCTGCACCGCGTGTGGGGCTTTGAGTACTGCGGTGGTACGCGCACCGTCGACGTGCACATTCGACGCATCCGCTCCAAGGTGGGCCCGCAGATCGCGGCGCACATCACCACCGTCCGCGGCGTGGGCTATCTGTTTAAGGACTAGATTTCCACCACAAAGGGGACAGGCACCTTCGTGGTGGTTTTGACGCAGGTGCGGATTCCTCTCGAATCTGCAACAGAACTTAAGCCTTCCTAAAAGATTGCGTTTTCATACACGTACGCCCGCATATTGGGGTACAACTCAACGTGAACAATGATGGCCCGCCACATGTTTGGCGGGCCTTTGGTTATTTGACGAAAGGATCGCAGCCATGAGCGAGTACGATTCCCGGCGTCCCCAGGATGCGGGCAACGCCGGCGAGACCCAGCAGCAGCCGCGCGTGCAGGTAGAGTCGACGCCTGCCGACAGCAACATTTCCTACGTGCAGGCCTACGACACACAGACCGGAAAGCCGCTGGGCAGCCAGCAGGTTGTAAACAAGCACACAGTGGTCAAGACCAAGACCAAAAAGTTGCCGATCTTTATTACGGCACTTGCCGGCTGCGCCTGCGGCGCCCTGCTGGTTATTGCGCTCATTATGAGCGGCACGCTCGATATCGGTGGCGGCAAGAATGCCGTGACGGCGGGCGCTTCGGGTTCATCGACGCAAAAGATCACGATCGATTCCGAGGACACCACGCTGGCCGAGGCCGTCTCTGCCAAGGCCCTGCCCTCCGTCGTTTCCATCACCGCTACTTCGAGTGGCAGCCAGAATGGCTCGCTTTCGCAGTCTGCCGACGAGTCGGATAGTTCGGGCAGCGTCGGTTCGGGCGTTGTGCTCGATACCGAGGGCCACATCCTCACCAACAACCACGTGGTCGATGGTTACGACCAGTACGTGGTGACCATGGACGACGGAACCACGTACGAGGCCGAGTTCGTGGGCAACGATGCTTCGAGCGACCTGGCTGTCATCAAGCTCAAGGATGCTGACGCCTCCAAGCTCACGCCGATTGAGATTGGTGATTCCTCCAAGCTCAACGTGGGCGAGTGGGTCATGGCGATCGGCTCGCCGTTCGGCAACGAGCAGTCTGTCTCCACGGGCATTGTGTCGGCGCTGTATCGCTCCACGGCCATGAGCTCTACCAACGGTAACACCATCTATGCCAACATGATCCAGACCGATGCCGCCATCAACCCGGGCAACTCCGGCGGCGCGCTCGTCAACGACAATGGTGAGCTGGTGGGCATTAATTCGCTTATCGAGAGCTATTCGGGCTCCAGCTCGGGCGTGGGCTTTGCCATTCCGGTTAACTACGCCAAGAACATTGCCGACCAGATCATCGACGGTAAGACGCCGGTGCACCCGTACCTGGGCGCCACGCTTTCGAGCGTCAACGCGCTCAACGCCCGCACCAACAAGCTCAGCACCGATAGCGGCGCGTATGTGGCGAGCGTCGTTGAGGACGGTCCTGCCGCCAAGGCCGGCATTCAGGAGGGCGACGTCATCACCAAGCTGGGCGACGACGAGATCACGAGCGCCGATGGCCTGATCATCGCCCTGCGCAGCCACGAAGTGGGCGAGAAGGTCGAGATCACGCTCATGCGCGGCAAGGAAGAGAAGAAGGTCACCGTCGAGCTGGGCTCCGATGAGGAGCTGCAGAATCAGCAGCAGGATGACAGCTCGACCGACACCGGCAACGGCGGTATTACCGACGAGCAGCTGCGCCAGTACCTGGA
>DBFZVF010000056.1:0-4079 GCA_048519165.1 Collinsella sp.
GAGCAGCATATGAACGTATCGCAAGCACTCGAATACGAGCGCCAGCCGTTTATCCCCATGTTTATCTATGGCGATCATGGCGCCATGGAATCCGAGCGTCAGAAAGGCGAAGAGGCCCTCAAGGTGCTCGAGACCGAGTACTTTACCGCCGAGGACGACCCCGGCTTCGACTTTGCCACCGTGCGCGACCTGGCCGACCGCAACCGCGACCTGTGCGACCAGATTGGCGAGGCGCGCCTGCGCAACGTGACGCCCGCGACGCTTTCGCGCGGCCTGTCCGACGCCGACACCTGCGCCGCCATCGGCAAGATGCAAAAGCGCACCGCCGCGTCCGTCATGCGCGAGATCCGCGGCGACCGCGACGCGCTCGGCGTCGCCTACGCCCGCAAGCCCATTCAGGGCACGGTGCTCGGCATCGACATCGAGACCACCGGCCGCGCACCCGAGCGCGGCTACATCATCAACGTGGGCTGGGAGATCATGGAGCTCACCAGCGACGCCGTCCCGCACGACGCCGAGGCACACTACTGCGGTCTGCCCGATATCTACCGCGGCGAGGATGTGCCGTTGTCGAATATCCACCACATCACCTGGGACGACATCGACGGCAAAACGCCCTTCCGCGAGAACAAGGAGCTGCAAAAGCAGCTGCTCAAGCTTATGAAGAAGTACCCGTACATGGCGCACAACGCCGCCTTTGAGGACAGCTGGTTCAAGATCCACCTGGACGGTTACGCCGAGGCACGCCGCGCAGGCAAGATCATCGTCATCGACTCGCGCCAGATCTGCCGCAGCCTGGACGCCGACGTGCGCTCGCTCCCCCGCGAGTCCGCGCCCGCCGCGCTCGAGAACTGGGCACGCCGTCGCGGCACCCTCGCCGCCGACGCCAACGAGCAGCACCTGGGCCTCGACGACACCGACCTCATGCTCCGTACCGTCCAGGCCGAGTTCAACCTCAAGAACCTATTTGCCAAGTAGATTGCCAAGCAGAGGCGCCATTCGCGAGCGATACTCGTCGGGCCATAACGCCCCGCGCAAAAGCGACACGCCGAGGCGTCCCTCTCAAGCAACGCAATGCGGACCGATATCCAAGTGGACATCGGCCCGTTTTTGCACGTCGCTAAGGTACCCACGTTGGCATCGGCGGCCTTATCCGCGATCATCGATGCCTTTAGCCGCCACCAGGGCATTCGATAGCAAAAAATTCGCGAATTATATTGACATATGAACATGAGCTCATATACTCGGAAGTAAGTTATATGAGCGCATGTTCATATGAAAGGATATTGCAATGAGCGATCCCGCTGATGAAATAAAGTCCAGCATCGACACCACCATCGCGCCCGACGTCCCCACCACCTGCTCGCCCGAGGACCTTCCCGACGAGGAGCTGCTGTACGACCTTGCCGACCTGTTCAAGGTCTTCAGCGACACCACGCGCATTAAGATCCTCTACGCCCTCATGGGCCGCGAACTCTGCGTGGCAGACATCGCCGAAGCGACCGCGACCTCGCAGTCTGCGGTGTCACACCAGCTGCGCACGCTCAAGCAGTCGCACCTGGTTAAATTCCGGCGCGACGGGCGCAATATCCTCTACTCGCTCGCCGACGACCACGTCTACACCATGCTCAACCAAGGCATGAGCCACATCTGCGAATAGCAACCAACCACGGTACCAGCGCGGCCTGCACCCAAGCCGCAAGACAGGGAAAGGAACCCACCATGAAAAAGCAGTTCAAGCTCGACGAGATCGACTGCGCCAACTGTGCGCGCGAGCTTCAGGACGAGCTGGCCAAGCTCGAGGGCGTCAAATCCGTGTCCGTTAACTTTATGACCCAGAAGCTGACGCTCGAGGCCGATGACGCCGAGTTCGACGAGGTGCTCGACCGCGTCGTGGAGTTTACGGCCGACGCCGAGCCGGACTGCGAGATCATTCTCTAGCCTGCGCATACGCTGACCCGCAAGGCCGCGCTTGCCGCGGCCTTTGCTCGCGAAGTTATATGAGCGAGTGTTCATACATTCAAATGGGAGGTTTGAATCATGGCAGCCGCCGATCCCACAAAGAAAAAGAAGAAGCGTAAGAAGAAAGAGTCCCTTGAGCATAAGCGCAACCGTATCCTGGTAGCGCTAGGCATTTTTGCCGTTGTTTATGCCCTCGACGAGCTCGGAGCTCTCACTATCGCATTTGGGGAGCCCGGCAACGTCTACGCCAGTTTCGTGCTGTTCCTCGTGCCGTTTTTAATTGCCGGCTACGACGTGCTCCAAAAGGCATTCAATAACATCCGCCGCGGCAAGGCCTTCGACGAAAGTTTCCTTATGGCCGTCGCGACCATCGGCGCGTTTGCCATGGTGCTCTTCCCCGACACCGACCCGCACATGGCCGAAGGCGCCGCCGTCATGCTGTTCTATCAGGTCGGCGAGCTGTTCCAGGCATATGCCGTGGGCAAAAGCCGCAAGTCGATCAGCGCCATGATGGACATCGCGCCCGATTATGCCAACGTCGAGCAACCCGACGGCACACTCGAGCAGGTCTCCCCCGATGACATCGCCGTCGGCACCGTCATCGTCGTCAAGCCCGGCGAGCGCGTGCCCATCGACGGCGTCATCGTCGAAGGCGAGACGCAGCTCGATACCGCCGCCCTTACCGGCGAGTCGGTCCCCCGCCCGGCCAAAACCGGAGACGATATCATCAGCGGCTGCATCAACATGACGGGTCTCATCCACGTGCGCACCACCAAGCCCTTTGGCGAGTCCACCGTCGCACGCGTCCTGGAACTCGTGGAAAACGCCAGCGAAAAGAAGGCACGTACCGAGAACTTCATCACGCGCTTCGCCCGCGTTTACACGCCCGCTGTCACCGGCGCGGCCGCGGTACTCGCGCTCGGCGGCGGCCTGGTCACCGGCGCCTGGTCCGATTGGATCCTGCGCGGCCTGACCTTCCTGGTCGTCAGCTGCCCGTGCGCACTCGTGATTAGCGTGCCGCTCAGCTTCTTTGGCGGCATCGGCGGCGCATCCAAGCTGGGTGTCCTCATCAAGGGCTCCAACTACCTCGAGACGCTCGCCGATGTGGTCACCGTCGTTTTCGACAAAACCGGCACGCTCACCAACGGCACGTTCTCAGTGGTCGAGGTACACCCCGAGGCAGGCTATACCGAGCAATCGTTGCTTGAGGTCGCAGCCCTCGCCGAGTCGTTCTCCGACCACCCCATCGCACGGTCCATACGTGCCGCCTACCAGGGTGAGCTCGACCAGAATCGCGTGAGCGACTCCGCCAATGTCGCGGGTCACGGTTTCACGGCAACCATCGACGGCAAGCGCGTCGTCGTCGGCAATGCCAAGATGCTTGCTGCGGCCGGTATCGACGCTCCCAATTGCGAGGTCGTCGGTACGATCCTCCATATACTGGTCGATGACACGTACGCCGGCCATATCGTAATTGCCGACACCATAAAGGCCGATGCCGAGCAGGCGATTCGCGACTTGCACGCTGCCGGCGTCAAACGCACCGTCATGCTCACGGGCGACCGCGAGGAGGTTGCGGCGTCTGTGGCCAAGCAGCTGGGGCTCGACGAGTTTTACGCGCAGCTCATGCCAGGCGATAAGGTCGAGCGCGTCGAGGCGCTGCTTGCAACCGAGGGCGGCAAGGGCAAGCTCGCCTTTGTCGGTGACGGCATCAACGACGCACCCGTGCTCACCCGCGCAGACGTTGGCATTGCCATGGGCGCCATGGGCTCGGACGCCGCAATTGAGGCTGCCGACGTCGTGCTCATGGACGACAAGCCGTCCAACATCTCCCGCGCGATCCGCGTGGCGCGCAAGACCATGACGATTGTTTGGCAGAACATCATCTTTGCGTTGGGCATTAAGCTGCTGATTCTGGTGCTCGCGGCGCTCGGCATCGCCAATATGTGGCTCGCCGTCTTTGGCGACGTGGGTGTGGCGATCATCGCCATCCTGAACGCCATGCGCGCGATGGGTGTCAAGAACCTGTAGCATTCGTGGTCCCTCCGGCCGGGGCCGGGCTTGGTTTTGAAAACGTCCTCGACCAATGAAGTGCCCCCGTTCTGCTCCTTCGGAGC
>DBFZVF010000057.1:0-12961 GCA_048519165.1 Collinsella sp.
GTGTCAGCTCAGCTCAAGGCAGGCACGGCTGGGCTTATGGACCAGATGGCGACGCAGATGTCTTCGAGTTTTGCCAACCTAGCGAGCGCTATGCGTGTGGATGCGAGCGCCTTTGCCCGCGCCATCCATTTCAACATGGACGCCGAGGACCTGAGTTCGCTCATGATGAGCTATGCCAAGGCTTCGAAGCTCACCTACGACAACAATCTGACCACGTTGGGTTATGCGGACGAGGCGGATCCCATCTCGGTCAAGATTTTCCCGCGCGACTTTGAGGCCAAGGAGCGCGTACTCGATCGCATCGATGCGTACAACAAGCAGGTCAAAGCCGCTGGCCACGATGATCGGGCAATTTCGTACACAGACTACATGGGCATCATCATGGGTTCGGTGACCGACATCGTGAACACCATCAGCTTGGTGCTCATCGCATTCGTGAGTATCAGCCTGGTGGTGAGCTCCATCATGATCGGCATCATCACCTACATCAGCGTGCTGGAGCGCAAAAAGGAGATTGGCATCCTGCGTGCGATCGGCGCGTCGAAGCGCAACGTGGCCAACGTATTCAATGCCGAGACCTTTATCGAGGGCCTCATCGCCGGCGTCTTTGCCATTGTCGTCGTGGTGGCCGTGAGCTTTCCGGTTAATGCCTGGGCGCTTGCTGCCAAACAAGTGCCCAATCTGATGAGCCTGCCCGTGCAGGATGCGCTGGTGCTCATTGCAATTTCGGTGCTGCTGACGGTCGTTGCCGGTCTGCTGCCGGCCCGAAGCGCATCCAAAAAAGACCCTGTAGAAGCCCTACGCTCCGAATAATGTGACAAAGGGACAGCCCTTTTGTCACATTGAGTGGCTTGTAAATCGAGGTCTAATACTTTTTCGAGAAGTGAACGAGTCAAAATGGACCCCCGAAGCATCGACACTTTTGAGATGCAATTTCCTGCGGTTTTGTCAGCCAAATCCTGCGGTTTTGACGTCTGAAAATGTCGATGCTTCGGGGGTCCAAAAACGGTCGTTCACTTCTCGGGAAAAGTATTAGACCTCGAGATATAGACGATGTTTGCGAGCGGCAATTAGAGTGCAAGCCTTTAGTTCTTCTTTGCGGAGAGCATGAGCCTTATTTCCGGATGGGTGTACTCGTCGAACTCTTCCTCGGGCTCGGTGTCAAAGGTGTAGTACGACTTGATAGATTCGTCCTCCGTCTTGATGCTGATTTCTTCATATAGGGATCCGGCTAAAAATGCCTGTTTAAATTCATCCGACAGGCTGCATGGCGTGAGGAGGCCCGGTGCGGCAACGGAAATGTCCAACCCGTTGAGCGGGGCACAGAGCGTCGCGATGTCCTGCTCGGCGCGGGCGAGGTTGTCTGCAAGGCTTGCCTCGGGGTCGATCTGGCTGGTGTAATCGACGTCCGTGAGCATGCCGTCTGCATCGAAAGAAAGGTAGACATAGGCTGCTTGAGCGCCGAGGTCATTATCGCGCAGATAGCCGATAATGCGATAGCCGTAGTCGTGATACGACTCATATGGGTCGTCTGCCGCAACGCGTTCGCACACGGGCTCCAAGGCATCTTGCGCGATGGCGAGCTGCTCGGCGGCTGCAGCCTTTCTTACCTGAAGCTCGTTATTCCCCTGGACAAACTGCGGGATGTAGACGCCAAGCAGCACAATGGCGGGCGCCACTGCGAGAGCTATGATCTGCTTTTTGACGCTTGGAATCGTCACGTCGTATGCGTTTGCCATGGCCTCGGCATTGCTCGAGGTTTCGGCTAGCACGTCCGCTGCGGTGGCAACTGCCCCTACGGCGCTGGCAACCTCGGCGGCGCCGCCCAGGTTGCGCGCAACATCGTTATCGCTGTTCTTGAGCAGGCGGCCGGCTGCTTGCGCGGCGAGCACGCTGGCGACCTCCGCGGAGCGGTCTTTGTTGTTCTGGGCTACCGCAAGCCTGCTCTGCAGCTCCTTCCACTGTTTGCCCTGCATTCCAAAGCGCGGCGCAAGAGCGCAATAGCAAAAGATGGCGAGTTCGATTACGGTGAGTGCGATGGCGGTATATATGCCCGCGGGTTGGAATTCCTTTTGGTGGAACGCGATATCGTTGATCATTTGGAGCGGCAACATTAACAGGCATGCTACGAACGACATGACGAGTGCGGTCGCTGCGATCTTGGGGTATGTGCAGTACCGCTGGATGCGTTTCTTTTCTTGTTCGGTGAGCTGCTGCATGGGGCCTCGGCTCTCATCGTTATTCGGGGGCGATGCACACGCACTCTTGAGTATAGATGAGTGGGGGAGCTGCTGCGGGGCGGCCCTACTTGCTGTTCGTGGACACCGTTCACCTTCGTTGCGCAGGGATGGTTGGAGGGCTGGTTGGCGTCAGTAACTGCCTCCGCCTTGTGGGCCGCCTCAAGGACAAGGCATAATGCATGTGACAAAGGGACGGCCACTTTGCCGCATTGATTTGAGAGTAGATGTTGATGATTCTATCGCTTGCCCCCATGGAGGGGATTACCGGGCATGTGTTCCGTCGCGTGCATGCGGAGTGCTTTGGCGCGCTCGATTGCTATTACACGCCGTTTATGCCGCCGCCGCGGGTGGGAAATCGCTTTGGCGGCAAGGCGTTTAAGGAGATTGATCCTGCCAATAACCAGGGGCTCAACGTAGTGCCTCAGCTGATGTCCAAGAACGCGGACGAGTTTGTGTGGGCGGCACAGGTGCTCGCCGACATGGGTTATCGCGAGGTCAATCTCAACTTGGGTTGTCCTTCGGGAACGGTTGTTGCCAAGGGCAAAGGATCGGGCTTTCTGCGCAACCTCGACGAGCTCGAGGTGTTCTTGAGCGACGTGTGCGAGCGGTCGCCGTTGCCGGTGTCGGTAAAAACCAGGCTGGGGTTGGAACGCGATGACGAGTATGAGCGTGTGCTCGATCTGTACTGCCGCATGCCGCTGGCAGAGCTGATCGTGCATCCGCGCGTACAAAAGGACCGCTATACGGGCACGCCGCGCAAGGAGTTCTATGGCGAAACGCTGGAGCGTGCGCCGTTTCCGGTGGCATACAACGGCGACATTTTTGATCTTGAGGATATGGACGCGCTGGTGGAGGCCTATCCCGGCACGCGCCATGTGATGTTGGGGCGCGGCCTGCTCGCGAACCCCGCTCTGGCTCGTATGGTCAACGGCGGTCCTGCTGCCACGGCAGCCGAACTGCAGCGTTTCCACGACATGCTATTCGCGGCCTATGCAGAAGAGATTGGTGGCAATGCGGTCTTTCGCATGAAGGAGTGGTGGTTCTACGCCAAATGCGCCTTCGCCGATCACGCTACCGTTCACAAACTCGTACGCAAGACTAAAAAGGTCGACGAATACCGCGCCGCCGTCGAGCGCGTCTTTCGCGAGCAGCCACTTGCACCCATAGCCCGCTTCCACGGCTAGCTAGCCATTGGAGACGTTCTTTAACG
The DNA here is from genome assembly GCA_048519165.1 of Collinsella sp. GTDB lineage: Bacteria > Actinomycetota > Coriobacteriia > Coriobacteriales > Coriobacteriaceae > Collinsella. The sequence continues at coordinate 3,451 of DBFZVF010000057.1, forward strand.
ACTAGTCATTTAAGAACGTCCCCGATGAATATGTTGCACTAGAGCAGGTTCTTCCGTATCCATGCGATGATGTCGCTCGATTCGTAGAGTGGCTTGCCGTCGATGAACAGGCAGGGAACCTGGCGTTTTCCGCCGACGGCGATGAGCGTCTGCTCGGCAACGGGGTCGGTCGAGATATCGCGCTCGGGAATGGTCACGCCGTTATCGGCCAAAAAGCGCTTGACCTTTATGCAATACGGGCAGCCGGTCATAACGTAGAGCACGAGCTCATGATTAGTAGCCATAGGTCTCCAATCGGTTGCGGTTTCGATTGAAATACCCAAAGCCGCCGCAATCTATGCGCGGGCCAGCGACGACTCGATGGCCTGTACCAGAAACGCCGTGGCTCCGGCGCCGCAGGGCTTGTCGTAGTAGTCAATAAAGCGCTGGTCGGCAAGATAGTCGTGGGCGAGGCCCAGGTACGCTTCGTTCTGGGGTTCGCGTCCCCAGTTGAGACCAATCCAACGACGATGCATCGCGACGAGCTTGCGAGCCTCGCTTCCATCCGCATCGCCGTCGCCCATGGCAATCGAGAGCTGACCCAAAATAGCGCGTTCAAGTTCCTTCATGTCGTTCCATGTCTGAGGATCCATGTCCAGCAGCGCTTCGTTTGCTGCATCGATAGCCTCATCGCCATAGCGCGCCCGAGCCTCGGCGCCGTAGCGTTCCTCGTTTTCCTGCACGGTGCGCCAGCGCTCCAGTTGCGGCAGGACGGCGCCCATGAGCGAGACGGCTTCGTCGAGTGACATGCCGGTGTTTTGCGCCAGGCGCGGGGCACAGTCCTCGATCATTGCCTCCATCGTGGTGTCGTAGGTGTACTGGCCGTGGTCGTAGCACCACTTGCAGTAATGGTCGGTCGCGGCGCCCGTGGCATCGGTGCCGCAGTCGTCGGGCGTGAGTATCATGCCGCAGCTCTGGCAATAGCGCTCGGGCATTTCGAGCAGATGAGACAGGGGCTCGCCGGTCACAGCGGCGATGAGCTTCATCATGTCGATGCCCGGTGTGACCTCGCCACGCTCCCAACGGCTGACGGCTTGGCGTGTGACGAAGAGCTTGGCGGCGAGCTGCTCTTGGGTAAGGTGATGGGCGCGACGGACGGCGATGAGCTTTTCTGCAAAGGCCATAACGGCTCCTTTCTGCTGGTTGATGGCTTAAGCATACGCGGCAGCAGGCGCCCTTCCAAGCAACCGTTGGTTGCACGACGGGGGACCGCGGCGAAGAATTGCACGCAACGCCCCACACCTCCATGCCGTACAATGACCGGCATGGAACCTATCGCACACATACATACCGACCTGCCGCAGAAGTTTGGCATTCCGCGCAACAGCTTTTTGGCGCCTCATCTGCAGGGACGCATCGTTTTTGAGCCGGAATTTGCCTCCAATGCAGCGGTTGAGGGTCTGGACTTCTTCTCTCACCTGTGGCTGCTGTGGCGCTTTGAAAACGGAACGCCCGGCGGTACGGCTAAGGACATAGCTACCGATGCCAAGTCGCAGGACAGGTCCGGCACCAATGCCAAGTGGTCGAAAACCGTGCGCCCGCCGCGTCTGGGTGGAGCCGAGCGCGTGGGCGTGTTTGCCACGCGCAGTCCGTTTCGCCCTAATCCCATTGGGCTTACCTGCGTCAAGCTCGATCGCGTCGAGCTCACCGACAATGGCCCCATCATTCATGTGCTGGGGGCCGACCTGCGTGACGGCACACCCATCTACGACATTAAGCCCTACATTCCATTTGCCGACTGTCACCCGGATGCGACCGGCGGCTGGATTGAGGACGCTCCGTGGCAAGAGCTCGACGTCGAGTTCCCGCAGGCGCTGCAGGATATGGTCCCGCCCGCAAAGCTCCCCGGTCTGGTCGAGGTTCTTCGCCAAGATCCGCGCCGCGCGGGCAGCAAGCACGAGCCAAACCGCGTTTACCACTTGGCCTACGCCGGGCTCGACATATCGTTTACGGTCGATGAAACCCAGCTAACCGTAGTCGCCGTCAACGACGCGCGAGACTAACCGGCCATTCGTCCGCACCCGTCAAATTAAGCGCCAAACCCCGCGCCAAAACCGCCCACGCTGGTGGACAATAACGCCTACCGAATCATTCCGCTCTGCACGGGAGTCCAGCATGAAATATGACTTCACTTCAATCATCGACCGCCACGGCATGGACTCCATCGCCGTTGACTCTTGGGGCGAGATCCCCGGCATGGCTCCGAACGCACCCGACGAGGGCTTCGACCGCATCCCCATGTGGGTGGCCGACATGAATTTTGCCACGGTGCCCACGGTCCAGGAGTACATCATCAAGCGCGCTCAGCACCCCATGTTTGGCTACTTCAATCCGCGTCCCGAGTATTTCGATCGCATCATCGAATGGCAGAGGCGCCGCAATGGCGTTGAGGGCTTGGCACCGGAGCATATCGGCTACGAAAACGGCGTGCTGGGCGGTGTCGTGTCGACGTTGCGCGCGTATGTCCAGCCGGGCGATGCGGTGCTGGTCCATAGCCCCACCTACATCGGCTTTACCAAATCCATCGAAGCCGCGGGCTATCGTATTGTCCACAGCCCGCTTAAGCTCGACGATCAAGGCGTGTGGCGTATGGACTTTGAGGACATGGAGCACAAGCTCGCCCAAAACCACATCCATGCCGCGGTGTTCTGCTCGCCGCACAATCCCTGCGGCCGCGTATGGGAGCGCGACGAGATCGAGCGCGCCATGGACATCTATCGCCAGCACGATTGCGTGGTGATCTCGGACGAGATTTGGTCCGATATCATCCTGCCGGGGCACAAGCATATCCCGACGCAGTCGGTGAGCGAGGATGCCCGCATGCGTACGGTTGCCCTCTACGCGCCCAGCAAGACGTTCAACCTGGCGGGCTTGGTCGGCAGCTACCACATTATCTACAACGAGACGCTGCGCGACCGCATATGCGCTGTGTCTAACAAGACCCACTACAACGAGATGAATGTCCTCTCCATGCATGCGCTTATCGGTGCCTACCAGCCGCAAGGCTACGAGTGGGTGGAAGAGCTCAACCAGGTGCTTGCCGGCAATATCGAGTACTTCTGCGATTACGTGGACGAGCATTCTGGGGGCGTGTCCTATTCGCGTCCGCAGGGCACGTACATGGTGTTTCTGGACTGCACCGAGTGGTGCCGCGAGCATGGCCGCGATATTCAGTGGTTGCTCGACGAGGGGGCGCGCGTGGGCGTGGGGTATCAGGACGGCCGCCCGTTCCACGGGCCCTGCCACATTCGCGTGAATCTGGCGCTGCCGCTTTCGCGCGTGAGGGAAGCGTGCGACCGCCTGGACCGCTACGTTTTTAATGCACGGTAAGCGCGCACTGCATGCGGAGCCTTCTGCCAAGTCGGCTAGAAGGCCCCGTGTGGTAAGGCATCTGTAACCATTGGGCGCAGACCTGCTGCGGAGGTTTATTTTTCTTGAATCTGCTTGCCGCAAAGATGCTCAATCGTAATCTCGTAGAGCTGGACGCCCTTAATGTCCTTGGCGATTTCCTCCTCGACTTCTTCGGCAGAAGGGTAGTACTTAAGCGCGAGCTGGCGGACTTTGTCCTCGATGAATGCAGGCGCCTCATCAACTAGGCGACAACGGCCAAAGACCACGGTACTCATAACGTAGGGAGCCCAGTCATTGTCCTTATACCACTCGTTACCGTAAACGGTAAAGCAGATCTTGTCATCGCGTTTGAGTGCGTCGACCTTGTGGCCGGCTTTGGCGCCATGGAAATAAATCTTGTCGTGCTCGGCGTCAAAGAAGTAGTTGACGGGAATGGCATAGGGGTAGCCATCATCGCCGTTGACGGCAAAGACGCCGCGCTTGCAGGTGGCGAGCAACTTGCGCGCTTCCTCGTCAGTGATGGCGCGTTTCTTTCGACGTAAGGGCCTAAACATCATTGGCTTCCTTTCTGCTGCGTATGGTGGTTGAGCACAAACTATAGCGAAACAGCTCCGTATTTCTTGATGCGGGCGAGCATGTTTTTGAGCTTGTTAAAGTCGAGTGGTTTGGACAGATGGGCGTTCATGCCGGCATCGTGTGCCGCCTTGGCGTCCTCGGCAAAGGCATTGGCGGTGAGCGCGATGATGGGGATATCGGCTGCATCGACCTTCTCGCTCAGACGAATCGTGCGGGTTGCCTCATAGCCGTCCATGCCCGGCATCATAATGTCCATCAGGATCGCATCGAAGCTGCCGGCGGGATGCGACAGGTACAGATCGACGACCTCGTTGCCGTTGGCGGCGCGGGTGACCACGACGCCCTCGGATTCTAGCAGCGTCTGGGCAATCTCGGCATTCAATTCGTTGTCTTCGGCGAGCAGCACGTTCATGTCGGCGAGCGAGCAGTCGGGCGCACTCTCAACCGTATTCGCCCGCGCCTGAGGGTTCTTGTCGATATCGAGCGGAATCTGGACGTTGAACGTACTCCCCACGCCAACCTCACTCGAAATCTCAATCGTACCGCCCATCAGTTCAATAAGCGACTTGACGATTGGCATGCCCATGCCGGTTCCTTGGAACTTGCTGCGCGCATCATCACCTTCTTGGGCAAACGGTTCATAGATATGCTTTAAAAACTCGGGAGCCATGCCAATGCCAGTATCCGAAACACTAAAGCAAAAGAGCGCGCGCCCATCATCGAGTGGCTTGGTCTTTGAACTAAAGGTGACGGAGCCGCCGTGCTTGTTGTACTTAATGCTGTTGTCTAACAGGTTGATTATGATCTGTCGGATATGGGTGGGACTGCCGATCATGTATGGCCCCGTGGCGTACGGCAGACTATTGTCCTGCATTGTGATGCCGTTATCGGATGCGCGGAGCTTGCACAGCACCAGCGTATCGTCACAGAGCTCTTTGAGGTTAAAAGGCGCATGTTCCAGAGTTGGCTTGCGGTCTTCGATTTTGCCCATCTCGAGGATGTCGTTGATCAGCGAGAGTAGGTGATTGGCGGCAACACGCGCCTTGGCGCGGCTTTCGCGGGCGGCCTGCATGTCGCCGTCTTTCAATTCCTCAATTTCGATAAGACCCAGGATGCCGTTGAGTGGCGTGCGGATGTCGTGGCTCATGCGCGTGAGGAATGCCGTCTTAGCGGCGTTGGCGGCATCGGCTTTCTGCTGTTCTTTCTGCGCGCGGTGAAGCGACCAGACAAGGATGACGATGCCGGTGAGCAAAATGCAGATGATGACTGCCGCAATGACGATGCGGTTGCGGTAGAGAAGTCGAAACGCATCCGATTCTTGCGCCGAGTACGATGTGGGGGAATAACTGCTTGCAGAGAGCGATTCGCCAGCATTGACGATGCCCTTATTAATGATTCCCAACAGCACGGGCTTGCCGCGCGAAATCAAACACGATAGCTGTGCCGTGTCGGTGAGCTCCTGTGTTTGGAAATCCTCGATATCGTAGGTGTCGCGGATGGTTTTCAAGCGCGTGCTGGGGACAATGATGCAACTTGCCTCCCCCTTATTGAGGGCTTCGCGTGCCTCGTTGTCATTCGGATACTCGGTTACCTTTGCGTCGGGGAATAGGTTTGCGAGCTCAAAACGGTTGACGATCGCGTCTGCTGTGCAAGCGATGTTCTTAAGGTCACTGTTCAGGTTGCTGCTGCTGTGAATGGCGGCTAGGGAAACCGTTCCCATCGGGTTTGACAGGATGACCCCTGCCTGCTCGGCAAGCCAGTAGTCGCGAAACAACGGTAGGGCGACATCGATGGTCCCTGTGGAAAGGGCTTTGGTCATTTGCTCGTTGTTCGAGAACGCTACTGTTGCAACCGTAATGCCAAACTTGTCGTGCAACGTCGTTGCAAGCGAGGCGAGCGACCCTTCCATTTCGCCGTCGTCATTTTGCGTGCAGTAGGGGAGTTTGTTTTTAAGATAGCCGATCGTGATGGTGTTGTCGTTTGCTTTGAGCCAGGAGCGCTCGGGGCCGGTGAGCGATGATGAGCCGCTGTTTTGGGCCGAGTAATTCGCCTTGACCTCGTCGTTATAGCGTGGGTTGACGCGGGCGATTGCCGTCATGGCGGCATTGATATCGTTCATCAGGTCGGGGCGGCTTTTGGGGACGGCAAAATAGTAGTCACTCGAGCCAACGTAGAACATGGGCGACGCATCGGGCGACGAGATGGTGTCGTTCATGATGACGGCGTCGACTTCGTCGTTTGCGAGTGCGTCAAAGAGCATGGAGCCTCCGTCATACTCCCTGTATGTGCAGGTGATTCCTTCGTTGGCGAGCCACTGCTGGCCAACGAAGGTTTGCATAACACCGGAGTTGCAACCGATGGTAAGGCCCTGGAGCGCTTGGGGTCACCCTTGGCCAGGTCGTCGCGATCGGGCTTGGCGTAGATGTAGTAGCGCTCGGCGCCCTCGGGGTTCGAGGAGAAGAGCAGCTTTTGGGCGCGTTCCTCGGAGTAGGAGATGTTGGGCATGAGGTCGATTTCGCCCGCCTCGAGCATGTCCATAAGCTCGGTGAAGGTGCCGGAGACGTATTCGTATTGCCAGCCCGGCGTGTAGTATGACAGCGTCTGCAGGTAGTCATAACCCCAGCCCGAGAGACGCTCGCCGGGGGTGCCGTCCTGGAAGCCTTCGTTGTTGATAAGCCAGCCAACGCGGACCGTCTTGACCTGCTGGTCAGAGTCGGCGGCAAAGGCGGGGACGGGTATGACGGCGCTCAGTACGGCGAACGCAGCAAGCGCGACGGCCAGGGTGCGACATATAACTGAACGAAGGACAGCGGAAGCTCTCACGTGCAATCCTAACGAATCGAGACAATACCGCATAAGGATACCAGCTCAGCCTGCCCAGTCGGCCGCCGCACCGCTAAACGGTCCCGTCCGGCAGTTGGGGACAGTCCCTTTCTGCCGGCACAAAAGGAACGTCCCTAACTGCCGGTTGCCTAACTGCCGGTTGTGGGACAATACCGAGCAAACGTGATTGGGCGTCTGGGAAAAGGGGTCGAGATGAAAAAGCTGAGGACGCTTGCCGATGTTTTGCGCCAGGCCGGTTTCGTGCGTATCACGGGCCTGTTCCTCATCTTCTATCTGCTGTGCTCGACGGCTGTCTGGCTGTCCGAGCCCACGACCCTTACGTTTGGCGATGGCCTCTGGTTTAGCTTTGAGACCGTCTCGACCATCGGCTTTGGCGATATCCCGGCCGAAACGCCGGTCGCCCGTGCTATTACCGTCGTCCTGAGCGTCATCAGCATCTTCTACATTGCCATGCTCACGGGTGTGGCGGTGAACTACTGCAATACGCTCATCAAGCTGCGCCAAAAGGACACCATGGCGCGCTTTATGGACGATCTGGAGCATTTGGAAGAGCTCGATCGTGACGAGCTCGCCGACCTGTCGCGCCGTGTGCGCGAATATCGCCGACGCCAACGCTAGAACGGGCGCCGCGCGTCACGACGAGGGGGACTGAATATGAATATCACGGTATACCTGGGCGCCAGCGTCGGCAATGACCCGGCGTTTCTGCCTGCGGTGCAAGAGCTGGGCAACTGGATTGGCTCCAACGGGCACGCGCTGGTATACGGCGGGTCCAAATCGGGCCTGATGGGCGCGCTCGCCGATAGCGTACTCGAGGCAGGTGGACACGTGACGGGTGTTGAGCCGAGCTTTTTTATAGAGGCCGAATTTCAACACGACGGCATTGACGACCTCATCGTGACGAGTGATATGGCCGAACGCAAAGCCAAGATGATTGAGCTCGGCGATGCGTTCATCGCCTTTCCCGGTGGCACGGGCACGCTCGAGGAGATTGCCGAGGTCATGTCCGCGGTGTCATTGGGGCACCTGAGCGCTCCGTGCATCCTGTATAACCTGGACGGTTACTACAACGACCTCAAGGCGCTGCTCGGGCACATGATTGATAAAGGGCTTTCGAGCCCGAGGCGCCAGCACGGCATCTACTTTGCCGACGATTTGCGCGAGATTGTCTCGATTATCAACGGATGAGTCTTGAGCCTGTCCCGCTATGGCTCCCAATGGTGCCGTTTGCGGCGCAGACGGTTGGCTCGTTCGGGCAACGCTCGCTCTACAATAAAACATAACTATGTCGACTTTGACCGCGGGAGGACCCGATGGATAACCTTGCCAAACCCACAAACCGCGCGCTGTTTTTAGTTAGCGTTGCTGTGACCGGTGCGTTCGCAGGTGCCGCGGTCTGGCTGTTCTTTTTTGCGATGGAGCACGGTATCGACTATCTGTGGACCGAGATTCCGCACGCGCTGGGCGTCGCTTCGCCCGAGCTCGCCAGCGGCCCGTTTGGCTTTTTGCCGTACCCGTTTTTTGTCTGCCTGCTGGGCGGCCTATTAATCGGTCTGTACGAAAAGATGACAGGCGCCAAGACCGATGACCTCAACCAGGTGATGGCTAAGGTTAAGCAAGACGGGCGCTACCCGTACGACAACCTGGGCAAGCTTTCGCTCGCGGCGTTGCTGCCGCTGCTGTTTGGCGGCAGCATTGGACCGGAGGCCGGTCTGACCGGTGTTATCGCGGGTCTGTGCAGCTGGGTCGGCGACCGTATGCGTTGCTTTGGCGCCGAGTTTAGGGAGCTCACGCTGCTGGGCACCCAGGCTGCCCTGACGGCGCTCTTTACCGCGCCCGTCTTTGGCTTTGTGGCGCCGCTCGCCGGTAGCGCCGACGGCCAGGGCGAAGACGCCGACGATGGGTCCGCGTCCGGCGAGATCACCATCAAGCTGCCCAAGGCACAGAAGACTGTGGTCTACGGTATCGCGATCGCTGGCGGTCTGGGCACCTACCTGCTGCTTGGCCAACTTGTGGGCGGCGGCATGGGCATGCCCAGGTTCGAGGCCGCCGAGGTGGGCAACCTGGAGCTTGCCTGGCTCATCCCGCTGGCGTTGGTTGGCGCCGTTTGCGGCTGGCTGTACTTTGTCTCGGAGCACGCGAGCGAGGCGCTGTCCCATGCAATAGGGGAGCGTCCTGTCGTCAAGGCCATGCTGGCTGGTCTGGCGCTCGCCATCTGCGGCACGGTCTTGCCCTACACCATGTTTGCCGGCGAGACCCAGGCCGATGTACTTATGGAGACCTACCTCACCATTCCCGCCGGCGTGCTTATCGCGACCGGTCTTGTTAAGGCCATGCTGACGCCCGCCCTCATCAACCTTGGTTGGCGCGGCGGCCACTTCTTCCCCGTTATCTTCTCGGGCGTAAGCCTGGGCTATGGCCTTGCCATCCTCACCGGCGCAGATCCGGTCTTTTGCGTCGCCGTCTGCACGGCATCGACGATGGGCGCCGTCATGCGCCAGCCTGTCATGGTTGTGGGCCTGCTGCTTATGTGTTTCCCACTCAAGGGTATCGTCTGCATGATTATCGCGGCCGTCATCGCCGCCACCATCCCGCTGCCCAAGCCGCTGCGCAAGTAGCGCGGTGGCGCACGCCGGGGACATGCCGTTTGTCACGGATTTGCGGATGGGCGATTGCGACCGATAGTGGCCTGCATAGGTCG
>DBFZVF010000058.1:0-16780 GCA_048519165.1 Collinsella sp.
CACCGAAGAGAATGGCGTAGGTAGTGGATTCGCCGAGCTTGAGCTCGTCGCCGGGATTGAGTTGGGCGGAACGGCCGGGCTCGACCTGAATGCAGACGCGCGTGGCCCCGTTTACCACCACGGTTCCGTTGGTGGACGACAAGTCCTCGACGTGCCAGATATTTTGAGCATCGCACCAGATATGGGCATGGCGGGCCGAGACATCGTCGCCGACGTCGGTAATATCGCCCTCGCCAGTGGCCAGCGCGCCAATCTCAACACCCTGCTCACTCGGCTGAATCCAGCGCGGGGCGCTCACGACAAAACTGTTTTGCACGCGCAGCAAGCCCAAGGGGTGCGCCGGGGCGGGTTCGCGTTCGCCCGCGGTCATCGACATGCCAAGCGAACGCGGCGTGGATGTGCCTCCGCCACAGGTCGCGTGCGCGTAGTCGATGGCATAGTTCACCGAGGACCGCACATCCGCCGAACAACCGACGGCGACAAACAGCACCAGCACGGCCTCGGCGCGCTCGGCGGGCATGAGTTCCGCCGCCTGGGACAGGCGATCGAGCGCGTTGCGATAGAGATTCGTGTCCTGATGGCACTCTTCGAGCGCGCGTACCATCGGTTCACCTGCAGGACCGCACACCATATTGATCACAGCCGTGGAGTCCATGGGATTGCGCTGGCGCAGGGCCAGTTGCGACATAATACGCACAGCCGAGGTACCGTATTCGGCAAAGTAGCGCTGCTGAAGCGTGCCGACCGGCGCGCGAACGATAAAGCGGGAAACCCAAGAGCGATCGGCGGCTCGGCTCTGCGGGCTGCGGCCGTCGGCGAGCGGACGAGACGAAAGCACCAGGCCGCACAGCTCGATATGGCTCAGATGCGCCGCGCGCTTAAAGATGTCAAACATGGCCCCGCATGGGGTGAGCTCAACTTGAGATGCCATGACCTAGGCCTCCTTGGTCGTAGAAATAGAATCGGACGATACTTCAACAGGTCCGCCAAAAGTACGGGCAGCTGCGGCTCCACCGGCAAGCGGAGTCGCCATCTGGGCTTTTGTGCGTCGCGGTGCCGAAACGGGAAGTTCAAAGGCAAAGCCCATCGCAAGCAAAAACCACGTAAGCGTATAGGTTGCAACCAGAGCGGCAACAAGGCCGCCCGTCACGGCGCGTTGGGAAAATACGCTACATGCAGCCACAACCAGCACCGGAACCTCGCAGGCAGAAAGCGCAAACACACCCTGCAGGAACCCCGAGCGCCGATCGCGCGCAAGTGCCCCCGCGGCAACGCCGGCTATGCCTGGCAGCGCCAACGCCAGTGCGGCAATAATACCCGGTAGCGACCCAGACCACACGAGCGATCCCAAAGTCGCCGTCACGCGAGCGCCCGACGCCAGCAGCGCGGCCGAAACCACGACCACAGCCCAAACCACGCTGCAAACGACCGCCGCACCGATCATCGCCGCGCGACGAACCGCGCGGCCAGACGCATCCATGGGGCACGGCGTGAGCGGCTCGCCGCGGAGCGAACGACCGACATTTTGCGCATAGTGGTCACAAAACGCCGAGAGCGCCGCCTCGACCGCCGCCGGCTCGGGACGATCTTTTTGATGGCTGGACAGACAGGCCATCACCACGTCGAACAGCTGGGCATCGACAAACGCCAGCGCATCGCGTAGCTCTTCGGAATCCGGCTCAAGCCCTAGCTGCTGGGCCTGCTCGGCCGCGGCGAGCGCCACATCGGGCTCACGACGAAGCAGCTGAGTCAAATCACAACCGGGCGCATGGGCACCAATGGGATAGTCGGGCCGCGTGTCCATTTTGAGACGGTAGGGGCTCGCGATGTCGCGCGTCCTTTTGCGCGAACCCGAGGCGCCCGAAGTGCTCGGCGCGGCTTCGTATGGCGCGACGCCGGCAATGAGCTCGTAAACCGTGCTTGCCGCGGCATAGACGTCGATCGCCGGCGACATACGCAAAGCGCGCAGGTCGGGAATATCGTCGGTGAGCATCTCGGGCGGAGCGTAGGCCACCGTCGCGCGACGCAGCGTCGCATAACGCTCCGTAAACGACGCCTTGCCGCCGGTACCGGCCACGGCCGACGCAGGCTCAAGCGCCAGCGACGAGCCAAAGTCGATCAGGCACAGGTCAAAGGTGCCCTCGGCAAGCTGCCGGTCAAGCGGTAGACGCGCCGTGCGCACCATAATATTAGCGGGCGAGATATCGCGATGGACAAAGCCCTCGCCCACCAGGCTCATACGGCAGAGCAGATCGAACAGGTCGCGACCCAGACGCGCCGCCACAAGCGGCGACAGGCGTCCGGCATCGTCCACGGCGAGTCGCGAACGCAAGCGGGCAAGCGTCTCGCCCTCGACCCATTCCATGACAATTGCAGGCACACCGTCGACCTCGCCCCAGCCATAGAGGCGGGGAAAGCCCTTAAGGCCCGAAAGGGCGCGATGGCATTCGTATTCCTCGCGAAACGCCGCCTTGAACTTGGCGACCAGCGCCTCGTGAGCGGCATCGTCGTCAAACTCATCGCGCGTCGGCAAGATGAGCTGCTTGAGTGCCACGGCCTCGCCTTGGGCGTTGACGGCACGCGTCACGCGGCCGATACCGCCACGGCGCATGGTGGCATCGTCGGCAAACAGCATCGTAAAACGACGCAGATAGGCAGGCAGTTCGTCCTGACCGAGCGCAATGGCCGGCTCAAACCCGTCGACACGCGCCAGGCGCAGGCCGACCATGGGATCGCGACCGAGTGATTGTGGTGTGGTGGATGCAAGATCGGTCATCATAGGGCAAGCGCCGCCACGTTATTGTTGAAGTTACCGAGCGCGACGTCATCATCGCCGTAATGGCCAACCCATTGACATAGGTTGGTGTAACAGCCCCACAGATTGGCATACTGCTGATACCACTTTGACCGGGGCGAGAATGTCTGACGACCGAACTCGGCTCGAATGACAAACATCTCCCCGACCAGGCTGTCGCACGGCCTGGGATCTCCCGTAGAGTTATAGGTCGAGACCACGTCATTGGCACGAGAAACGTAACTGTCGAGCATGTTGTACTTGGTCACAAGCCAACTGTGAATGCCCTCTTCCTCAGCAGCGGAAAGGCCGCCGGAGTTTGCATCGTTGTCAGTGTTGCCGCCCGTCGAGCCGCCGTTTCCAGGCCCTCCGGTAGAGGAACCCGACCCAGAGCCGCCGCCCGAACTCGATGAATCCGAGCCGGAGCCAGAAGTATCCGAGCTACCGGGCTTTCCGGACTGCTGGGCGTCCTGCTCCTTTTGCTGCTCGACCTTATTCACCGTTGCCGCCACGCTATTGTTGGACAATCGATCGATGATCTTGGTGTTGGTGAGCACGATGGTTTTGCCATTGGCAAGCGTGACTTCGTTGTCCGGGGCCTCGGCGCCGTCCGCATCGTCGGTGCCAAACACAATATGCGCGACCACACTTGCCCAAGCATATCCAGTCGTGGTACCCAGATCACTTTTGACCTCATGCCCCACGCGCGGTTCGCGTGCGGCATGCGCCTGCATCATGGACGGCACGGTCATGCCATAGGCAGAAACGCCAGCCATGACCAGCACCAGCGAGCACGATAGCAGTGCGTACGCCCGCGGCGCCAAGCCCAGTCGGCGTCGTATGCGCACCGCGGCGCCGCGCTTTGTCTGAGTGCCACCGGGCCGCATGCGTTCTCCTCCAACAAAAACACGCCGCTCGGGAGCGGCGCATTCATTCGAATCCATATTTGAGTGTATCAGCGAACCAAAAAGGTTGCGCAACGAATGGACAAATTAAGGATGCGAGCGGAAGCATCCATGCGATAAGCGGATACGAAGCATCTTTGTTGCACAACAAACTCACAGTCGCACGGGGAAATTATGACTACCCCGTGCGTCGCGAGGAAAACATACGGCAGGAGCAGGCTCGCCACCTAAATCGCGCGGCGGGCCTCGATGGCGCGGCCAAGCGTAAGCTCGTCGGCATACTCCAAGTCGCCGCCCACGGGAAGGCCGCTTGCCAGACGCGACACCTCGACGCCCAACGGCTTGATGGTACGGGCCAGATAGCTCGCCGTGGTCTCGCCCTCAATATTGGGGTTGGTGGCGATGATGACCTCGTGGATGTCCTCGTGGCCCAAGCGTGCCAGCAGCTCTCGAATGTGCAGCTGCTCGGGGCCAATCTTGTCCATGGGACTGATCACGCCGCCCAATACGTGGTAGAGGCCGTGGTAGCTGCCCGTGCGCTCGATCGCCTGGACATCGCGCGGCTCGCCCACCACGCAAATGCGAGTGGTATCGCGCATCGGGTCCTGGCAGATGGAGCACTCGTCGGCCGTGGCGTAGTTAAAGCAGCGGCTGCAAAAGTGGACCTCCTGCTTGACCTCCAGGATGGCCTCGGCCAGGCGGCGCGCCTCCTCGGCGTCGGCCTCCAACAGGTAATAGGCGATGCGCTGGGCCGACTTGGGACCAATGCCCGGCAGACGGCCCAGCTCATCGAGCAGTTTTTGCAGACTGTGGTTGGCACTCATATATATGCGTGTCTTAGAACGGCATGCCCGGGATGTTGAGGCCGCCGGTGATGGCGCCCATCTGCTTGTTGGCGAGCTCGTTGACGCCGCGAACGGCCTCGTTGACGGCAGCCATGATCATATCCTGCAGCATATCGACGTCCTCGGGATCGAGCGCATCGGGATCGATGGTGAGGTTGACGAGCTCCATCTCGCCGTTAACGGTCACCTTGACCATGCCGCCGCCGGCAGAGGCGTCGACGGTCTGGGACTTGAGGTTCTCCTGCGCGGCGGCAAGCTGCTCCTGCATCTTGCGAGCCTGCTTCATCATCTGCTGCATGTTCATACCGGCCATGATGGCTCCTTTACGTGCGGCCGCACGCCGAGCTGCAAGGGCAGCCGGAGCACGGCGGGACTTTCAAACTCAAAAATCGTACCACGGCGCGCGGCGAGAGAGCGGGGCGGACGTGTTACCTCAGTCGATATACATGTCCTCCAATACAAACCGCACTCAAAGATTATGCAAGGTCGAATTATGCAAGGTTGCATAATATCGCACACTCAATCTAGTAGAGCCGAATCCGGCATTTCATGTGCGCCACTAAATAGCTAAATGCCGAACCGCTGCTCGAGGCGGCGCACATGGCGGCAGGGTATAATTTGATTGCCATAGATAGTAATTTGGAGGTGCCCCATGAATGCCCCCAACGCGCTCCAAAACATCCGCTCAAAACACCCCGTTGCATATGTGGTTCTCTATCTCTTTGTCGGCTGGGCATTGCTGGTTGTCATCACCCATGCCATAGCCTTTGGAGCAGAACTACTGATAGCCAGCTCGGACCAGCCCGTCGTCAAATGGGAAGCGCCCGATGAGTGCACCGACGGAACCCGAACCATTTACTACAACAGCCCGTCCCTCTACCAAGAGTTCAAGGTCAAGATAAAGGACTCCAAGATTGTCGATGCCGAACTGGGCTCTTTATTTACAATCGGAGCAACCGTCAACGCCGAGCAAGTCGAATACACGGACAGCCATGCGACATATCGTATCGACCTCAGCATCCTAGGCCGACCGTCACGCGCCTGTCTGCTCGAATGCGATATACGCGGCACCACACTACACATGTCCGAAATACAGATGCGCCCGGACAAAGAGATCTCTTCTTGAGCAGCGTACCCGCCCGCACAGTTACTCCACCGGTTTGAAGATGGTGGCCTGTCCAAAGACGTTGCGGATGAGGGCCTTGGCCTCATCCTCGGTCTGCGGGATGCTCGGGGCTGCGCCCTGGTGGCCGAAGGGACTGCCGGCGCCGGGGTTGGACTCCCAAGGGGCAGCGGGGGCGTCATCGCTTGTGGGAGCGGACGTCGCAGCTGCGGGAGCCGCGGCTGAAGCGGCAGGGCTGGGCGCAGGCACCGCGGCAGGCACGTCGAACGGAGGAAGATCCTCCCCGCTCGTATCGCCGGCGAAGCCGCCGACCATGGCGTCGTCGTAGGGCACCTGCTCGGATTCCCACGACGCAGCCTGCGCAGACGGCTGAGTCTTGGAAGCGGACGCGCGCTCGGGCGCTCGGGGCGCGGGTTCGGTCGGGAGCTTACCCGTAGCGGGGGCGCCGGCGGGGTTGTCGGAGCGCAGCCAGGGGGCCTTGGCCAGGTCGGATGACTCGGGCGCAGGCGCGGCAGCGGGCTTGGGCGCGGGGACCGGAGCAGCCGGTTTGGGCGCAGCGGGTTCAGGCGCCGACGGGGTCGGTGCCGCTACCGGCGCTGCCTTTGGTTGCGTCGCGCTGGCGTTCGAGGATGCAGGGGCCGCCGAGGACACGGGTTGCGGGTCCGCAGATGCCGCAGCCCGTGCAGATGGAGAATGCTCCTCATGTTGAGGAGCCGGCGTGCCACCCCCATCCAAGACATAGTCGACGGTGCGACGACCGAAAACCGCACTGACTGTCGGCAAAAACACCGCCTGTGTATCAGCACGCCCGAGCATCTTGATAGCAAATGCCGTAGGGAACGAGACCGTGAGCTTAGAATCATCGTCTGCCGTAGCGCGAGCGTTCAACAGGAGAGCCGCATAAGAAGGTTGTTGGGCCTTGACGCGCTCGACGACCTCGGCCCATTTGCGCTGGAGCTCGCCGGCATCCTCAACCGCGGGGGTCTCGGCGGCGCCGGCGGCAGCAACCTGGGCGGCGTTGTTGGGCTTGGACACCGGCACGGTCGATGCAGCAGGCTCGGGAGCCGGAGCCGCAACGGGTTGAGGTGCAGGCGTTACAGGTTTGGGCGCGGGAGCCGGAGCCGCAGACTTGGACGCAGACTGGGCAGCCGGAACAGCAGCGCCGCGGTCCCAAGGCATGCCACCCTGATGCGCGGACGTAGCAGCGGGGGCGGCGGTCGCCGTGGGAGCAGCAGCTCGGGCACCCGAAATCAGCGTCGGCTGTTGTGTCGTCGCAGGCGCAGCCGCGACAGCCGCAGGCGCACTCGCTTGAGCAGCAGCCACGCTCGCCGGAACGGCGGCGTTGGCAACCATGGCCTCCAAGCGTGCCACGCGCTCGGCCAAAGCCTCAATCGTTAAATCGGCCTCGGGACGCGCCAGACGCGTACAGGCGATCTCGAGCACCAGGCGCACGTCGCTCGCGCCCCTCATCTCCAACGCGGCATCGTCGAGCACCGTCAGCACGCGGGCCAGACGGTCGGCCGGATGCTCGCCAAAGGCAGCAGCCTCGGCAGCAAGCGCCTCGGCCTGCTCGGCCCCGCCCTCAAACAGCTCGGCACGGGCACCGGCAACGCAGGCCACATACACGTCGCGCACATGCGCCACCAGGTCGCGCGTCAGCTCAAGCAGATCATTGCCCTCCTCGACCTGTGCGCGAATGAGCCCATAGAGTTCAGCAATATCACGCTCGGCAATAGCGCGGGCAAACTCGCCCAGGATCTGGTCCGAAACCTCGCCCAAAAGCGAGCGGGCATCGTCCGCATGCACGGCGCCGTTGCCAAAAACGCTCAGCTGCTCCAGCGTGGAAAGCGCGTCGCGCATACCGCCCTTGGCATGGCGCGCCACGATGGCGAGCGCCTCGTCGTCGTAATCGAAGCCCTCCTGCTCACACACGTAGGACAAGCGATGTTCGATATCCTCGTTGCTGATGCGGTGGAAATCGAAGCGCTGGCAGCGCGAGAGGATGGTCTCCAGAATCTTTTGCGGGTCGGTGGTGCACAGCACGAAGATCACGTGTGCCGGCGGCTCCTCGAGCGTCTTGAGCAGCGCGTTGAACGCCGCCGTCGTGAGCATGTGAACCTCGTCGATGATATAGATCTTGTACTTGCCGCGCACCGGGGCAAAGTTGACGGAGTTGATGATCTCCTCGCGCACATTGTCCACGCCCGTGCGGCTTGCGGCATCGAGCTCGTAGACATCGGGGTGGTTGCCCTCGGCGATGAGCTCGCACTCCTCACAGGTGCCGTCGGGCATGCACCCGCTTGCGCCCTCGGCGCGCGCTGCCTCGGCATTACGGCACAGCAGCGCCTTGGCAAGGATGCGCGCCATGGTGGTCTTGCCCGTGCCGCGCGGTCCGCAGAACAGGTATGCGTGGGACAGGCGCCCCTCGGTGATGGCGTGCTCGAGCGTCGAGACGATATGCTGCTGGCCCACCACGGAGTCGAAGGTGAGCGGGCGATACTTTCGGTACAACGATTCCATGGGTGCTCCCCCGGGTATACTGAGTCTTGTTGCCGCGACGGCCATGCGGTCGCACGGCATACTGCATTCATAATAACCCGTACGGCGAGCCCGCCGCGATAGGAGTCCAAAGAGCATGGCAGACGCAGAGAGCAACCTCGTCCCCTCCGAAGCAGCCGACCAGGTCGAGGTCGCGCTCGAGGAGCAGGCCGCAGCCGACGACGGCATCCTGTACCTCAACGAGTACCAGTACGAAAACGACCTGGTCACCGACTTCGCCCGCCTGGTCGCCTCGCCCAGGCGTCGCGGTTCGCTGTATGTCGCCGCGGCAATTGCCGCGCTGATCGGCATTGGCATGCTGGTGGCCGGCGGTAACTGGATCAAGTTTGGCGTCGTCCTGATCGTATTCGGCGCCTTTTTGGCCTGGTGGAGCAAAAACCTGCACCACACGCTCGCCCGTGACTTTATCGACGCCGTCGAGGCCGACGAGTCCATGGGTGGCCGCTATCGCCGCGTCGCTGCCAACGAGGACGGCCTGATGGTTTGGGGCAAGAGCGGCAAGTCGCAGTTCTTCCCGTTTGAGAAGCTCGACCACGTACTCGACGGCGAGCGCATCTTTGTAGCCATGTTCGCCGACCAGGGCGTGACGATTCCTAAGGACACCTTTATCCGCGGCGATGCCGAGCAGTTTGGCCCCTTCCTTAAGGCGCGCATCAACAAAAAGCTCCGCATCGAGACCAAGAAGAAGAAAATGAAGGCCGAGAAGGCTGCCGCCGAGGCCAAGCGGGGCGACAAGGCCGACAAGCCCCAGGACAACAAGGGCAAGCAGCGCAAGCAGAAGAAGAGCAAGAAGAAGCGCTAGGGCCGAGCGCCACTGCGAAGGGAATCTCATCCCGCTTCAGCGTAGGATGAGGCTCCCCCAACAGGGCCTTCGAGCTATTTAACTTCAAACCTGAAGAGCCTTCGCTCCGGCAGATCGGTCATCTTCATCGTATAGGTCCCGGGAAACGCTTTCTCAAAACGGACGGTCTCGTAACCTTCGAAATAGTCGTTGGTGTTTTGCATCATGAATGGGACGAGTAACTCGTTCTCCGCCCCAACCTGTACAGCAAACGCAGCAGAACCGCCCAGCACCGGCATTGCCTGCGTTATCAGATCGGTATTGACCACAAAGTCATAGTTTGGCGCAGACTCCGGCACCAAATGCCAAACATACGCTTTAATTCCGCCTTCGACATTGTCCTTATTCCTGACACGCATCTTTACGGCGATAACACACGTGATGTCGGCGTCCTTCAATTTCGTTTTCGTATCTACGATGCCATATTTTGAATAATCATCATGCGCACGCTTGAGATACTCGCGCGGCGTGAGCAGCTCTGCCCCGTCTATGCAAAACGAATACCCGTCAGTCGCCACATCCTTCGACCCCAGAAACGCCCCATCCATCGAGAGCCATTCGCCCTCCGCGTAATATTTTTCAGGAATGACTGTCCGGTTCCCGTTAACGACGCTCACCCTCATGCCCGCAAGGCCGGTAACAGCACAGCCAAAAAGCGCGAGCATCGACCTTCTCGTCAACAGGGCCTTCTTCATCGCGCTCACGACCTTTCCCGAACTTTCACAACGGCACCGTCGCGCATGCAGTAAACACGATCGGCTAGCTCCTCGAGCACCTCTCCGTCATGGCTAGACAGAAGAACCTCGCGACCCGTTGATGCCGCCATCGCCACAACGCGCTTGAGCATTTCCACGCCCGCTTCGTCGAGGGCATTCGTTGGCTCATCGAGAACAAGCAGCTTCGGCTTTTCCATAATTGCCGCAGCTATTCCCAGACGCTGCTTCATCCCAAGCGAGTATGCTCGAAACTTCTTTTTTTCGTCTGCATCGAGCCCCACGAGCCGCAGGGCAGAGCGAATGTCCTCGGGGGTGGCAACGCCATTGATTTGAGCTATGAGCTCCAGATTGTCGTAACCAGACAGATATCCTAAAAAGGAAGGCGCCTCTATCAACATCCCCAGACTCGGCGGAAACGAGATATCCGCCCCAAGTCTTTGGCCATCGATAATAATCTCGCCCTCGGTGGGTCTAATCAATCCGCAGACCGCTCGCATGAGCATGGTCTTACCCGAACCGTTTATCCCCTGAAGCCCGACCACAGTCCCAGGGTCAACCTCGATAGACACGTTGCGCAGGACATCGTTTTTGCCCATGCGCTTCGATACGTCCCTAACGATCACACTCATATCTTGTCCCTCTTTTCGATAAGGTCGGCCCTTCGAAACCACAGTCCACCCAACGATAGGCATAACGACATAATCACAATTGAAAACAAGCCACTCGAGCCCGTCGCAATTCCTTCTTTGACGATGCCACCCCAGCGCAACAGCATCAAGGCATTTCCCAGTAGCGCCCAATGCCGCGCATATGCCGAACAGATCAGGTAGCTCATTACAACCGCAAATGAAACTGACGGCCCAAGCACAAACCCAACCGTTGCCTGCACAAACGCAAGCGCCTCAAAAGCAAGAAAGAGACCTGCGAAAAACGGCAGTGCACCTGCTTCGCTCGCCTTGAGAAACCACGGCGCCAAATTAGCCAGCTGAAGCGACTCGCCATGGATGACCGCGCTGAACGAGGCACTCACCATCAAGCTCCAAATCACAACAGAGCAAACCACCACGAGCAGCGAAAATGCTGTTATCGCCGCCACTGAGATAAAACGCGAGACCCACCAAAGGGTTCTCGCCCGGCATCGGACAAGCGTTTGCAAACCAAACCCGTGCAACGATTCGGCGGGATAATCGAGTGTTGTATAGAGAATAAGCAGAATGAGAAATAGCCATCCTAGCGGAGGCACAAACATGACCCCGGGCCTAGGCTCAAACGGAGCAGATCCGGCAAACACGAGCGCAAGATTGTCCGCAAACCCCAAGGCATCCGTCCTGACCCCATACACAGAAGACAAACCGTAGGCGTACACCAGGTTCGCAACGGTCACTGCCGCAATCGCAATAAAGGTAATGATGTTCTTCTTCAAAACGGTCCTCAGGTCCGCGGCGACCAGCCTAAACAGCATCAGACCATCTCCCGCCTTTTCCACGCCCCAGAAAAAGCCAACGAAGCAAGGGTCAATAATATGATTTCCGCAAAACCGGCTCGAATGTCTGGCCAGTTATTCAGCGATTCCGACCTGATGCTGTTGAAGATATTGCAGTTAAACCCCACACAAGCCATTACGCCGAAGATCCAGCCATTTGCAAAATGCCACGCAACCATTAGCAGATACGGGACAATTATCGCTTTGATTCTGCTACGAAACAAAATTGAGAAGCCAGTTACAGCCATGGATAAAGTCCCGAGCGTGACCGCATCGAACAGCGTGTATGCAAGCACATATAACAAAGGATGTGAATAAAATAGACCGGAGAAATAGCTATGTAGGTAAAGCCCTACGTAGGTCGACTCATCGACCCGAGGAAGATACGCAGGAAAAAGCATCGAGACAATCAGGAAATTGACGAGCAGAGGAATGGCAGTCACTGTAAACGCGGAGAGGAAAGCAGACAGCACCTTTACGTTCACGTATGCCTTTCTGGAAACGCGCGTGCATATCTGCATGTCATAACCACTCAAACGCTCAAAGAGGCACGACCAAGATCCGGCCAACATTGCAAGCAGGGGCAGTGCATAGAAAAACACCGACGCAGACAGTGGCGCGTTCGCGCTCACAACAATCCAGTTACCGAAGCTGCTTTCACGTGTTTGACCGAGATAGTTTTTGGCTTGCATGCCAACGCCGTAACCAAAAGAAAGAAGGTTGTGACGTTCTTTTTCCAAATTTGCCCACGGCTCCAGCGCAGCAGCTATTGCAACTGCGACTGCAATCAAGAGAGCAAAGATAAAAGCTGGGCGTCTTATCGTTTTCGACAGCTCATATCTTACGAGCCTTTGGTTCATACGTCCTCCTCCCCCTTCCGACCCAGAAAGCCGGAAGGGAGCCAATTCAAACAACTATGCGGGAAGCTTGCGGAAATGCCCGACGCAGTCGGGGCTCCATACACCAATAACAGTGCCGTAGCCAGACTCCGCCCATGCAGTCAGTCGCGCCGCAGATCGCCCGTTCTCACGGACGAGGTTATACATTTCCCACTGTCCCTTGTGATTCGAACGATACGTTCCCTGAGTACAATTCATGCTGCCGCTACCGCTTGTGTTATACGCACCGTCTGTATATAACCGAAGCGGATTTCCCGTATAACCTTGGATATCCAGATAGAGCGATGAGGAATCATCCTTTTGACGGTAGCCAGTTGCACTCGTCCCGGCACATTGAAAACTAAATGCCCTATCGGCATTGTTCGTACAGGTCGTAATTCCCGTATCGGCGTTTTGAGTAATGCTAGAAACCTGAGAGGTGTCAAACTCCTCTTGCGCGAACGATGCAGCGGGAACCCCTAGGGACAGACCCGCAGCAATCGCCAACCCGACTCCGATTCGAGTAATAGCGCTCCTTGGCTTAATCATGGCCTTCTCCAATCAAAAGCGGCTAACAATGCGTCGACGCACAGCAACCTTTGCATGAATGGAGAAAGATGTCTGTAAACACTCGCTATTGAGTTGATAATCCAGGCGTTTACACGTTATCTACCTGCGATAACAATGAAATAAGCTCTGCTTTGTTCTTGATCTTCAACTGGCGATAGGACGCGGATCGCAGCGCTTGCACCGTAGATGCAGCGTAACCGACATCCTGCGCAATGGTCTTTGTCGTTGTGCCCTCTGCCGTCATCAACAATATTCGGGCCTGAACATCGGACAGGGCGCGCGACGTAAGCAGAGCCAGCCGGCGCACGTGAGCTGCTTCGGTGGACCCGTTCGCACGGTACTTCAAGACGGCCTTCTCGTCCTCAACCGAGCGTACGAGCACGATGTGCGTAACGAGCATGGGCACAGACCAGCAAACAATCACCGTTGCCACGACGACATTGACGGCCGAACTTTGCCCCAGCAACGACGCAAGGAACAGAGGCTCGAAAACCGTCAGATCCTGCACCATGTTGAGCAAGACAACCCAGACAGGAGCCGCCGCCCCAAAGCAAAGCATCCATATCCCAAGCATTTTGCGCTGCGGACAGCTACGCAGCACTATGTATGTGAGCAACATCCCCGTCAACACCGCGAACCCATGGATTCGCCCCTTAGTGGCCGCATGGATTAAAGTAGCCGCACCTATTGACACCAACGGCACGATAGCCCGGACACGGGCATGCACCTTAAACGGACGCAGCCCAACAGCGAGCGAGACCGTAGATGCCACGCCGCACAGCAGGACCGGCGCAGCCATCAACGGATCGCATATACACCTCCATGCCGCGATATAGACAAAAGACCATTCCACGGCAGACAGCACCGCCCATACGCACGGGCTTCCGAGCCCAATCGCCCCATCCGTTCTAGTCAGCGCAACTTCACGATTCAGTTTTTCACCCGCGTAGTGCAGCGACAGAAGCAGTCCGAGACCCAATGCATAGCTTGCGAGAGAAAAGGCGACTGCCCGCGAAACACCGGATCCCCAATCGCTATCCGCCATTACCAAGGGGCCCGCCGCAAGGAGGATAAAAAATGTTGTGAGCAGGTATCGAAACAGCCGGCGCGTCCGAACTGATGTCAACATATCACCAGCATGCCGCTGCAGCAGACCAGGCCCTGTAGCATCACCCTCACCCGCAAACAATGCCACGAGCTCGCGTGAGCCCGCAACCGATGCCTTCCCGTATGCTCGGTGAAGCGTTGTTCGCACCGTCGATGGCTTCGTACCCGTCTCCCTGGCAATTTCCGCCGGCGTTTTCCCTTTGAGCAGCAGTCGAACAAACTGCTCTTCTCGAGGCGACAGGGCAGGGGAAAACACCCCCGCATCGAATGGGTCGGACGTGCGAGGGGTATCCGAATTGTTGTCCCGTTTCTCCCTTAGCAATGTGCATACGAAGGCGGCAACAGCAATAGCGGACCCCATCGACAGTGATGCAATGACTGCGGCATCGCTTGCAAAGTATGCCACCTCGACAGCCGGAACAAGGCCAATGGGAACTGCTACAAGCACAGAACGGGCAAACACGTCGCCCTGCCCCCGACCAAAGGCGCGGGGACAGCAAAGCAGCGGGACCGCAGCCAATACGAGATAGACCAGCGGAATTAAAAGCACGAGGCCAATTGATGCGGCCGTTACAGAGGGCATCCCCCATGGCTCGGGAACGACTCTCCATGAAATTCGACAGCAAAACAGCAGGCAAGACAGGACAACTATTGTTTCTGCAAAAAGCGTGCTCTGCGATCGGCGGGTCCCCCTTTCGCCGTCCCGCGCCGCCCCCCGTATCAAAGGAGAGCCCGCCGTATCCCAAATTACATATGAGAGGAGCAACGACCCAGTGAAGCACAAGGCACACGAAACACGATGCAACAACCAGATTGGTGCAAACACGATTGGAATAGAATCTCCGCGAGCATAGAAGGCCAAGTCGACCCATTCGGGAACCACCGCAATAGCAGCAAGGAAAACACCGAAGACGCCAAGGCGACCCGGCCGTCTTATTTCTCTCCCCTTGCGGAGCGCAACACCATGACCAAACGCCGCGAGGCATGCGCCAAGGATAACGAGCCAGGTCATTGCACCTGATGCCAAGCCGATTGAAGATGAAAACCGGTGATAAGGGGTAACCGCCATTACGACGAGCGCAATGGCGAAAGCAGATGTGGCAGAACAGCGGGAAAAGAGCATATGACCTCCATAGCGTGTCATTATATCGCTCGGGCTGCTCGTTTATCTCCACGCCCACACCAGCCAGCATCAACGATTCAGCCGAACTCCAATCCGAGCCAGATCACGGTTCAGCTTTTGTCCGCAGTCCCCGCATCAAAGCGGGATGCGGTTTCCTTTTGAGCGTCGATCTGGAAACTGTATCCCGTTCTGAGTCAATATTCTGAGACGCAGTTTCCGCAGCACACCCCATTCGGAAAGCGTGTCCCAGTATTTGGCCGCAAACTGGGGCGCGCTTTCCGGATGGGTCGAGACGAAGGCCAAGCCAGACAGGCAGCCTCGCATCCCGCCATCCTCGCCATCCGCCTGAGCGTGCTACACTAGCAGCATCTATGCCACCGCGAACGGCTCGGCCCCGCGCCCGCCGCTCGCAAACGAACTTTAAACGCACGAGGGTTGGCCATGCCGCTTTTCTCGCAACATACCGCCCGGTTCTCGCCGGACGTTCCCTTGGAGGGCACCAGCTCTCGCGAGCTGCTCAAGCGGTTCCAGCCGCTCGAGACGCTTGCAACCGGCGGTTTTGGCTCCATCGAGATTTGCCGCGACACGCACCTGCGCCGTCGCGTCGCCATTAAGCGTATCCCCCTCACAAGCGGTGCCGGCATGCCCGCCAGCGACATCATGGATGTCCTGCGCGAGGCACACACCGCCGCCATGCTTCAACATCCCAATATCGTGCAGGTTATCGACTTTACGCACGATACCGCCTATGCCTACCTGGTCATGGAGTATGTCGACGGCATGTCCCTAGCCGAGTTTTTGCATCGTGTGGACGGCCATTCGCTCACCTTTGACGAGGCCGCGGCAATTGCCGACACGCTGGGCCAGGCACTCACTTTCGCCCATAGCAACGGCGTGCTCCACCTGGACATTAAGCCCGCCAACGTGCTCATCGACCACTCGGGCAATGTAAAGCTCACCGACTTTGGCATGGCGCGGCTGTCGTCTGCCGGCGGCTTTGGCGGCTCGCGCGGCGGCACCATCGGCTACATGCCACCCGAGCAGCTCGACATCGAAACTGGCACGGTTGACGAGCGCGCCGATGTCTTTGCCCTCGCCTGTGTGATCTACGAGGGCCTGTGCGGCAGCGCTCCCTTTATGGCCGCCACGCCCGGCGACTCGCTCGGCCGTATCATCGGCGGTGCCACCTATCCCAGCGAGCTCATCCCGCACTTTCCCCCGGGAGCCGAGGCTGCGCTCATGAGCGCCCTCTCCCCCATGCCGCAAGACCGCCCCAACAGCATTGAGGCATTTTGCGACCAGCTGCTCGACGACTTGGGCAGCGTGCGCGAGGGCCGTCGCAGCCTGGAGCAGATGGTGGGCGAGCTGTCGGATGACGAGCGCGCGGCAGACGATATCGAATCGCTACCCTATGAGGACGACACCATCGAGGTCGACCCCGCACTCGGCTGGGCCGGCACGCGCTGGAGCCACGCACGCGATTACACCATGCGCGCCATCTCGGCGCTAACGTGTGGTGCCTTTAGCTTTTTGATCATGCAGACGGCTGGCGTCGCGGCGCTTCCCGGACTTATTGCCGCGGCCATCGCGATTGGGGCGGCCGCCGGCCTGGCCCCGCAGATTGGCTCGGCCATCTCGGCCGTGGGCTTTTTGGTACTTATGGCCAACGCCACCATGCAGACGCAGGGCATCCTGTCGATGCTACCCGTCGCGGTGCTCTTTGCCGCCACCATGTCCGGTTGGTGGATCGCCTGGGGACGCACCGAGGCGGCCGCGAGCGCGGCGCTCACCTGCGCGGTGGCACTTGGCTGTCTAACGGGCGACGTCCTCCTTGCC
>DBFZVF010000059.1:0-6970 GCA_048519165.1 Collinsella sp.
GGCTAATTCCACGCTTAGGTGTCGCTGCAGTGTCCCCTCTTCGCATCTCAGGAATGCAGGCAACGACAACCAACGTCAACACCATTGCGATGATATCTGCCGAAAGACCAATGAGATACGCACCGACAGACGAAATGAAACCGCCCACGCAAGCGGAGATGGCATAAGAGGCATAGAAAACAAATCGCTCAACGACATTAAGTCTTACGAGCTGGTCCTGAGAGACGCTGTCAATGTAGATCGCTTCTATGGATCCGCTCACACATGCAACTGCAAATCCTTTGAGAGCAAACGCGCCGATTAAAAGCAGAGGAGAACGGGCGAAAAGTAGGGCGGCGTAGTATCCAAGCATTCCCACGACGCCAACGAGACCGCTTGTCTTTCGTCCAAACCTGTCAGCAATATAACCAGTAGGAACCTCAAGAATGAACTTACTCACTTGGTATGCAATCATCATGCTAGAAATCGCCACCATCGAGAATCCGACGAATTCAAGGTAAACCGTCAGAAAATACAAAATGGTGCTGAAGTTCGACAGAAAAACGAACGTCATATAAAGCAAAACCGTACGGTTTTTCATGCTCCGCCCTCCAAGAGCCAATAGCCCAAACCGAAATCTTGGAAAAGCATGAGGGCAAAGCCGTCAGTCATGTGTTACAAGGCGTCAACATTCACTTGACGCCACGAGGCCAAATGGCCTCACGAAGCGAGATGACGCAATAGGTGAAGAAATACCGTCTGGTGTCGATCGGTCCAGGCATTTTGTCGATAGCAAAAATAGATGGGCAAGGCCACGTCATGCGAGCCTTCAATGGAGCACTCGCTCACTTCCAGTCCATCTGTTGCGAGAGAAGAGCCAGAAAAACTCAATATCAATCCCCCGGCTTGAAGAAACTCAGTCTGCGCCCTGTTTTCGTATTCGACGTCGCGGAAGCGGAAATTAACCAGCTGAGCCTCGGGACATTGGTTGATTGCATTGAGACAGGGTGACAAATTAATGGGAACAGCGAGCCTGCCGCCCAGCAACTCACGAACGGTCATAGCACCCACAGATTGATGACCCGCTGGACACGAAAGAACCTTGAGCTCCTTTTCACCCAAGTATTTCGAAGAAAGGACACTATCCCTTGGTTCCTCAAATGAGATGGCCGCATCCGAAATGCCAAGCACAAGTGATTCAAAGCATGTGGCCGTTGGCTGATGCCAAACATCAAGGTGAATCTGGGGGTGCAAGCTTTCAAACGAGTCGTACCAGTTTTCGGAAAAAAGACGCCCCCGCCCGTGAAGACAGGGGGCGTAAAGACGGAAGTGGCCGTCGGGCGAAACGCCGCCGTTCCCCGATTGAGCGTACTTTTTGAGATCGTCGACTTGTGCCAGGATCACGCGTGCACGACGCGCAAATTCTCTGCCCGCCGGAGACAAAACAGCCTCCCCCGCCGATCGGTCGAGCAAAACAATCTGATACTCAGATTCCAACTTTTTGATTGCCGACGAAACGGCCTGTGGGCTCACGTGAACGGCGCGAGCCGCTTTGCGCACGCCGCCGTAGTTCGCTACCGCTTGAAGGTATTCGAGTTGAGAAAGCTGCATAGGTTACTCCAAAGGCAGCCAAGGCGACGGGCTGTGCGTCCTCAGATGAGGTTCTCGCCCAGGTTCTTGCCGCCGAGGACGTGCATGTGGAAGTGCATGACGGTCTGACCGGCGTTGACGCCCTTGTTGGAGATGACGCGGAAACCGTCCT
Source organism: Collinsella sp. (assembly GCA_048519165.1). Classification (GTDB taxonomy): domain Bacteria; phylum Actinomycetota; class Coriobacteriia; order Coriobacteriales; family Coriobacteriaceae; genus Collinsella. The sequence goes on from DBFZVF010000059.1 coordinate 1,742, forward strand.
CCAGGCCCTTGGCCTTAGCGACCTCCTGGATGGCGTGGGCCATGGCGCCCATGGTCTCGGCAGGCACGTTGTCGGCGATGTCGCTGTAGTGCTTCTTGGGGATCACGAGGGTGTGGACCGGCGCCTGGGGGTTGAGGTCGTCGAAGGCGATGACCCGGTCGTCCTCATAGACAACGGTCGAGGGGATCTCGTGGTTGGCAATTTTGCAGAAGATGCAATCACACATGGTAGGTTCCTTTCTCACAGACCAAGGTAGTCTTTTTGGGACGGGGCTTTTTTGACTACTTTTTCGCAAGCGCAAACACTCGGCAAGCCGTCGCGCAAGGGTAGTCAAAAAAGCCCCGTCCCAAAAAGACTACCCCAAAGTAGGCTGCGAGATGGTTAGAACGAGAGGTTGTCGTCGGTGTTGGCGGCCTCGCCGTCGGCGAGCACATCGTTGCCGTCGACGTCCTTAAGGAGCACCGAGACCTTCTGCTCGGCATCGGACAGGCGGGTGCGCAGGCTCTTGAGGAGCTCGACGCCGCGGGTATAGCTCTCGAGCGACTCCTCGAGCTCCATATCGCCCGACTCCAAGCTACGGATGATGAGCTCCAGTTCCTGCGAGGCCTGCTTGTACGTAAGCTGCTCGACCGGGGTCTTCTCTGCCATATCTGTTTCCTTTCCTAAAGGTTTATCGCTATGAAACACGGCTTACTCGACCGTATCGACCGTTGCCGCCACGATGCCGTCTGCCATACGCACGCGAATGGCGTCGCCTGGCTTAAAGGTCTTGGCGCTCGTAGCCACACCGGCTTCGCTATATGCAATGGAATAGCCGCGGGCAAGCACCTTGAGCGGCGACAGGGCATCGAGCGAGGCTGCCGCACGGCCCAGTTCGGACGCGGGTTTGCTAAGCATCGTACGTCCCTGATGCTCCAGACGGGAACTCGCAAGCGTGAGCGCATGACGCTTGCCATCGAGCCCTGAGGTGCTTGCAACCAGACACTCGGGCAGGCGCTCAAAGTTGGAGCGGAATGTCCCGACTGAGCGCACCATGGCGCCCGACAGGCGATCGGCAGTCAGCGCAAGCTCCGATTCGCGACGCTCGACCATAAATGTGGGGTCGTTGAGGCACGGGCGGCACGCAGCCGCATCGAGCGTATCGGCCAAGCGAGCCGTATAGGTATCCCAGGCACGGCGACCGCGCTGATCGAGCATCTCCAGGTCGACCTGGGCCGGCCCAATCATCGATGCCATCGCGGCACCCAGACGCTGATGGCGCGTCTCGAGCACATCGGCCAACTCCGTCATAGCCGGCGCCACCGATTCTGCCGCCGCCGTGGGCGTGGAGGCGCGGCGGTCGCTCACCATGTCGCAAATCGAGGTATCGGGCTCATGGCCAATGCCGGTCACCACGGGCACAGGACAAGCCGCCACCGCGCGGGCAAGCTCCTCGTCATTAAAGGTCATGAGGTCCTCAAAGGAGCCGCCGCCACGCACCAGCAAAATACAGTCGGGCGCCGGCGTAATGGAAGCGGCGCGGTGCAAGCCCTCGATGAGCTCGGCCGGCGCGCCCTCGCCTTGAACCTTGGCGCCCACGCAGACGAGCTCAACGAGCGGATTGCGGCGGCGCAGCGTACGCTTGACGTCGTCGATTACGGCACCCGAAAGCGAGGTGACGACCGCCACGCGCGAGCAGAACACCGGGATGCGGCGCTTGCGCGCTTCGTCCATCAGGCCCTCGCGGCGTAGCTTTTCGGCCAGTTGCGCCACTTGTTGACGCAGTAGACCCTCCCCCGCCAGCGAAAACGAGCGGGCGACAAAGCTCATGCGACCCGTGGCCTTATAGAGATTGAAGCTGCCCTTAAAGCTCACCTGCATACCGTCGCGCAAATCGAAGGTGCGCTTGAGATAGGCGCCCTTCCAGATGATGCAGTCAACGGCTGCCGAGTCGTCCTTAATCTGGAAGTAGCAGTGACCGCTTCGGGCATTGGGGCCACGGAAGCCCGTGACCTCGCCCAGGACGCTCAGCTGCGGAATGGCATCGAGCGCGCCGGCGGCAATCTCCACCGCTTGGCTCACGCTGAGCTCTTTGCGCTCCTGCTCGTCCGAACCGTCGAACTCGGCGGAAACGGCATTGCCGGTTAGATTCCAGCCTGCCACGCAGCCTCCTTTCGTCATCGTGCACAAGGGCTCCGGCCCTGCGCAAATTCAAGTCCAACACATAGTACAGCGCCGCGGGGACACAAATCTCCGCGGCGCCTATCAAGCCAATTTGTTATCGGTTGGAGTTTCTGTTGTAGCGAGCCATCAGGTAGAGCAGCTGAATGATCGAAGTGAGCGCCGCCGCCACGTAGGTGAGCGCGGCTGCCGTCAGGACCTTCTTGGCACCATTGACCTGCTTGGAACTCATACCCGACCGCTCGATGTACGCCACGGCGCGGCGGCTGGCATCAATCTCGACCGGCAGCGTAACCAACTGGAACAACACACTAAACGAGAAGAAGACCAGCGCGAGGGTCGTGAGTCCGGCAATGTTCATAAACAGGCCCATGAGCAGCACGATCGTCCAGGTGTTCTGGGTAAAGTTGACGACCGGGACCAGAGCGGTGCGTACCTTCATCATGGCATAACCACTTTGACGCTGGGCGGCATGGCCCGCCTCGTGGCAGGCCACGGCAACGCTTGCGACCGACCCGCCCGAGCGGTTGGCTTCCGAAAGATACAGGTTGTTATCCTGCGGGTTGTAATGGTCGGTGAGCTCACCAGCGACACCCTTGATACCCACGGCACTGCAACCGTTGGCGTCGAGCATGCGGCGCGCGACCGTAGCGCCCGTGTCGCCGTCCGAGCGAACCTTGGACCAGGTTTTGTACGTCGAGTTGATATAGCTCTGCGCGGCAAGACCGAGCACCGTACAAACAAGAACAACCAGCAGGTACAGCGGGTCGATGCCAAAGCCGTATCCATAGTAATAGGGCATACGAATTCCTCCGAATCGAGTTACACGTTGGAGGCATTCTACCCACTCAGCCGACTAGGCTTCCCTATAACAACTCAATCTTTCCGTCCTTCACGGTGAGTCCCATGTTGCCCGAAAGCAAATCGTCCAGGCGCGAGCCCACAAGCTCAAAGCGCCAGCCTTCGCGCAGGCGGCTCTTCTCGGGATGCTCAATGTAGTCGGCCAGGTCATCGCGCGAGGCAATGACCGAGGTCGCAACGCCCGAGCGCTCGGCAACCAGGCGGATAAGCGCATACATAAGGTCAGTCACGCTCTCCAGCTCCGGAGAAATCTGGCGATGTCCACGCACCAAGAGCGGCAGGCGATCATGCGGACAGCTCGCACCGCGCTTGATGGCCATGAGTGCGCCGTCCACGTCGCGCTCCCCCAGCTGGTCGGTACCACGAATGCTACGGAACTCTTCAACACGCACGGGATTACGCTTAACCAGGGCCAGCAGCGTATCGTCGGACATAACCCACTTGCGCGGGATGTTGCGCCGCTCGGCGCGGTCCTCACGCCAGGCGGCAAGCTCGCGCGCAATGCCCAACTGATGCCGGCTGCACGAGTTGATGCGCTTGACCTTGCGGAATGCCTCATGGCGGTCGGCGCGGTAGTGCGACTCGTCGGCCAGCGGGCGCAGCTCATCGAGCACCCAGTCCACACGGCCCAGCTCGCGCAGGCGGCTCATCATCTCGGTATAGGCAACGATCAGATACTTGACGTCATCGATTGCGTACTCGATCTGCTTATCAGTCAGCGGGCGGCGCGACCAGTCGGTCAGCGACTCGGTCTTAGGCAACGAAACGCCGCAAAACGTCTGAACGAGCGCACCGTAGGAAATCTGCTGGCGCTCGCCCAAAAAGGCGGCGGCTACCTGCGTGTCAAAAATCGGTCGTGGCAGTGCGCCCACGGTATGGAGCATAACTTCCATGTCTTGAGAGCAAGCATGGAATACCTTGACCACGCCCTCGTCGGCCATAAGCTCGGCCAGCGGCGACAGGTCGTCGATCACCAGCGGATCGACCGCGACGCTCTCGGCAGGGGTAGCAATCTGAACCAGGCACAGGCGCGGATGGAACGTGCGCTCGCGCAAAAACTCGGTATCGACGGCAATCGCGTCAAACTCGCGGGCGCGCTGGCAAAAGTCGAGTAGAGCCTGATGTGTGGAAATGTACATATCAACCCATCGAATAAGGTTAGGCCCGAAAAACACGGGTAGGATATCGATATTGCCCTACAACTATACTCGGTTAGTCACAGAACGGGAACGTAAGTATGCGCTGCCTTATCATCCACAACCCGGCATCGGGTCCCAGCTCCGATGAAATCTACGCATTCACGCACGCCCTTGCACAGGGCGGCGACGAGGTCGTAATGCGCTTTATCGGCGATGACATGGAGCCCGAGGACGCGGTGGCGGACGTTCGCGAGTTCGATCGCGTGGTCGTTTCGGGCGGCGACGGCACCGTCTCCAACGTGCTCGACCAGATGCGCGGATGCGGTGTCCCCACACTCGTCTTCCCCTCCGGCACGGCCTGCCTGTTCTTTAACAACATCGGTAATGCCCCCGAGGCGGCGGCACTCGCCAAGGCTTGCCGCGCCGGCCGCACAGTCAAGGTGGACATGGGCGAGCTCTTTTGGCTCGATGAGAACGGCAACGAGAAGCGCCACGGCTTCATCATCATCGCCGGCTCGGGCTTCGACGCCGAGATCATGATGAAGGCCGCTCCCGCCAAAAACGACATTGGCGAGATCGCCTATTTCCTCTCCGCGCTCGCTACGCCCAACCCCACGGTGACGCGCTTTACCATTGAGCACGACGGCATTGTCGAGGAGCTCGACGGCATCTGCTGCATGGCAGGCAATACCTCGGTCATCCAAAACGACATCAACCTGTTTCCCAACTGCCGCATGGACGACGGCATGGTCGACATCGTCGTTATTGAGCCCGTACGCACGGTGCAGCTGCTCCCCACGGTAATTACCGCCGTGCTCGACCCCGCTGGCAAAGTGCTCGGCCGTCCGCAGTTTAAGATCATCCAGACCAAGGAAGCCAAGATCACCTGCACGCCATCGCTGGGTATGCAGTTCGATGGAGAGATCATCTCCAGCAACTCCGGCGTCTTTGGCGCCCGCGCGCTGCCGCAATGCCTCGACCTCATCGTCGACGATTTTTCACCGCTCGGAAAATAGGAGGACCCCATGAACGACAATCCCCTGATTGGCTTTATCGTCATCGTCTTGGC
>DBFZVF010000060.1:0-9909 GCA_048519165.1 Collinsella sp.
AGAAATGGGAGGCAGTTCACGAAGTGCGCAGCGGGGGTTTCTTGCATGTCCGAGGACGTTCTGAAAAGTAACTTCAGGGCGGGCCCGGACGATAACAACCGGCTACAAGTCGATGTGCGATTCCTTGATCGGGAACGGCTCCGCGAAGTGGCAGGCGCAGCAGTGGCCCGGTGCGACTTCCTTAAACTCAGGAAGCTTCTCGGAGCAGATACCCTGAGCGATCGGGCAGCGCGTGTGGAAACGGCAGCCGGTCGGCGGATCCAGCGGTGACGGCGGATCGCCGGCGAGGATTATGCGCTTGCGGGTCTTCTGGATATCAGGATCGGGCACCGGCACGGCAGACAGCAGCGACTGCGTGTACGGATGGTGAGGCTCGCTGTAGAGCGTCTTCCAGTCCGAAACCTCGACCATCTTACCCAGGTACATAACGGCAACGCGATCGGAGATGTGCTGCACGACGGAGAGGTCGTGAGCAATGAAGAGATAAGCAGTACCGAACTTATCCTGAAGCTCCTTCAGCAGGTTCAAAACCTGGGCCTGAATGGAAACGTCAAGTGCAGAGACAGGCTCGTCGCAGATGATCAGCTTGGGCTTCAGAGCGAACGCGCGGGCAATGCCGACACGCTGACGCTGACCGCCGGAGAACTCGTGCGGATAGCGGTTGATGTGCTCGGGGTTCAGGCCGACGACGTCCAGCAGCTCGCGGACACGCTCAATACGCTCCTCCTTGGTGCCCACGCCGTGAATGGTCATGGGCTCGGAGACGATCTCGCCGATGGTCATACGAGGGTTGAGCGAAGCATAAGGATCCTGGAAGATAAACTGCATCTCACGACGCATGTCCTTGATCTCATGCTTGCTCATCTCGGCAACATTTTTGCCTTGGAAGAACACCTTGCCGGCGGTCGGCTTGGTCAGACGCATGATAGTGCGGCCCGTGGTGGATTTACCGCAACCAGACTCGCCAACCAGACCAAAGGTCTCGCCAGGATAAATCTCAAAAGAGATGTCATTTACAGCAGAGACGACACGCTTGGAAAAACGCTTGGCGAACATGCCGGACTCAGCGGGGAACTCCTTAGAGAGGTGCTCGACCTTCAGCAACGGAGTACGCTCGTTGGTATCTGCCATTACGCCTCGCCTCCCTTCTTGGAATCCTTGCGCGTACGGGACGTCTCAGGAGCGTTCTTGAGAAACTCGGGGTCACCGGAGTAGTGGCATGCAGAGTAATGACCAGACTCGGTGACAACGCGCTCGGGGCGCTGCTTGCGGCACTTATCGGTCGCATAGGGACAACGAGGCGAGAACACGCAGCCCTCGGGCAGGTTCATGAGCGAAGGCGGGTTGCCGTGAATCGGCGTAAGCGGCTTCTTCTCTTCGATGGCCTGCTCCGGGATGGAGCGGATAAGGCCCCAGGTGTAGGGGTGGCGGCTCTCGTAGAAGATTTCCTCAGCAGTACCGAACTCGACGGGACGGCCGGCGTACATAACCATGATCTTGTCGGCCATGTCGGCGACGACGCCCAGGTCATGGGTAATCATGATGATGGCGTTGCCGTTCTTCTCCTGCATTTCCTGCATAAGCTCAATAATCTGAGCCTGGATGGTAACGTCCAGAGCCGTCGTGGGCTCGTCGGCAATCAGAATATCGGGATCGCAGGCAAGAGCCATGGCAATCATGACGCGCTGACGCATACCGCCAGAGAACTGGTGCGGATACTCGTTGACGCGCTTCTCGGGCTCGGGAATACCAACGAGGTCCAAAAGCTCGGTGGCACGCTTGAGGGCCTCCTGCTTGGAGTAGCCACGGTGCAGACGAAGGCCCTCACCCACCTGCTTGCCGATCTTATAGACCGGGTTCAAGGAGGTCATAGGATCTTGAAAGATCATCGCGATATCGTTGCCGCGAATGTGCTGCATCTCTTCCTCGGTCATCTCGAGGATAGAACGACCGCGATAGCGAACGTCGCCGCCCTCGATCTTCCCCGGAGGCATCGAAATAAGGCCCATGATGGTCATGGCGGTCACGGACTTACCGGAGCCGGACTCACCGACGACGCCAAGGGTCTCGCCGCGATCGAGCGTGTAGGAGACACCGTCGACAGCGCGAACGACGCCATCCTCGGTGTGGAAATACATCTTAAGGTCATCGACCTCGAGCAGATGCTGGCCCTCGGGAACCGGCTGGTCCTTCAGGTCCACATAGTTCTTGTTCTTCTTCATCCTTATGCGTCCTTCATCTTGACGTCGAGGGCGTCGCGCAGACCATCACCCAACAGGGTGAAGGCGAGCACCGTCGAGAGAATTGCCAGACCGGGCATGATCATCATCCAGGGAGCGGTCAGAAGATACTGCTGACCGTCCTGAATCATGGAGCCCCACGAAGGCGTAGGCGGAATAACGCCCATGCCGAGGAAGGACAGAGCGGACTCGGTCAGAATGGCGCCACCAATGTTCATGGTCGCGTAGACCACGATGGAGGCGACGGAGTTCGGGAAGATGTGACGCACGACGATACGAGCATCAGATGCACCCATCGCGCGCGCAGCATCAACATAGTCGTTTTCCTTGACCGTCAAGATTGCAGAGCGGAAGACGCGCGCAATCGAAGGCCAGCCGAGAATACCGATGGCGATAAAGACGTTCTGAAGGCCACGGCCGATAACGGCGATCATGGCGACAACGAACAGCACGTACGGGAACGCCAGGAAGATGTCCGCACAGCGCATGATGATCGTATCCCAGATGCCGCCGTAGAAACCCGCCAGAGCACCCATGACCAGACCGATCAGCGTGGAGATCGCGGTGGCCATAATGCCGACGGACAGCGAAACGCGCGCACCGTAGATAACGCGGACGAGAATGTCACGACCAAGGGCGTCGGTGCCAAACGGGTGCTCTGCACACGGAGCCAGCAGCGACGTCTCGGCCATGGTGGTCGAGTCGGAAGCCGTCGGCGAACCGAGCCAGGGCTTAGCCCACAGATCTGCGGTCAGTGCAACCACAACGACGATGATGATCCAGCAGACACCGATAACGGCGAGCTTGTTCTTACGAAGACGCTTAAAAGCGTCGCCCCACAGCGTGCGGGACTTGGCGGGAGCAGATGCGGCCTTGGTGGCGGTAGCCTGCTCCTGAGACTGAGAATCAGTTTCCTGCATGAGACGTACCTCCCTTAGGCCTTATCCGACGGACCGCCAAGGCGGATGCGTGGGTCGAGGAATGCATAGCTAATGTCGACGAGCAGGTTGATCACCATAACGACGACGACGATGAGCGTAACGCCGCCCATAACGATGGGCCAGTCACGCATGCTAATGGCGCGATAGACCTCATAGCCGATACCGGGCCAGTTAAAGACCGTCTCGGTCAGGATGGCGCCCGAAAGCATGCCACCAAAGTCGACACCAATATAGGTAACGACGGGGATGAGTGCATTCTTAAGCGCATGCTTGACGATGATCGCGCGATTGGAGAGACCCTTCGCCTTTGCCGTACGGATGTAATCCTGGTTCATGACGTCAAGCAGCTGCGAGCGCATAATGCGGGCAGCATAAGCGGTCGAAACCGAAGCCAGCGTAATGGTCGGAAGCACATAGTGCATCCAATCCTGATACTGAGAGCTTGAACCGCCGGCACCCGAGATCGGCATGGAGATTGCACCGCCCGTGGCGTCCTTGAGGATGACGCCAAAGAACAGCTGCAGCAACATACCGAGCCAGAAAGCCGGGACGGCAACGAGAATCGACGTGGTGAGCGTTACCAAAATATCCCAGAAGGAATAACGCTTAACCGCCGAAATGATACCCGCACCGATACCCATGATTGCCTCGAGCACGATGGCGCACGCGGCAAGTTTGACCGTATACGGATACTTCTGGGCAAAGATTTCCGTAACCGGCAGCTTGCGCTGATACGAATTGCCCAGATCGCCATGAAGCAGGCCGTTCATGTAATACAAGTAACGGTCCACGAGCGACGTTTGAACGGGGTCGCCGTTCTCGTCAAGGATCGCGTTGCCGTCCTCGTCCGACTGGACCAGGTGATAGCGGACGCGAAGCTGAAGCTCCACCTCGGGGGACAGAGCCTTGTCTCCACCGATCAGCTTGATCGGATCTCCCGGCACGATATTCTGGAGGGCGAACAGAATCAGCGTAACGCCCAAAAACACCGGGATGAACTGAAGCACACGTTTAACGATGTACTTACCCATACCACTCCCCTATCTAGGGATTAACCTAAATGGGATGCCAATCGCCAGACCGGCATCCCAAAATTACCATCAGCCAGTTTACCCCAGGTTAGGGAGAACTGTATGTTTCCCATGAGGTCTACGTAAATACTTGACCCTCACGGAAGCTGCAAACTCTTAGGCGAGCTCAGCGGTACCCAGCTCGGCATGCTTCTGCGGATCGACATAGAGGTGCTTGATGCGATCGGAGCCGACGATGGTGTGCGTGTAGAACATAATCGGGATGACCGGGCAGTCGGCAGCGACCATTGCGTCGGCCTCCTGCATCTTAGCGACGCGCTCCTCGTCGTCAACAATAGTACGAGCCTCGTCGACCTTGGCGTCGAACTCGGGGTTGTTGTAACCGGAGCGGTTATCGCCACCGAGGGAGTCGGAGTGGAACAGCGGATACAGGAAGTTGTCCATGATCGGGTAGTCGGCAATCCAACCCAGACGACCGAACTGATAGTTAAAGTTCTGATACTGCTCGAGCAGGGCAGACCACTCAGGGGTATCGGAGACAGCGGTAACGCCAACCTTGGCGAGGTCGCCGATGATGGACTCCATGATCTCCTTGTGACCGCCGTCCTGGTTGTAGGAAAGGGTCACGCTAATGCCACGATCCCCGTTAGCGCCAGCGGGAGCAACCTTGTCGAGGTACTCGTTAGCCTTGTCGACATCGTAGGCGCAGAACTCCCATGCGCCCTCCTTGTAGCCATCGATGCCCGGAGGAACAATGCCGTCGGCAGGGGTACGGGTACCCTTATAGATGGTCTTGCAGATGGCCTCACGGTTGATGGCCAGGGAGATGCCCCTGCGCAGGTCGGCGTTGTTGAACGGCTCGGCCGTGGTGTTGCAGGTCAGATAGTACGTGGAAGGCTCGGCGCCGAGCAGCATGCGCTCGCCGTCACCCATGGTGTAGCCGTCCTTGGACACGCCGCGATCCTTCTTGGCGGCATCGATCTGAGCGACGGGAACGTCGCAGACATCGAGGTTACCGGCCTGGAACTCCTTGTAAGCAGTCTCCATGTCCTTGATGACCTGGAAGTGGATGCCATCGATCTTGGCCTTGTCGCCATAGTAATCGTCGAACTTCTTGAGGTTGATCTCCTGACCATCCTCCCACTTGCCGTCCATCATGAACGGGCCGTTACCGACCGGTGCAAGATAGAAGCTCTTGACATCGGACTCGGCGCACTCGGGAACCGGGGCCAGAGCCGGGTGAGAGGCGACGAAGGGGAAGTCGGCGTAAGCGGAAGACAGCTTGACGACGAGGGTCTCATCGTCGGGGCAAGTAACACCGCTGAGCTCGGTAGCGTTACCGGCAAGCAGGTCGTCATAGCCCTCGACCATAGAAAGGTGATAGGAGACCTCGGAAGGGCCGTACTCGGTAGCGATGGCCGACTTGGTGTTGACCAGACGCTCCCAACCGAGCTTGAAGGACTTGGAGGTAACGTCGTCACCGTTGTGGAACTTGGCCTTCTTGATCTTGAAGGTGAACTCGGTGGCGTCGTCGTTGGCCTCAAAGGACTCGCAAGCCAGCGGAACGATCTCGCCCTTCTCGGCGTCATAAGAGGTCAGAGCATCAAAGAGCTGGTACTCGACCTGAGTGCCCTGGTCCTCCTGGACGTTATAGGGGTCGATGCAGACCGGGTTGTTGATGTAGAAGTTCAGCGTCGAACCGGACTCAGAACCGGAAGCGTCGCCGCCCTTCTTGCCGCATGCGGCAAGAAAAGCCATGGAGCTCGCAGCAAGGGTACCGCCGACAAAGGCGCGACGACCCATAACGGGCTGGTGGAACATAGAATCAGCCATGCCATCCTCCTTATGAGATAGGACAAAGTAAGTTCGGTCGGGCAACGTCAAGACAGCCCAATCGAACCATTCAAACGCGGTCCGCCGTTTTGGCTGGTTATACAAAGCGGACCAACGTATTGCAATACAGTAGCGCATTTTATGCACGATTTGGGGCTAATTCCGGTTAACGGTCGAGATTTTCTTTAGTTGGGCGAAGTATATGAGGATATTTTGACTCTGTTACAAATATGTAAACAAAATGGGTCCCGCACTTGCGGGACCCTTTTCAAGTATTTATGCGGTTCGTGATTAGTAGCCCACGATGCCCTGCGGGAAGAAGAACATGCACAGCACGACGCACACGGCAAACACGACAGCCATGATGACGGTCAGGCGGTCAAGGTTCTGCTCCATAACGCCCGTGGCAGAGCTGGAGTTATACAGCGAGCTGGCAATCATATCCGAAACGCCGGTACCCTTACCGGAATGCATCAGGACGAGAATCGTCAGCGCCACGGCAGAAACAGCCCAAACGACAAACAGAAGAATCTGGAACGGACCCATAGATAAGCTCCTTAATAGAACAGTTCAAACTCCAGTACTGTACCACAATCCCCCGCTCTCCCCTACCTGCCACTCAAGGACGGGGTGGAAATGGCAGAAATACCAAAAAGGGGGTTGTCCGGTTGTGGACAACCCCCTTGCTAGAAAACGGTATTTGTTTTCTATTAGGCCTCGGTAGCGAGCACGCGGCCCGTCATCTCGGCGGAAGGCTCAATACCAGCCATGGTGAGCATGGTCGGAGCGATATCGGAAAGACGGCCGTCCTCGATACCGGTGAGCTTGGCCTTCTCATCAACGATGATGAACGGCACGCGGTTGGTGGTGTGAGCCGTAAACGGATGCTTGGAGCCGTCGGAAGCAACGTCAAACATGTGATCGGCGTTGCCGTGATCGGCGGTAATCAGCGCAAAGCCGCCCTTAGCGAGAATCGCCGGGACAACCTTGGACAGGGCATCGTCAACGGCCTCGACGGCCTTAACGGCAGCGTCGAAGACACCGGTGTGACCAACCATGTCGCAGTTTGCGAAGTTCACGATGTAGAAATCAGCGCGATCCTCGTTGATGGCGGCGACAAGCTTCTCGGTAACCTCGGGAGCGCTCATCTCAGGTTGCAGGTCGTAGGTAGCGACCTTGGGAGAAGCGACGAGCACGCGCTCCTCGCCCTCCTTGGGCTCCTCGATGCCGCCGTTGAGGAAGAACGTCACGTGGGCGTACTTCTCGGTCTCGGCGGTGTGCAGCTGCTTCAGGCCATTGGCGGCGATAACGTCGGCCAGAACGTTCTCGGGGAACGTCTTGGGGAAGGCGACCTCGACGTCAAACGTCGGGTCGTACTCGGTCATCGTCACAAAGTGCGAAAGCTTGATCTGCTCGCGCTCAAAGCCGTCGAACTCCTTATCCGTGAACACGCGAGTCATCTGACGAGCGCGGTCGGGACGGAAGTTGAAGAAGATGGCCGCGTCGCCCTCGTGGATGCCCTCGTTGTGGGCAGCGAAGGGCTCGACGAACTCGTCGCCGCGCGGATCCTTCTCGTAGTAGGCCTTGATACCGGCAACAGGGTCGGTATCGGCATCGGATGCGTTGACCATGACATCGTAGGCGCGCTGGATGCGCTCCCAACGGTTGTCGCGGTCCATGGCCCAATAACGGCCCGAGACGGTGGCAACGCGAGCGTCGCAACCGGTCTCCTCGGAGATCTTAGCCAGGAAGGCGCAGAACTCACTCATGTAACCGGCACCGGACTGCGGGTCAACGTCGCGACCATCCATGAAGGCGTGGACGCGAACGGTCTTGACACCGTGCTCGGCAGCCATCTTGACCAGAGCCTCGACGTGGCTCATATGAGAATGAACACCGCCAGGGCTCATAAGGCCCATGAGGTGGAGAGTCTTGCCGTCAGCCTTGACGTCGTCCATAGCCTTGACGAAGACCTCGTTCTTGGCGATGGAGCCGTCCTTGATGGCATTGTTGATGCGCGAAAGCTCCTGGAACACGATGCGGCCGGCACCGATGTTGAGGTGACCCACCTCGGAGTTGCCCATCTGGCCATCGGGAAGACCCACGTCCTCGCCCGAAGCGCCGAGCGTGGTGTGGGGGTACTTCTCGTACAGGCTATCGAGGAAGGGCGTCTTGGCAGCGGCGACGGCGTTCTCGCCATCGGCCGGAGCCAGGCCGCAACCATCCATGATGATCAGGAGTGCAGGAAGATGACGCTGTGCCATATGTCCTACTCGCCTGCCTTGACGACCATAGAGGCGAAGTCGGCAGCCTTGAGCGAAGCGCCGCCCACGAGGGCGCCGTCGACGTCGGGCTTGGCGACGAGCTCGGCGATGTTGCCGGGCTTGGCAGAGCCACCATAGAGAACGCGGATGCCGTCGGCGAGCTCCTCACCGAACATCTCCTTGAGGGTCTCACGGATAGCGCCGCAGACCTCCTGAGCGTCCTCGGCGGTAGCGGTCTTGCCGGTGCCGATGGCCCAGATGGGCTCGTAGGCGACGACGACCTGCTTGGGGCAAGTGATCTCGAGACCCTCGAGACCAGCCTTGACCTGGTTCACGACGTGCTCGACATAGGTGCCGGCCTCGCGGACCTCAAGGGACTCGCCGCAGCAGAAGACAGGAACAAGACCGGCGGCAACGAGGGCCTTGGCCTTCTTGTTCTGATCCTCGTCGGTCTCGTGGAAGTAATCACGACGCTCGGAGTGACCGATGATGCAGTAGGTGCAGCCAGCGGACTTGAGCATGTCGCAAGAAGACTCACCGGTGAAGGCACCCTTGGCCTCCCAGTACACGTTCTGTGCACCGAGGGCGATGGGGGCAGCCTGAATACGGTCATGAACCGTGGTGATGTCGATGGTCGGAGGGCAGACGAGCACCTCGACGCCAGCCGGAACCTCGGGCAGAGCCTGAGCCAGCTCGTCGGCGAGCTTGGCGGCCTCGGCGACGTCGTTGTTCATCTTCCAGTTACCAGCGATAAGAAGGGTGCGATTAGGCATCGAGAAGCGCCTCCACTCCGGGCAGGGCCTTACCCTCGACGAGCTCCATGGAAGCGCCACCACCGGTAGAGATCCAGCTCATCTTGTCGGCCAGGTTGAACTTGTTGACGGCTGCGACAGAGTCGCCACCACCGATGATCGAGGTGCAATCAGCCTCAGCGACAGCCTCGGCGATAGCCTGGGTGCCGTGAGCGAAGTTATCGAACTCGAAGACGCCCATGGGGCCATTCCAGAACACAGTCTTGGCACCCTTGACAGCCTCGGCGTAGAGCTCCTCGGTCTTGGGGCCGATGTCCATACCCTCACGGTCGTCGGGGATAGCGTCGGAAGCGACAACCTCGGGGACAGCATCCTCGCCAAAGTGATCAGCAACGCGGTTGTCGATGGGGAGCAGGATCTTGACGCCCTTCTCCTCGGCCTTCTTGAGCATCTCACCGGCGCGCTCGACCCAGTCCTCTTCCTTGAGGGACTGACCGACGGACAGGCCCTGAGCCAGGAAGAAGGTGTAGGCCATGCCGCCACCGATGATCAGGGTATCAGCGGAGTCGATGAGGTGATCGAGAACGCCGATCTTGGAGGAAACCTTGGAACCGCCGACGATGGCGACGAAGGGGCGCTCGGGCTCGGCGAAGATGCCGGTCAGCGTGTCGACCTCCTTCTCGAGCAGGAAGCCGGCGACGGCAGGCAGGTAAGCGGCGGGGCCCACGACGGAACCCTGGGCGCGGTGTGCGGTGCCGAAGGCATCGAGAACGAAGACGTCACCATAGGAAGCGAGCTTCTTGGCGATCTCGGGATCGTTCTTCTTCTCACGCTTGTCAAAACGGACG
>DBFZVF010000061.1:0-4884 GCA_048519165.1 Collinsella sp.
GTAAATGGCCGGGTGCTCCGTTTTGTTTGTGAGCGCCCGGCCATTTTTCTATATCCGTAGAATACGTGAAGCCCATTTGCGATGACATCACGCGGGGGCCGTCCAGATCGACGCAACCAACGGCCGCATCCACAACAAGCGCGCCTGTCTTGCTCAATTACCATTAAAAAGCATCAATTTGAAAACGCAATAACATTTCGGCAGGTAGCAGCTATAGTCGGTGAACTGAATCTCGACAACCGAAGCCTCCGAATGAGGTATCTTCAGCCCATCCAAGCTAAAGGAGGGGCCATGCCGAGAAAACCTCGTTCAAAGTCACCAACCGGTTATTTCCACATCACGTTGCGTGGAAACGGAGGGCAATTGCTGTTTGACGATGCCGAGGACCGAATCGCCATGCTTCAGATCCTCGATGCGATCCTCCCCAAACACAATATCGAGCTTATCGCTTGGTGCCTTATGGGAAACCACATTCATCTGCTCATCGACGATCCGGACGACCGCAAGAGCGACGCGATGCACGCGGTAGCAGTATCGTATGCGGGCAGGTACAATGCGCGGACGGGGCATATCGGCCACGTGTTTCAGGAGCGGTTTTGGGATTCGCCCATTAAGTCAGAAGTATATTTACTCGAGGCAATTCGATACATTCATCTGAATCCACAAAAAGCGGGACTGGCGGCATACGACGAATATCCCTGGAGCAGCCATCGCGAGTATCTAATGAGTGCCAGGTCACGGCCGCATGTTACCGGCAGCGTTGTCGGTGTTTTATTCCCAACACCTCGCTCATACCTTCGGCTCATGGAAAGTACGCCGTCGCTTCCCTATCGCCCCAGCGCAACAGCCAAGGTTCGCGAGGAAGATCTATGCGAATTTGGCACGGCAATCGTGCAGAGTGTCGCAGGATGTGCTCCGACGGAACTCAAATCCGTCTCCAAGCCACTTCGCAATGAGGCGATTCTCGCGCTTCGAAAACAAGGGCTAACGGTTAAGCAGGTTCAGCTGCTGACCGGACTGGGAACATGGATTATCAAGAACGCGTCGTAGCGTCGCGTTTGCCGAGTTACGGATACGGCGAAGCGCAGCTGTCTGCCGCGAGGCGCCGCCATTCGCCAGCGTCACCATGTCAAACAGAAAACGCTTCCGCTGAATAACATCCAACGGAAGCGTTTTCCCAGATAAAACCTACCAAAATAAACCTGTCCCTTTTTGGCAGGTTAGGCCTGGAAGGTGTCGCGGTCGGGCGCGAAGGACTGCATGGCCGCGATGGTGCGGTCGAAGAGCTCGGGAAGCTCCCAGCCCAACATCTCGGCGCCCTGCGAAATCACGTCGCGCGAGCAGCCGGCGGCAAAGCGCTTGTCCTTGAACTTTTTCTTGAGCGACTTAGTCGTAAAGTCCATGACGCTTTTGCTCGGACGCATGATCACGGCAGCACCGATCAAGCCGGTGAGCTCGTCGCAAGCAAACAGGATCTTCTCCATCTGAAGCTCGGGCTTGGGCAGCGAGGCATTGAAATCGGACGTGTGCGTCTGAATAGCGCGAATGAGTTCGGGCGATGCGCCCTCGCCCTCGAGGATTTCTGCCGCATAGATGGTGTGGTTCACGGGGTCGTCCTCATGCTCCTCCCAATCCAAGTCGTGCAGCAGGCCGACGATGCCCCAAAACTCCTCGTTCTTGGGATCGAACTCGCGCGCAAAGTAGCGCATGGTGCCCTCGACCGTCTCGCCGTGGGTGATGTGGAACGGGTCTTTGTTGTGCTCGTTAAGCAGTTCGAACGCACGGTCGCGGGTGATTCCGGCGGAAAGCATCTGGGACATGGCAATACCTCCAGGTGAGTCGGTGCTAGGACACGGTGTCATTATCGTATATCGCCGTAGCTCAAGCCGAAAGGCAGAAAAGGTATACGGAGAAAAAAGCCGGGCAAACGTGTCGCCCGGCAAAACCGCAGATAAAACCTGCCAAAATAAACCTGTCCCTTTTTGGTAGGTTTAGGGGCGAACCTGACCGGTGCCGCGGAGCTTGTATTTGTAGGTGGTGAGGGCCTCGGCGGCAAAGGGGCCGCGGGCGTGGAGCTTTTGGGTCGAGATGCCGATCTCGGCGCCCAGGCCAAACTCGCCGCCGTCGGTGAAGCGCGTGCTGGCGTTGGCGTACACGGCCGAGGCGTCGACCGCATCCAGGAAGCGCTCGCAGGCATCCTCGTCCTCGGCGATGATGGCCTCGGAATGCATGGTGCCGTAGCGGTTGATGTGCGCGATGGCCTCGTCCTCGTTCGCCACGACCTTCACGCTCATCTCGAGCGCCAGATACTCGCGGCCCCAGTCCTCCTCAGTTGCGGCAACAAAGTCATCGCCCTCGGCAAGACCGGCATCGACGCACGCGGCGCACGCGGCATCGTCACCGTGAATCAGCACGCCGTGGTCATGCAGCACGGCCACGACCGCAGGCAAAAACGCATCGGCCACAGCACGGTCGACCAGCAGTGACTCAGCGGCATTGCACACGCCCACGCGCTGGGTCTTGGCATTGACGATAATGTTGAGCGCCTTGTCAAAGTCGGCGGATTCATGCACGTAGATATGGCAGTTGCCCGTGCCCGTCTCGATCACCGGCACAATCGACTCGCGCACGCAGCGCTGGATCAGGCCCGCACCGCCACGCGGAATGAGCACATCGACGATGCCGCGAAGCTTCATGAGCTCGCCGGTGGCTTCGCGGTCGGTGGACTCGATCATCGAGACGGCCTGGCGCGGGAAGCCCTGCGCCTCGAGGGCATCGGCCAGCAGCTCGGTAATCATGGCGCACGAGTGATAGGCCAGCGAACCGCCGCGCAGAATGCAGGCGTTGCCGGTGCGGATGCAGATGCCCGCGGCGTCGGCCGTCACGTTTGGGCGCGCCTCGTAGACCATGGCCACCAGACCCAGCGGCACGCTCACGCGGGTCAGATCCACACCGCTTGCAAGCACGCGGTGGTCGAGTACGCGGCCGACGGGATCGGGCAGCTCGGCGAGCTTCTCCAGGCCGGCGGCCATGCCCTCGACGCGCTCGGTCGTCAGCAGCAGACGGTCGAGAAGCCCCGCCGAGGTGCCCGCATCGCGCGCCGCGGACATATCGAGCTCATTGGCGGCAACGATGGAATCAACGCCGTCGCGCAGCGCCGCGGCCATGGCGCGCACGGCCTCCTGGCGCTGGACATCGCTCGCCGTGGCAAGCGCGCCCGAAGCGGCCTTGGCCTCAACGGCAAGATCGTGAACGTAGGTGGCTATATCGACCGACATGAACGGCCCTTTCTCTTAGATGTTTGCCAACCATGGTAGCCGATTTGCACGCATCCTCGCAGACGGCGGTAGAATTGGTCAACCCGAAACACCGCAACGAATGGAAGCATCACATGGCCCTCATCACTTCGTACCACGTCCCCGGTCTCTATGTCGAGGACCACAGCATCGACGTCCCCCTCGACTGGCGCGGCCTGGAGCCCATGCTTTTGGCCGTCGGCAGCACCATGCGCCGCGGCGCCATGCCGGCGCCCATCGCCGGCGCACCCGAAAGCATCAAGCTCTTCTACCGCGTGGTTTGCGCGCCCGACCGCATTAACGACGACTTGCCGCTCCTCCTCTTTTTGCAGGGCGGCCCCGGCGGCGAGAGCCCGCGTCCGCTGTCGCCCACAAGCGATGGCTGGATCGAGGAGGCCGTCAAGCATTTCCGCGTCGTGCTGCCCGACCAGCGAGGCACCGGGCGCAGCAGCTGCGTAGACGGGCGTACGATCGCGGCTCTGGGCAATCGCGCCGAGGCAGCAGGAGCCGATGCCGCACGCTCGCAGGCGGACTTTCTCAAGCGCCACCTCGCCAGTTCCATCGTGCGCGACTTTGAGTACCTGCGCCTGGTGGGCTTTGGCGGCAAGCCCTGGGTCACACTCGGGCAGAGCTACGGCGGCTTTTTGACGTTGAGCTATCTATCGCTTTTCCCCGAGGGCGTAACGGCAAGCTTTACCTGCGGCGGCATTCCGCACGTGCCGGCGAGCGCCAGCGAGGTCTACGCGCACACCTTCCCGCGCATGGCGGCCAAGACCCAGCAGTATTATGACCGCTACCCCGCCGACGTCGAACGCGTGGCGGCCCTGGCAGATGCCCTCGAGGAGCAAAAGCCCGCACTGCCCGACGGCTCGCCGATGACGGTCGAGCGCCTGCAGCTCATGGGCAGCGACTTTGGCATGAAGCCGAGCTTTGAGCGCATGCACTGGATTATCGACCACGCGTTTGTTGATGGCGACGGTACGTTGAGCTGCGGTTCCTCGGTATCCGACAGCTTTTTGATGCACGCCTTCGAGCGCACCAGCACACGCACGAATCCGCTGTACTGGACGCTGCAGGAGTTCATCTACGCCGACGGCGACACCATGCCCATCCGCTGGGCCGCGGCAGAAGAGAAGGCGCACCGCGCCGAGTTCGACACGCTCGCGCGCCCGCTCATGTTTACCGGCGAGGCCATGTTCCCGTGGATGTTTGAGCAGATGCCTGAGCTCAAGCCCTTCAAGCTCGCCATGGATCTGCTGATGGAAGACACCAGCTGGGACAAGATCTACGACCCGCAGCGCCTGGCCTGCAACGAAGTACCACTCCAGGCTGCGGTGTACTTCGACGACATGTACGTCGATTCGAGCCTGCAGCTCGACACGCTAAGCCGCATTGGCAACTCGCACGCCTGGGTAACCAACGAGTTTGAGCACGATGGCCTGCACGGCAGCGTGGTGTTCAAGCACCTCTTCGACGAAGCCCTCAACCGCGGAGACCTGCGCCAGATCTTCTAGCAAAGGAGTGTCCCCGTCCACCGGCACAAAAAGAGCGTCCCCTAGTGCAGAATAAGTGCCGGCAACAACAATGC
>DBFZVF010000062.1:0-14381 GCA_048519165.1 Collinsella sp.
GAAGCCGATAAGAAGGCAAAGGAACTTCTCAAGACCGTAGGGCTTGAAGAAAAGGCAGATGTCTATCCGGCGCAGCTTTCCGGCGGACAGAAGCAGCGCATTGCCATCGTGCGGTCGCTGGCGATGGACCCGGACATCATCCTGTTTGACGAGCCGACCTCGGCGCTCGACCCCGAGATGGTCCAGGAGGTTCTGGACGTTATGATTGAGCTCGCGCAGGAGGACATCACCATGATCTGCGTGACGCACGAGATGGGCTTTGCGCGCCAGGTGGCCGACCGCGTCATCTTTATGGAGGACGGCCGCATCCTGGAGGAGGGCACGCCCGAGCACTTCTTCGATAACCCCGAGAACCCGCGCTGCCGTGAGTTCCTGTCCAAGATTCTGCACTAGGCGCGGTGATGGACATGACGGATATGACGAGGGCGGCCGTGTCGCGCCGTCACTTTTTGCAGCTGGCTGGCGCCAGCATGCTTGCGCTGACGGGGACCGCGCTTACCGGTTGCGGCAACTCCACCAGCGGCGAGGGCTCCGACAAGGGCTCCAAGCTTGCGGCCATCAAGTCGCGTGGCCATCTGAATGCCGGCGTTAAGAAGGACGTTCCCGGCTATGGCTATTACGACACCGCCAAGGGTCGCTTTGAGGGCATGGAAGTTGATTTGTGCTACCAGATCGCCGCTGCCGTCTTTGGTGTGAGCTACAAGGATGCTCGCGCCCAGGAGCTAGTCGAGTTTACCGACGTAACGCCCAAGACGCGCGGCCCGCTGATCGATAACGGCCAACTCGATGTGGTCGCGGCGACCTACACCATCACCGACGAGCGCAAGAAGAGCTGGGATTTCTCGACGCCGTACCGCACCGATTACGTGGGACTCATGGTCAAGAAGCGTTCGGGCTTTACCTCGATTGAGGACCTGGACGGCAAGGTCATCGGCGTGAGTCAGGGTGCTACCACGCAGGGCCTGATCGAGCAGATGATCAAGGACAACGGCTTTAGCTGCAAGCCCGAGTTTAGGGCCTTTAGCGGCTACCCCATCATCAAGAGTTCGCTCGACGCCGGCAATATCGACGTCTTTGCCATGGACCGCTCCACGCTGGCCGGTTACATGAACGAGACCGTTGAGCTGCTGCAGCCCGAGGTCAAGTTTGGCGAGCAGGGCTACGGCGTGGCGACCAAGAAGGGCTGCGACCTTTCGGCCGTGGTCGATCAGGTGATATGCGATCGCCTGGCCGACGGCTGGCTCGACCAAGAGGTCAAGACCTGGGGTCTTGTATAGGCGGATCGTCCAAGGAAGGAATCAAATGCTCGAAGGATTATTTGACGCCGACCGTTGGTCGACGACATTTCAAAACATGGGGCCCTTCTGGGAGGGCTTTGGCGTGACGCTGCAGGTGGTCGTTGCCGGTCTGCTGCTGTCGCTGGTGCTGGGCACGCTGCTGGGCGTGTTCTCTACCACTCGCTCGCGCGTGCTGCGCGCCATAAGCCGCGTGTACGTTGAGTTTTACCAGAACACCCCGTTGCCCGTGCAGGTGCTCTTTATGTACATGGCCGGTCCGCAGTTTTTGCAGGCCATAACCGGTGCCGACCAGCCGGTGCGTATCGCGCCGTTCGTGCTGGGCTTCTTGGGTGTGGGCCTGTATCACGCGGCCTACATTTCGGAGGTCATCCGCACCGGTATCGAGGCGGTTCCGCGCGGTCAGATGGAGGCGGCCCAGAGCCAGGGCTTCACCCGTGCGCAGGCGTACTGGTACATCGTGCTGCCCCAGACATTCAAGATCATTCTGCCGCCGCTGTGTAACCAGGCGCTCAACTTGGTCAAGAACACGTCGGTGCTCGCGCTTGTGGCCGGCGGCGATCTTATGTACCGTTCCGACAACTTTGTGAGTCTGTACGGTTACCTGCAGGGATACATCGTCTGCTGCCTTATGTACTTCATCATCTGCTTTCCGCTCGCCATGCTGGTGCAGTGGCTCGAGCGCCGCTCCAAGGAGCGTCCGCGCGGCGTGAGCCTGGCCGAGCTGGGGCTCGACAACGTAGAGGAGGCCTAGCGCATGGAAATCTTCAACGCGACCAACCTGCTCTACATTTGGGGCGGCTTTGTTAAGACAATCGAGATCTCGGCGCTGTCGATTTTTTTCTCGCTCATCTTTGGCACGGTGCTGGCGCTCGTTAAAAGCTATGCGCCCCGCCCGTTCCGTATTTTGGTGAGCGCCTATATCGAGCTGTTCCGCTGCACGCCGAACCTGCTGTGGATCCTGTTTATCTACTTTACGGTGCAGGGTTTGGACATTGTGATTTCGACCATCGCCTTCACGCTGTTTACCAGCGCTGTTATGGCCGAGATTGTGCGCGGCGGCCTCAACTCGATTCCGCGCGGCCAGTTTGAGGCAGCGCAGAGCCAGGGCTTCGGCTTCTTTGCCACCATGCGCTACATCATTCTGCCGCAGACATTTAAGACGATCATTCCGGCGCTGTTTAGCCAGTGCACGACCGTCATCAAGGACAGCTCGTATCTTTCGGGCATTAACGTGGCCGAGCTCATGTACACGGCAAACGTCGTGATGGCCCACGCAATCGACCTGTCGCAGGTGCTTATGCTCTACGGCCTGGTGTTTGCGATGTACTTTGTGCTCAACTTTGGTATCTCGCTGCTGGTTCGCGCATATCAGAGGCGAATGGTGGCAGCGTAGAATGTGGCAAAGGGACAGCCCCTTTGCCACATAGAGAAAGGAATCGCGATGAGCGATCTGGAGAACAAGAAGAATCCTGTGGTCATTACCATCGCGCGCGACTTTGGCGCCGAGGGCCACGAGATTGGTCGCATGCTTGCCGACGAGTTGGGGATTCCGCTGTACGACAACGAGCTGCTGGTGCGCGCGTCTCTGCGCGCGGGCGAGTCGCTCGATAAGATGGCCGCCTATGACGAACGTCTGGCCGTGGAGAACATGGCGTTCCTGCCCGACCGCTACGATGCGCGCTCGTACTCGGACAAGTTGTTCCAAAAGATGAGCCAGGTGATTTTGGATCTGGGCGAGACCGAGAGCTGCATTATTGAAGGTCGCCTGTCCGATTACCTGCTGCGTAACAACCCCAACCATATTGCCGTGTTGGTGACCGCACCCTTTGAGGACCGCGTCGAGATCGTGCGCAAGAAGCGTGGACTTAACAAAAAGAAGGGCGCCAAGCTGGTCAAGCAGCAGCAGAAGGCGCGCGAGGCGTTCTACAAGCGCTACAGCGCCGGAAAGTGGAAGATGACGAGCGGCAAAGACATCGTCGTCAACCGCGCCAAGTTGGGACGCGAGGGCTGTAAAGACGTTATCGCCGCCGCCTACCGCTACAAAGTGGCGCAACTCGAGGCTTAACCGACCAAAAACCACCACAAAGGGGACAGGCACCTTTGTGGTGGTTTTTGTTTTAGGCGGAGGGGAAGGCCTTGGTGAGACCGGCGCGCGTCTGCGTGTCGGTCTTTTGGTAGATAGAGCTCAGGTGGCGCTGCACCATGCGCATCGAGATACCGAGCTCCTCGGCGACCTGCTTGAGCGGGCGTTCATCCTGGGTCACGGCTATGAGCACGTCGACTTCGCGCGGGGTGAGAGCGTGGTTGGCGATGAAGGCCTGGCGTTGCTCCTCGATGGTGGGGGCGGCGAGTGCTTCTTCTGCCAGCTGCTCGCGCTCGCGCTCCTGCTCGGTTTGGGGCAGGCGGAACAGGCCCGCGGCTACAAACGCCACACTCGCCGCCACAAGCAGCATGAGCGCACCGATCATGATGAGGGCAACGTTGCCCGAGGTCACGAGGGCAAGCGAGATGCCCGATGTAGTGAATGCACATACATTGTTGGCGGCGCGCCCCATGCCGGCCCAGAGGGCGGGTGCATGCATGCGCGGTGCCAGCTGTGTAAAGGTGGCGGTAAAGAACGTGACAAAAAAGCCCGAGCTCAGGTAAAAGACGACAAGGCCTAGGTTGGGATCGGCGCCGGCCTCCACGGCCAGGATGGAAATGGTCGAGAGCACGGCGATGCCGAGCATGACAAGTCCCATGTAGCGGCGCTCGGCAAGGTCAAAGATAAGACCGGCGGCAAGGCCGCTTGCCGCCAAAAAGAGGCGCGGCCAAGTCTGCACGGCAATGGTGCCGTGGGCGTTGGAGAGTGTGACCACGTTGTCGAGGGTGGAGAACAGACAGGCAAGAATCATGACGAGCGCGATGCTCCAGCATGCCTGTTTGGCGAGGGCATGAGAGGACTCAGCAAAGGGATTGATGGCGGGGCTGGAGCTCTCGGCAGCTTTTTGGGGAACGACGCTGAGGGCGGATATGGCGATAGTCGCTGCGCCAAGGACGATGAGCTCTGCGATACCGCCGCAATTGAGCAGGTTGACGGCGAACTGCATCAGGATGCCCGCGGCATAGGCTGCTCCCGCACCGGTGGCGAGCTTGGGATCGTCTTGAAACGCCAGTGAAAAGGCGTGGTGCGCAGCGGCGCCCAGCAGGCCGAGTCCAAGGAATGCCACGCAGCCCAGAATTTCGAGGGCAAGCGAACCCGTGGGGGACTGGATCTGGGTCAATCCCAGGATGGCGATGGGAACGGCGGCGCTGACAACTGCCTGGGGCTGGCCTTTGCGTTGGGCGAGACCGAGCAGTGGTGCATATCCGATAAAGCCGATGACGCTGGCGCCAAGGATAAAGCCCTGTGCGATCACAACGCGTTCGGCACCGGCGAGCAGCCCGACGTTGACGTCGAAGCGAAACTCGGCGGCAAGGAAGGCGAAGGTGAAGAGCGCGAGTGCCAGAAGCGCGTTGATTTTAGACCTGCTCAGGTTCAAGGACGGTCCTTTGGGTGGACGAATAATCGTGTCCTCGATTGTAGCGTTCCCGGGACGAGTGTGGCGATGGCGAAATCATATTGAATTAAACCGCAGGTAGAGGCCTAGGTTCACATCTACGAACCTAGGCATATGGAGTCATTTGGCACATCTTGGTGGTACAGGACCACCACAAAGGGGGCAGGCACCTTTGTGGTGGCATGTCCCTACGACCAAGGAGGCCGTTATGAACGTAAGCCACTTTGACAAGCAAGCTCAGCGTGAGTCCGCCTGCTCGCTGGTTCGCGGTACCTGGCGTTGTGTGGGTGCCAAAATAGCTTGCGCCGGCGCGTGTGCGCTTATGGTCGGGCAGTTGCTGCTGCCGAGCGTGGCGCTGGCGACGGAATGCGCCGATCCCGCCGCTGGGACGGATGAGGTTGCCGCGGCTCCGGTGACGCCGACGGTTGCGGAGGATACGGCGGCTCCGGCGCCGGTACCGGTGGCTCCGGCTGCGCCGATGGCTGACGCGGCTCCGGCGGCACCGTCCACGGCAGAAGCTCAGCAAGATCAGCAGGACGCACCGGCGGCAACGGTGAACGATACGGTTGCTGTCAACCAAGATGGCTCTCTTGGTGGCACCGACAGCTCGTCGGCAAACAACGCCATCATGCCCTGCGGTGTGACCGATGTTGTTGGCGGCAGCGACGTTAGGGTCAACACGACCGTGGTCCCCCACTATACGGACTGCGCGCTTCCGAGCAAGGTCACACTCAAAAAGGGCCAGCCGTATACCCACGATTTTCTCGATGTAGAGGGTGGCATTCCAGAAACGCTTGCGAGCGAAGTCGTCGAGGTTAAGTACTACAGGGCCGATGCCGCTTCGGGCATTCTGGTCGAAGTTCAGGATGCGTCCATGTCCGACGTGACGGCTCGCTTCGAACCCGTTGGCAATCACATGAGGCTGACGCTGACCTTTACGGGTGGCGCGGCAGGCGGCTCGTATCGACTCACGCGCAATGAGGCTCTCTATATTGGCACGGCACTGGAGTATACCGGAACTGACTATGAAGGCAGCTCGACTATCCTCAACGAAACCAGGTACGATTATTACCTCCGCTACGCCATCAATAGCGAAATTACGCTCGTTGCTTCAGAAAACGAAGCCCTCCATAACCTGAACGTCAACGACGTGAAGACCAACTACGCGCCCGGCGAGGCGCCCCGCGCGACCGCGACGATTCCCGCTGCTGACGCCGACAAGTACGAGATCGCCTACGAGTGCTGGGAGGAGATGGATGGCAGCGACCCCGCGGAGCTCACGCCCGTTGCCTTCTGGTATTCCGACCCCGCCAAGTATCCGACGGGCGCGAGGAGGATCGAACACTTCGAAGAGGGCAAGTTCTACATGTATTCCGTCGAGCTGAGGCTCAAGGGCGACAATACCGTGGGCAATGACTGCATGATGTACGTCAACGGCCATTGGACGCACCACATCAAGACCGTCAACGGCGTCTTCGCGCCAAACGCTGACAATATGCTGTGCGAGCAGCCGATCGACGAATGGCGGGCCATCGACGTTATAGAGATCAACGGCGCCACGACCACCTTCAAGGCGGGCGATAAGCCGGTCTTTACGGCGAATGTTCCGACGGGCTCCAACTCCCTTCCTCAGTGTGAGTTCTGGACGGGTAGCGACGGCAGCGAAGTGAACTCCGTGGATTTCTGGGATCAGAACATCACGAATCACATCGACGTCTTTAAGCCTGGCGTGACCTATCGCTACGGCATTTACCTCAAGTCCGCGCGCGGCTTCTACTTTACGCCCGACACCAAGCTGGTGATCAACGGCCAGGAGTGCGGCTACCAGATGGGCGAAGCGAGTGTAGTTGATCCCGAGAGCGGCTGTATCTTCACTCTGTGGCTCAACACCGATCTGACGTTTACGCCCGAGGCCACGCCGGCTCCGGTCGACCCCGAAAAGCCCGCGCCGCAGCCTGAGGTCAAGCCTGAGCCCAAGCCCGAGGTGAAGCCCGAGACCAAGCCCGCGGCTAAACCGGTCACGACAACCACCACGGCCAAGACGGTTGAGAAAACCACGCAGGCCAAGAAGGGCGATGCTGTCCTGGCTACCACGGGGGATACCACCGCGATGACGGTCGCCGCCCTAGGCATCGCCGGCGCAACCGTAGCCGCCGCCGGCCTCGCCGCGACCAAGCGCCGCAAGCATTAGAGCTGGGTGACGGCTCTCGTTCTCGGCCTCAGCAAAATCTCAATCTGTAACACCAAGCCAGTCAAAACGGCTCTAGATGTTACAGATTGAGATGAACCGAATGGCCGCCAATCTAATGTCTCGATCTGTAACACCAGGCGGGGAATTTGACCTCTAACTGTTACAAATCGAGACAAACTGGCCGGCCGAGTCCAGAACCACCGCAAAGGTGCCTGTCCCCTTTGCGGTGGTTTGCGCAGGTAGAACGGTAGGTTCGTATATATGAACCTACCGTTCGCTTTGTTTTTGAACAACGATTACGCTGGATGACTTTTGGTTTGCAGGAAAGGAACGACCATGAGGTGGACTACTGCTCGAGCGCTTTGCCGACGGCTGACGGTTGCCACGGTGACCCTCGCGATGGTGACGGGTTCGTTTCCCGCGGGCGCGTTTGCTGAGGCCCTCAACACCGACGGCACTTTTGTGCAGACGGATAACGGCCAAGCAGCCGACGCCGCTCCCGCCGATTCGGCTGACGCCCAAACGTCAGACTCTGCTTCCGCCGACCCCGCGCCCGATGCCGGCGTCGCCGACCCCACAGTGCTCGATAGCGGTGATACCCCTACGCCCCCGCCCTCCGAGATTGCATCGGCGGCGGGCCTAACGGGCGCCGGGCAGACCGAGAGCACACCTGCGGGTACGCTCGCCACTGATCTTGTCGAGGGCAAGGAACTCGCCGAGCAGCAGAAGCAAGAGGAGGCTTCCGGTGCCGAGGCAACCTGGAACGAGGAACTTGGACTCTGGGCAACCTCGAAGGGCACTACGGGCGTAAAGGGTGAATACGACGATGGCTACGTGGCCGGCGAGCAGACCCCCGCGCAGTACTACTTCTCGATCGATAACCTCACCAACGAAATTTCTATCGAGTATGGCGACGCGGGCATTACCACGTTGGAGGTGCCCTCGACCATCGACGGCAAAAATGTCGTGAGTCTTAAGGGCATGGGAAACGTTGCGCTCACATCAATTACGTTTGCCCCCGATTCGCATATCCGCTCTGTGGGCGGTTTGGGCGGCAGCAGCATCAAGGAAATCGCACTGCCCGATTCGGTTGAGGAACTGGGCTGGAATGCGTTTACCGGAAGCAAGACACTTCACACGGTGACCTGGCCCAACAACGCGGCCTTTACCACGATTCCCGAGCAGGCCTTTGAGGGCTGCGAACAACTTGACGACAATGTGGTGGCAACGCTGCCGCCTTCGGTTAAGACTATCGACTATCGCGCCTTCGCCAATTGCGGCGTACCGCAGTTCTATGTCTCGGACACAACGGTACTCACCTTTACGCAGATCAACGTGCCGGGCACGGTGGAGCGGATTGAGCGCTATGCCTTTGACGGGTGCTCGCATGTGTCGTCGGTGACGATTGGCGATGGTGTCAAATCTATCGGGGCGCTCGCGTTCGCCTCTCTTGATCCTGCGATTGCCGGCAAAGAGATTGTGCTACCCAAAAGCGTGGAAATGATAGAGTGGGGAGCTTTTGAGAACACGAGATACGGAAACGAGACGAACCATAATGCCGTTGCCCTGCGCGTGATGAACCCCGATCTTCAGTTTGGTGAGGCGGGCTATCCGGGCGACTATAATGAGCGCGTGACAATCGATGGCGTAACGTATGCGATTCCCTTTGGTGAAGGCCAGACCATCTATGCCTATGCGACCGATTCGGCTGGCAACCCCTCGATGGTCAAAAAGCTTGCCGATGCCGTGGCCGATCGCAAGGACTCCGTCGATTCCTCGAAGCCTGCCTACACGTTTGAGTGGATGGGCGAGGCGGCCCAGGTGACGGGCAAACTTCCCCAGAGCGTGACGGCTACACTCGTGCAGGCGGGGCAGTCCACGCCGCTGGCGGTTGGCGATGACGGCAGCTTTACAGCGGACGCTCTCTCCAAGACAGCAGCCACCCTGCGCATTTCGCTCAGCGGTTACTATGACATGGTGCTGGCGCGCCCGGGCGACCAGATGACGGGCACATGGAATATCGGAGAGATTAAGGCTGAGGACTTTACCAAGATTCCGGCTTCGCGCGCGAGTGAACTTAATGTGGCCTATCTCGAACCGGTCGCAGGCCAGGATAAGACCGAACGCATTGAGCTCGATAGTCTCGATAACATCGATCTGACGGTGAAGAGCGGCGGCAAGACGCTTAAGCCTGCCAAGGGCGACAAGGAAAACGACTACCGTATCCAGGGTACAGCGCTCGTGGTGTCGCAGGCCATTGCCGATGCAGACCAGGATCTGGAGATAACGCTCGAGCCCAAAGACAGCCTCAAGCTGGGTGGGGCGACGGCGACGGTGAAGCCTTCGGCCGGCAAGGTCGATATCGACTTGAAACCCTGGGGCACGGCGACGGTCACGACCAAGGGCGACTACCAGGGCGCCAACCGCGTGCTGGTGTTCCGTACGTCCGACGGCAAGCTAGTCGCCGACGGCGTCACCTATTTGATGGGTTACGAAGACGATGGCACCACGCCTATCATGAAGGCCGAGACGCCGCGCCTTAAGGCCGGTTCGTACACCATCGTCGCCTTTAACAAGACGAGCTACGACATCCAAGCGACGAGCTATTCCACGTTTAGCCGCCTAGGGCTGACCGTGGGTAAGCATATCGCGCAAAAGCAGGTGAAGATTGAGGACGGCAAACAGCTCGACGTGACGCTCGACGTCCCCACGTTTGACGTGGAGACGTATCGTGCCGAGCGCGGGCTGACGGCGGGCTCGGTTATCGCTGATTCGTCCGCGGTCGTTGGCGCGGAGACCGAGCTGCGCATTCATTACGAGCTCAAGGACAGCCAGGCTGCCAAGATTGAGATTCCTCTGGCCAAGGATGCCGTCGAGGATGTGTCCGCAGGCGCTCGCGAAGCCGGCGCCAGCTCCGATGCCATGTGGGCTGCCACAACTTGGGAGGGCGACAACCTCGTTCTCGATATGAAGAAGAGTGCGGGCGCCGATGTGTTTGTGCGCTTTAAGCCTAAGGCCGCGGGCATCTATGCCGTCTCGCCGCTTATTACGCTGGGCGAGGTGACATTGCCGCTGGGAAGCACCACACTCGAGGTTAGCGGATCGCGCATCGAGGTCGACAACACCGACGTTCACAGCCTGCTGGGCAATGTGGCCTACGTTTATGCAGCGCCGGGCAAGAGCGTACAGTTCGCCGTGGGGACGGGCTCGTCGGCTGCAAAGTACACCGGCAAGACCAATAAACTCGGCCGTGCCAAGATTGAATACGACCTGCCGCAGGATACGCTTGCCGCCGAGCGTGTGACGCTCGAAGCGCGCGTGGGCTCGACCGATGTTGCCGCCGCTGCTGCCGAGGTAACGGCTCGCAATTATGTGCGCTATGTTCCGAGCGCTTCGGTCTGGAACTTTGATGTGACGTATCGTGGCGGTACGCAAAACTTGGTCAAGGACGGCAAGGACACCGGCAAGAGCCTGTGGACCTTCCATCATCTGCCACAAAAGAAGAACGCCTACTGGACGTTCGATATTACGCTCGAGGTGGGCAACGAAGAGGCCGCCGACACGCTCGACCTGTACGTGGACTGCGTGGATGGCAAGACGGTGACGATTCCTCTGACTCAAAAGTCGCGCGAGGGCACCCGCGTGCGCTATGCGGCGGAGTATGTGGACGAGGGCTACCTTAAGCTGCTTAATGAGTTTAACAAGGCGAATGACTCGACCTATGTGAACTGCGGCAACTTTGAGCAAATCTTTATGCCGCAGACCTACCGCATCTCCAATGCCCAGCTTATGACCATGCTGAGTTTTGACGCCAAAGCTTCGGCCAAAAAGCATTCCGCCGCGGCCGAGGAGCGCCAGCAGGAGTTCTCGAATGCCGTGCAGCAGTGGCACGAGTATATGATGGATAACTCGTTTAATGATGTCGACGAGGCCTTTAACGACGCGATTGACCAGATGGTCGCCGATGCGTTTGCCGAAGAGGACAAGGACGGTAAAGAGGATGAAGCCCAAGGTGGAGCTGCGCGTAAGGCTCGTCGCGCCCCTGCCGCCAGCGACGGCGAGGGTGATGGTGCTGGCAACGACGAGGCCGCGCAGTTTGCGGCTGAGCTCAAGGCCGCGGTCGGCGGGTCGGCGGCGCTGCTGACCCAGCAGGGCGACAGCTATGGCGTCAATGTGGACAAGATGATCTTTGAGGATGCTTACGGCACCAGCGAGGATTGGTATCAGGAACTCGCGGCGGCCCAGGGCGCGAACGCTGCGGATGCGGCCGCCATCAAGGAACTCGTCGACCATGCATCGCGAGCGGAGTTTATTGCCCAGCAGGCCGAGGACCTGGTGGGCCAGTCGATGGGTATCGGCCGGCTCAACCAATACGGAAGCTGGAATGACGCAACCGCTGCGGCACTCAACAAATGTGCGGGCATTAAGGCCAGCGAGTACAACGGCCAGTCGACGAGCGGGTTTAACGATTTGGGCCAGGCGCTCGGCAGCTCACTGAGCTACAAGGCGGCTGACGACGATACCGTCAAGGGCTTTAAGGTCGCCGCGCCCGATGGCGAGCAGACGGCCTATATCGAGTCGGAATTTATCGAGAACTCCAATAACAACAAGAACCAGGCGCTTCTGTTTAACTCGATCGCCATGCAGTGCGACATTCTGGACGACCTGTACGACAACTGGAATGTGGTCCATAGCCTCAACAACTCCAAGGTGCGCGGATGGCTCATGGCCTGGAAGCGCAACGGCGACGTGAGCGCCCATATGAAGCTCATCCGCACGATCCGTTCGCTCAAGAGCTATAAGATCGAGTGCGAGATGTTCGGACAGGTCTTTAAGACCGATGCGTGGAAGGCGGCCGGCCAGGCGTTTCCCGCGGCGACCCAGGGCATCGGCATCTTTACCGGCATTTACGGCGTGAACGATGCCAGCAAGAACTGGGAGAACGTGAACGTCCGTATGCAGAAGGTGAAGGGCGAGCGCGAGGGCTATGAGCTTCAGCATACGCGCTTGCTTGCCAAGCCCGAGAAGACCGAGGACGACTGGAAGTGCATTTACGCGCTGCGCGACGCCATGGAGAAGGCGCGTGCGTTTGAGGATCTGCTGTATCGCCAGCTCTGCCACGACAGCACCGATGTGGCAGTGGGCTCCATTATGACAATCGCCGGCGTGCTGACGGCCGGTTCGGCGGGTACCGTGGTGGGCGCTGCCTATGACGCGGCTTCGACCAGCGTAGGTTCGGAGCGCGCGATTAAGCTGACCAATGCCGAATGCGCCTATGATGTTGCCTGCGAGCAGGTGGAGCGCGTGTGCCAGAATCGTATTACGGTCAACTGGGGCGAGCTGACCGATGCCGAGGTCTACAAGGCCAACAAGGACGGCTTGATCTCGGAAGAGAAGATGCAGTCGATTTTTGAGGCGCGTTATCGCAATGTGGCTGCCAAGGCTGCACCCGACCCTGCGGGCGTGGTGTACGAGGGCCTGCTGTCCAATACGGTTGAAGGCGCGACGGTTGAGCTGTGGAGCGCCGACGATGCGGCCGGTACCAATGCGGTGCGTTGGGATGCCGAGGAGTATGAGCAGGACAATCCGCTTGCAACGGGTGCGGACGGTGCGTACAACTGGAATACGCCGACCGGCTGGTATCAGGTGCGCGTGACCAAGGACGGGTATGAGGAGGCGCGTTCGGCTTGGCTGCGCGTGCCGCCGATTCAGACTGAGGTGAACATTGGCTTGGTGTCGACGGCGGCGCCCGAGGTGGCCTCGGCCCATGCCTATACCGATTGCATCGAGGTTGAGTTTGCGCAGTATATGGATGCGAGCGACGATGCCCTGGTCGCATTGTGCGCGCAGGGCTTGGGCGACGTGACGTATACGTGGCTCGACAAGCAGGACGATCCCAATGGCAAGCCGCTGTCGCGCGTGCTGCGTATTCGCTATGCCGATGCGCGTGAGGCGGGCTCGACGGTGGCGTTTGAGCTCGACGGTGCTCGCAACTACGCCGGCACGGCCATGGCGCGCTGGGCAAGTGGCGAGCTTGTCGTGGGCGTTCGTGCCGACAAACTCAAACTCAACGTGGAGCAGGCCGTGACCATGCTTGATGGCGGTGACTTTGAGCTGGTGGCGCACGTGACCGATAAGGCGGGCAAGCCGTTTGCGGGCGCCAAGGTTAGTGTTGGGCTGGAGTCCTCGGCTATCTGCTCTGTCGATGCCACCCAGGCCGTGACGGGCGAGGACGGCGCGGCGACGTTTGTGCTGCATGGTGCTCTGCCCGGTTTGACGACGTTGACGGCGACGGTGGATGACACGGCGCTGTCCAAGCAGGTCGACGTTCGCGTGTCTGCCGAGGCAGTGCGACCGGCGCGACCGGTGGCGACGATTGGTGCGACGACGTTTGGTGCATGGTCGCCCAAGGAGAACTACATTACGGTGCCCAAGGGCACGAAGCTGGAGCTTTCGGCCGAGGATGGCACGACGATTTGGTACACCACCAACGACACCTGCCCCTGCCGTGACGAAGGCCGCGTAAAGTACACCGAGCCTATTGCGCTCGATAGCAACATGTATGTGCGTATTGCGGCACAGCGCCCTGGCATGTCGTACAGCGAGTATTCCGAGCGTCTGAACATTACGATTACGGTGACCGATGAGGCGGCGCCTGATCCGACGCCCGATCCCGGTCTGAAGCCAGAGCCCGAGCCGACGCCTGGCGACGGCGAGCAGGGCGGCGGTGCGGATGGCTCTGGCGGCACCGGGGTACCTGCGGGCGGTTCGACTTCGACGACGACCACGGTGACGACGAACAAGTCCAAGGGTAAGGGCGAGAACGGCAAGAAGTCCGGCGGCACGGAGCTCGCCAGCACGGGTGACTCCACCGCGATGACGGTCGCCGCCTTGGGCATCGCCGGCGCAACCGTTGCCGCGGCCGGCATCGCCGCGACCAAGCGTCGCAAGCGTTAGGTTTTGGCGACAACGCCCATTCTCGGCTTTTGCAAGATCTCAATCTGTAACACCAAGCTGCCCAAAACGGCTCTAGATGTTACAGATTGAGATGAACTGCTCGGCCGCCAATCTAATGTCTCGATCTGTAACACGTAGCGGGGAATTTGGTCTCTAACTGTTACAGATTGAGACAAAGCGGAGGCGGCTGGCGCAAGGTCTCGATCTGTAACAACTACGAAGCTCAACGGGCTCCAGGTGTTACAGATTGAGACAAAACGACCGACCAAGCCTCAAACCACCACAAAGGTGCCTGTCCCCATCGTGGTGGTCGGGCGGCTGACATAGAAAAAAAGTCCCCGCCGGGCGTGTGCTCGACGGGGACTCTGCCGTTTGGTGGCTAGCGCTGTA
This sequence comes from Collinsella sp., assembly GCA_048519165.1. GTDB lineage: Bacteria > Actinomycetota > Coriobacteriia > Coriobacteriales > Coriobacteriaceae > Collinsella. The sequence continues at coordinate 14,376 of DBFZVF010000062.1, forward strand.
GGTGAT
>DBFZVF010000063.1:0-6043 GCA_048519165.1 Collinsella sp.
GAGTAAATAAACGTGTAGGCTTGGGCATAGCGCACAGTCTCGGCAAGCGACAGCGTCTGCTCAAAGTCTTCCTCGGTCTCGCCCGGGAAACCCACGATGATATCGGTCGAAAGCGCAATATCGGGCATACGCTTACGAATACGATCGACCAGGCCCAAATAATCCTCGCGCGTATAACGACGATTCATCTCTTTAAGAATGCGCGTGGAGCCCGACTGAACGGCCAGGTGAAGCTGCGGCATGACGGCAGGCGTCTCGGCCATAGCATCAATGGTCTCGGGCAGCAGATCCTTAGGATGAGAAGAGGTAAAGAAGATACGCTCTACGCCCGTATCGCCCACGGCGCGCAGCAAATCGGCAAAACGCGGCTTACCAAAGAGATCGCGACCGTAGGAGTTAACGTTTTGGCCCAGCAGCGTAATCTCGCGCACGCCCTGGCGCACGAGCCCGGTCACCTCATCGACAATCTCCTCGAAGGGACGGCTCTTCTCACGACCACGGACGTAGGGCACGATGCAGTACGTACAGAAGTTGTTGCAGCCCGTCATAATGGGCACCCATGCGTGATACTGCGTCTCGCGATGCCACGGCATACTCATGGCGTCGGTATCCTCATGCTCATTCGTGCGGATATGGCGCTTGCCATCCAAAAACGCCTCGGCGATAAGCTCAGCCACGTGCGCAATAGAATGGGTGCCGAAAATGACGTTGACGTTATCGACGTTGGTGAGCAAGCCCTCACCATCACGCTGGGCGATGCAGCCGCCCACGGCGACAACACGCTTACCCGAAGGCGAAGGAGGAAGGCTCTTGCAGGAATTGCACTGACCATACAGGCGCGTATCGGCAGCCTCGCGCACACAGCACGTCATGAACACGACAATATCGGCATGCTCGGGATCGAGCGCCATAAGACAGCCATACGAATCGAGCAAGCCACTCACGCGCTCGGAGTCGTGCTGGTTCATCTGGCAGCCGAATGTGCGGATAAAGTAGGTTTTACCGGCAAGAATATCGCGTACGGAACGCTGGTCCATGAGCTTACATCCTAACGATGGTATCGACGGGGCGCATAGGTGCTACAAGCGTGCAGATGGCTCGCTTACGCAACGGGCTTAACGTCATCCATAACAACGTTATCCATAGCAGCCCGATTAATCTGGTGAACGTAGATAGAGAGACGAATTGCCGTGCGCGACTCTCCGTTAATAAGAATGTCGGAAAACACCGGCGCGCAGGAGACATCAAAGCCGGTCGGAATCAGAAAGCCGCGCGCAATGGCAACGGCCTTGATGGCCTGGTTGACGGCACCGGCACCGACGCATTGAATGTTGACGGGGACGCCATCTTTGACCATGCCGGCAATGGCGCCGGCAACGGACGCGGGCGATGATTTGCTTGATACCTTCAGGCAATCCATGAAGAAACTCCTGCGTTTAAAAGTACGTTTTAACTGCAATAACTGTATCGTACCGAGCGGACTCGGTAAAGATTTTATTCCTCTTTGGCAAGATCGAACGTCACCGTGATGCGATCACGCGAAACGCGAATCTTAGGGTCGCCGCACAGATTAAGGTAATACCGGGCAGCGAGGTCGTTAAAGTCACGCTCGACTGCACGCGAAAACTGCGCCATATCATCCTTGGCAATGCGAAGACCTCGACGGTCCTTGGCAAGATCGACGGGAGCCGGCGCATGCGAGGTGGAATCACGCTCGCGCAGCAGGCGCGCGGTCACGCCGCGAACGGGCTTAATCTGTCCCGACAGAATACGGTGGGCAGTGCGCTCGGACATCTCGAGACCCAACCCGGAGCAGATCCGGATAAAGTCCTCGGCATCCGAGGCAAGGCCCAAGCGATCGATAACTGGAAGCTCGCACTCGTCATCGATAAAGAGCAGGCACGACGTATCGAGACGACTCGAAGCCTGAGCGTACAGAGTCGCAGCGATCTCGGACGGAGAGCCCAGATACACATCGCAGCAACGCAGCTCCTCGAGGGCAAACTCACACGCAGCGCGAATGATGTTGTGGGGGCCGCGAGCGCAAACATAGCGGCCGTCTTCGTCTTTAACCGCCTGAGGCCAGCTCGACTGGTCGGCGCGCTCACCCAAGCGATCGGTGGCAACGCACACCTTAAACGCGGAGCCCAAATCGACGCCCGATGTAACAACGCGTGCCTCATCCGTGTTCTGCTTGATAGAGAACAGCGCCATACCACGACCGTGAACACCCCAACGGTCCATTTTCATGCTCTCGAGCTTGGAGGTGACACGGGCATCGAAGATACGCTCCTGCATATCCTGCGGCACACCCGAACCGTTATCCAGGAAGAGGAGGGTGCGAATACCCTCCTCCTTGGTCGTGGCAAGATAGACCCTATCGGCTCCGGCATCACGAGCATTACGCAGCATCTCGATGACAATGTCCTCTACATGCTGAATATCATGCTTGGCCTGACGGCGCTCGGCCTCCGAAACGCGGAGGCGGACATACCCCTCGCCAAGGTTTTCCTCGACGCGAAGGTTGCCTTCCCCCGACATCGACGCGATAAATGAGATGAGCTCGTTCGCGTCGTTCATGTTATTTAGCGATATCGACGGCACGGCTCTCGCGAATCACGACAACGCGCACCTGACCGGGATACTCCATCTCTTCCTCGATCTGATGGGCGATATCGTGCGCAAGCACCGTGGACTGGGCATCGGAGATCTTGTCCGGCTGGACCATGACATGAACCTCGCGACCGGCCTGCATGGCATAGGTACGCTCGACGCCGTCATGAGAGTTGGCGATCTCCTCGAGCTTCTCAAGACGCTTGATGTAGTTCTCGGCCGACTCGCGGCGGGCACCGGGACGAGAAGCGGAAACGGCATCGGCAGCCTGGACCAGAACGTCGAGCACCGTGTTGGGGTCGACATCGGCATGATGGGCCTCGATCGCGTGGACGATAACGGGCTTCTCGCCATAACGGCGGGCAAGCTCGGCACCAATGACAGCATGCGGTCCCTCAACGTCGTGGTCGATGGCCTTGCCCAGGTCATGCAGAAGACCGGCGCGCTTGGCGGTCACAACATCCAGACCAAGCTCGGAAGCCATAACGCCACACAGGTCGGAGACCTCAAGCGAGTGCTGCAGCACGTTCTGGCCAAACGAGGTGCGGTAGCGAAGAGCACCCAGGGTCTTGACGATCTCGGGGTGCAGATCGTGGATACCGGTATCGAAGGCGGCCTGCTCGCCAGCCTCGCGCACACGCTGCTGAACCAAGTCGGCGGCCTTGTGATACATCTCCTCGATGCGGGCGGGGTGAATGCGGCCGTCTGCAATGAGGTTCTCGAGCGCCACGCGGGCAGTCTCACGACGGACCGGATCGAAGCTCGAAAGCACGACGGTCTCGGGGGTGTCGTCAATCACGAGGTTGACACCGGACACCTGCTCAAAGGTGCGGATGTTGCGACCCTCGCGACCGATTATGCGACCCTTGAGGTCATCGGAGGGAATATGAACGGAAGTAACGGTGACCTCGGCGGTATGGTCGGCGGCGCAACGCTGAATCGCCAGGGAAAGAATCTCCTGAGCGGTCTTGTGGCACTCGGCGCGGACCTGCTGCTCGGACTCACGTATGATGGTAGCCGCCTCGTGGGTAACCTCGCCGCGGACCTTGTCGAGCAGCTCCTTGTGAGCGTCCTCGCGCGTAAGGTCGGCAATACGCTCAAGCTCGGAAGTCTGCTTGGCGCAGAGCTCCTCAAGCTCGCGAGAGCGCTTCTCGACCTGACCGGCCTGGCTGGACAGCTGATGCTCGCGCTTATCGAGCGCATCGTTGCGACGATCGAGCGATTCCTCGCGCTGCATCACGCGATTTTCGAGCGTGCGAATCTCGCTCTTACGCTGCTTGTCCTCGGCCTCGGCGGCCTGCTTGTTCTTGATGATCTCTTCCTTAGCCTCGAGCAGAGCCTCTTTTTTGAGGGTCTCGGCCTGACGCTTAGCATCACCGATCAGGGACTCTGCCTGCGCGTGTGCCGACTGAATCTTTTCGTCGGCCTCGTGAAGACTACCCTGCTTGGCGGTGCGCATGTAGGCAATGGCGGCGATGGCACCCAAAACGAGGCCAACGAGCGCTGCAATGATAGGCATGCTCACTCCTTTTTATGGATTCGTTACACAGCAAAGCGAACCGTCCTTACGAACGGCTCGCGACATTTGAGTAATATGGGCGCAGCTTATGCGGGTCGGATACAGATAAACATATAAACAAACTCATCACAGATGAGCACATATCACAAAGCAAATGACAGTGATTATCCTACGTTGAACCGCAACAACTGTCAAATAAACGCACCCGGCACGGCGCCAATCAAGCGGTGAACGGCAGGGGCGTAACAGGTGCACGCTTACACGGCGCACTCCTCGCTTAAGGCATCGAGGCGTGCCTTAACGGCATCAGAGGCGATGTGATACGAAAAACCTTTACCCATCAAAAACCTGACGAGCTTTTCGAATGCGCGCGCCTCGGGAACGCGACGTTTAGCGAGCAAGGCCGAAGCGCGGGCCAAGTCATCATCCACGGCAAAATATGCCTCGGGATACCCGGGGATATCGTCAAGCACAACATGACGACGCTTGAGCTCAACCTCGATCTTGCGCTGTCCCCAGCCGCGACGCTTACGCTCTTCAATAAAGTACGAACAAAAGCGGTTCTCATCCAAAAATCGATACTCGGTCGCTCGAGCAACCGCAAAATTGATCGCAGGCTGTCGAAAGCCATAGCGCGCCAACTTATCGCGTACCTCGCCCGTGGCATGATCGCGGCGCGAAAGCATCTCGGTCACCATGGTGAGCGCACATTTACGTTCGATAAGCTGCACCGCCTCGCGAAAGTCATCCCAATCACAGGGAAGATCGGGGCGGTTCTTAACGTACAGGCGCGCCACGCGCACGGGAATCCAAATGGAACGTTCAAAACCGCCCTCGAGATCGCAATCGATATGCGCGCAGGGCTTTTTAGACGCATAACCGCTCGAGAACGAGGAGGCCGCCTTCTTATCGGGAAAGACGACCGTAGCCTCGGTCACCGTATACGACATGTCGGCATCCGCTACTCGTCGTCATCGTCGAGCATCGCAGAGCCATCGATGGCGTACAGCTCATCAAACTCCTCGGGGGCGGGCTGGTCGGTCAACTCAACCTCAGAGGGGGCATCATCGTCATACTCAAGACCGCAGGCAAGGCGGACCTTATGCTCAATCTCGTCGGCGCAATCGGGGTGTTCGCGCAGGAAAGCCTTGGCGGCCTCTCGACCGTTGCCAAGCTTGTCCTCGCCATAGGCAAACCAGGAGCCCATCTTCTTGCAGATGCCGCACTCGACAGCCATGTCCAGAATTGAGCCCTCCTTAGAGATGCCCGTACCGTACATGATGTCGAACTCAGCAGAACGGAACGGAGCTGCCACCTTGTTCTTAACGACCTTGGCGCGCACGCGGTTACCGATAACCTCGTCCTTAAGCTTAATGCTGTCGATACGGCGAATGTCGATACGCACCGAAGAGAAGAACTTAAGGGCGCGGCCGCCCGTCGTAGTCTCGGGGTTGCCGAACATGACGCCGATCTTCTCACGCAGCTGGTTAATGAAGATGCACGTCGTGTTGGACTTGGACAGCGAGCCGGCGAGCTTGCGGAGCGCCTGACTCATTAGGCGAGCCTGAAGACCGACCGTAGTATCGCCGATTTCTCCCTCGATCTCGGCACGCGGGGTCAGCGCGGCGACGGAGTCGACGACGATGGCATCGATGGCGCCGGAACGCACGAGCATGTCAACAATCTCAAGCGCCTGCTCGCCCGTATCGGGCTGGGAAATGAGCACCTCGTCGATATCCACGCCGATGCGCGCGGCATACGTGGGATCAAGCGCGTGCTCGGCATCGATAAATGCCACAACGCCACCCATTGCCTGGGCCTCGGCCAGGATCTCGAGCGAAAGCGTCGTCTTACCGGAGGACTCAGGACCGTAAATCTCGACGATACGGCCGCGCGGCACGCCGCCGATAC
>DBFZVF010000064.1:0-17310 GCA_048519165.1 Collinsella sp.
ATCCCGAGTGGCGCGGCAAGCCGCTCATCGTGGGTGGCGATGCCGATTCCCGCGGCGTTGTGTCCACCTGCTCATACGAGGCGCGTCGCTTTGGCGTGCACTCCGCCATGCCCTCGGCCGAGGCACGACGTCTCTGTCCGCAGGCCATTTGGACGCATGGGCATTTCGATCGCTACCACGAGGTCAGCGCGCAGGTCATGGCGATTCTCGCCGACGAGACCCCGCGCGTTGAGCGCGTATCCATCGACGAGGCCTTTATCGACATCACGCCAGGTCGCTTTGCACCCGAGGACCCGCTGCTGGTTGCACGGCGCATAAGCGACCGCGTGGCAGCGCTGGGAGTGACCTGCTCAATTGGCGTGGGCTGCAACAAGACGGTCGCAAAGATCGCAAGCGAGCGGGACAAGCCATTTGGGCTGACCATCGTACGCCCTGGAACCGAGCAGCGCTTTTTGGCAACGCTGCCGGTATCTGCCATGAGCGGCATCGGGCGCTCGGCAGAAGAGCGACTGCGCCGCATGCGCATCTACACGCTCGGCGAGCTATCCCGCGCACCGGAATCCACCTTGGCGTCTATTTTTGGCATCAACGGCGAACGCATGCGCCAGCGTGCGCTGGGACTCGAACTCTCCGAAGTCACGAGCCTCGATGAAGAGCGCGAGGTCAAGTCGGTCAGCAATGAACGCACCTTTGCGAAAGATTTAACTGAGCGTGGGGACATCGAAGCGGCGATTGCGCTGCTGGGAGAGTCGGTCGGACGTCGCCTGCGCCGTCAGGGACTAACGGGCGCCACGGTGACGCTCAAACTCAAGTATTCGTATGGAAGCGGTCGCTCGGCACAGCGCCGGCTGCCGCATCCGACCGACGATGAGAACATCTTTGTGGCGGTGGCGCTCGAGCTGCTCGACAACATCTGGCAGGAAGGCATGCATGTGCGCCTGGCGGGCATCGGCATGAGCGACTTCGACCATCAGGGCGGCATCCAGACCGACCTGTTCTGCGAAATCGACGACCGCGGAGCCCAATCCAGCGACCGTCGCGACCTCTCGGTCGCCATCGACGCCGTCCGAGACAAGTTCGGCGACACCGCTCTCTCCTTCGGCCGCCAATCCCGCTTCAACGATTAGTCCCTATGGCAAAAAGAAAACCGGGCAGCTGCAAGTAGTGCAACTGCCCGGCATACGGCAGAGGGTAGCTAAAAAAGCCCCGTCCCAAATGAGCTACTAGAGGAGGTCGAGGGGAAGCTGGGGGGCGTCGCCCCAGAGCTTTTCGAGGCGGTAGAACTCGCGCGCCTCGGGAGTGAAGACGTGGACGACAACCGAACCGTAGTCCATAAGCATCCAGGTCTTCTGCTCGCGGCCCTCGATGGAGAACGGATGCTCGCCGCAAGCCTCGGCGACCTTCTCCTCGATCTCGTCGACGATCGAATCGACCTGGCGGTTGTTGGTACCGGTGGCAAGCACAAAGTAGTCGCACACATCGGAAAGCTCGGTCAGGTCGAGCACCTGAACGTCCTCGCCCTTCTTGTCGTAGGCGGCCTGCGCGGCGGCGCGGGCGACATCCTCAGCGGCGACACCGCTCGCGGACAGCGAGGCGGCAGTGCGGTCGGACGTGGCAGCGAAGCTCTTGTGCTCCACACGTTCAAGAATCTGCTCGTCGGTCATGGTCTCGTCGGCCATGGAATACCTCTTTCTAGACAGCCCGAGCTAGCGCAGCTGGGCGTAATGGTTGTAAATCGAAATAGCCGTGGGATAAAGATAACGCCCGGTCTGGATCACATAGACCAGACCCTGCGCAAAACAGGAGAAGAACAACTCGTCGAGCGAGGACTTCCCCACCATCTTGCGCAGCGCATGGGCATAATCACCGTGGCGGTTGGGTTCGATGGCATCGGCCACAAAGACCACCATATCGAGCGGCGTCATGTCGCAAGCGCCCACGGTGTGACGGTCGACAGCCTGAAAGACCGCCGGCGACAGCTCGGGAAAAAGCTGCGGAAGCTCATAGGCGGCAACCGGGCCATGCAAAAGCGGCGTCGCGGCAGACGGAGAGCCGGCAATCTTAATGCCGTAATGCAGAGCGCGCGTGACCAGCTCGTCGTCGGAGAGCACCTTGTCCCAGTCATGGATCAGGCCAGCGGCAGCGGCATCAAAGCGGTTGACACCGTACACCTCGGCTAGGTGCAACGCAGTCTCGGCAACCCCGAGCGAATGCACGTAGCGCTTACGCTTATCCTTCATGCGCACATCGAGCAACTCGTGGATGCGCGTCAAGAGCGCGCGCTCGTCGCCCTCATACTGATCTTCTACCGACAACGTTCTCCCCCATCAATCAAAATCGTCTTGCCCAAGATCGGCATACAGGCCGCGTTTCCGGATATAGCCGAGCACGGACTCGCTCGTAAGATAGCGCACGCTCATACCGCGGGCAACCCGCTTGCGAATGTTGGTCGAGCTAATCGCCAGCGCCGGAATCTGGATATAGCGCACGTCGAATGGCAATCCCGATTCCTTAATCCGCGCCCGGGCCGTATCGATGTCAAAGCCGGGACGCGTCGCAGCAATAAAGGTTGCCAGTTCGGCAATCTCATCTGCATTGTGCCAGGTCACAATATCGATAATCGCATCGGCACCCGTAATAAAGTAAAGCTTCACCCGTGGCGGGTAAAACTCGCGAAGGGCGCGCAGCGTATCGGCTGTGTAGGTGACACCGGCACGATCGATCTCGAAGCGGCTTGCCAAAAAGGCCGGGTTCGCGGCGGTCGCGAGGACCGTCATGGCATAACGGTCCTCAGCAGGCGTCACCGGTTTGTCGAGCTTAAAGGCGGGAGAGCCGGCCGGCATAAAGAGCACGGCGTCCAAGTCGAGCGACTCGCGCGCCTGCTCGGCGGTAACCAAGTGCCCATAATGAATCGGGTCAAAGGTACCACCCATAATGCCGAGCCTAAACTCCTGCCCGTCTTCTAGAGGAAGCTCGGGCAGACCGATTCCACCGCGCAGTGACATGGCTTACTCGCCCTCCGGGGTCTCGACGTCTTCCGCAGCAACAGCGTCATCGGTACCGTCAATGGCATCCACCGCGTCGACAGCCTCCAAGCTATCGTCCGCGACATCCTCGACATCAACGACCTCGACGGCGACGTCCTCGCTACCGTCCTCAAGCTCGTCCTCGAACTCCGAGAAGTCCTCGGCGCCCTCAAAGTCAAAGGCGCGCTGGCAAATGCGAACCTCGTCGCCGGCACGGCAACCGGCCTTTTCGAGCGCATCGTCAACACCCATGCGGGAAAACTTATGCTGCAGATAGATGACGGCCTCCTCATTTTCCCAGTCGGTCTGGATAACCAAGCGCTCGATGGCGCGACCGACCACGCGGAAGGCACCGGGCTCCTCTTGGACAATACGGAACCGCTTCTCGCGCTGCAGGCGGCGACGCTCCCACTCCTCATCGCGCAGATCGACCGGCTCATCAGAGACCGCCAGCTCAGCGCGGAGCTTAGCCACCTGCTCGCCCACGGCAAGCATCAACGTGTTGAGACCGGCACCCGTCACAGCGGACACGGCAAAGAACATATGGCCATCGTCGAGCGCCGCACGCTTAAGGTCGGCAATCTTGTCGGCCGTGCCCGGCGCATCGCACTTGTTGGCGACAACGATCTGCGGACGCTCCGAAAGCTCGGCACCATACTGCTCGAGCTCACGGTTGATGATGCGATAGTCCTCAACCGGATCACGATCCTCAAACCCGCCCGTCATGTCAACGACATGCATGATCAGGGCCGTGCGCTCAATGTGGCGCAGGAACTGATGGCCCAGGCCACGACCCTCGCTCGCGCCCTCGATGAGACCGGGGACGTCGGCAACGACGTAAGAATATTCGCCGGCACGCACCATGCCCAGATTGGGCACGAGCGTGGTAAACGGGTAGTCGGCGATCTTGGGGCGGGCGGCACTCATGCGTGCAATGAGCGAAGACTTACCCACCGAGGGAAAGCCCACGAGCGCGGCATCGGCCATAAGCTTCATCTCGAGCTCGATCCAGTGTTCCTCAGCCGGCTCGCCGAGCTGGGCAAACGCGGGCGCGCGGCGCACCGACGTCACAAAATGAGTGTTACCCAGACCGCCAGCACCACCGGGCGCCACGACAACGCGCTCGCCGTCGTGCACCAGGTCGGCAATCTCGAACATCGGGGTCTGCGTCTCGGGATCGAGCTCGCGGACTACGGTGCCCATGGGGACTTTCAAAATCAGGTCCTCACCGCTTTTGCCGTTGCGGCGGGCACCCTGGCCATGCGTTCCGCGCTCAGCACGAAAGTGATGCTTAAAGCGGTAATCGATCAGCGAGGACAGCTGAGCGTCGGCCTGAATGACGACGTTGCCGCCACGACCGCCGTCGCCGCCATCGGGGCCGCCCTTGGGAACAAATGCCTCGCGCCTAAACGACATGCATCCGGCTCCGCCGTCGCCGCCGCAAACGTTAATTCGGCTGATATCGGTGAACTGTGACAACAGAATCGCCTCCTACAAAAAAGAGGGAGACCCTTGAATCCTAAAACTCAAGTGCCTCCCACATATGTGCTCTATGAAGGGTGAATTACGCGTTCGCGAGCGGGCGTACGCTGACCCTGTGCTTGATACCCTTGTGGAACTCAACGGTACCGTCGACCAGCGCGAACAGCGTGTCGTCCTTGCCACGGCCAACGTTCTCACCCGGGTGGATGTGCGTGCCGTGCTGACGGACGAGAATCGTGCCCGTGGTTACCGTCTGGCCGGCATAGCGCTTCGTGCCAAGGCGCTGACCGCGGGAGTCACGGCCATTACGGGAGGAACCGAGTCCTTTTTTGTGTGCCATTGTGTATACCTACTCTTTCGTTACGAGTGTAATCTACTCGGCGACGGGAGCCTCGGCAACAGCCTCAGCCTCTGCCTTGACAGCCTTCTTGGCGCGGGAGGTAGCCTGAACCTTCACGATCTTCAGCTTGGTGAGCTGCTGACGGTGACCCTTCAGACGACGATAGCGCTTACGCTTGTGGAACTTGAAGACCAGCTGCTTCTCGCCCTTGAACTGCTCAACGATCTGAGCGGTAACCTTGGCCTTGGCCAGCTTGTCGGGATCGGTGACGATCTTCTTACCATCGTTGAGGAAGATAACCGGCAGGGTGATCTTATCGCCCTCATTGCCCTCGATCTTCTCGACGGTGATGACATCGTCGGTGGCGACCTTGTACTGCTTGCCGCCCGTGTTAACGATTGCGTACATGTTTACTTGCCCTTCATGCATCAGTTAGTGCAACAGCCGAATATAGTAGCAGGCGATAATACCCCCGTCAACGAGTATGTGGAGCAAATCCACAAGTTCGCACAGGTATGGGGCTGACGAGTCGGCCCTCGTCGTCCTCGCATGCTTGATTCTGACGCTCGACATCGTAGGAGCAGATGGTCACGAGGTCTTGCATACCGGTGGAAACAATAGGTGCATCGACGCCCGGGGTCAAGCCCTGCAACAAAACATCAGCTGCGGAAAGCAAAATTTCCGGACGCATGGAGCCCTCGTTATCGGCATGGGTGTCGAGCATGAGCACCAGATGGTCCGGGCGCTCCCCTGCCGTAAGCTCGTAGCCCACCAGAGTGTGGTCAAGATCTAGGCGCTTGCTCTTCTTACCGCGTGCGTAGTCGATGCCGTGCCCCGCGCGCAGCGTATCGATAGCGCGACGCACCTCGTCGGCATCCACCGGTGCCTCAGGATCGAGATGCAGATCGATACGATAGGACAGACGCGTGAGTTGCGCCGTCAGCGCCGGCGTGCGCACGTCGATGTAGGCGGCCTCGATGGGGGCCAGATCGGCCGGAGAGGCAGCAGCCAGGCGCCCAAACGCCTCGTCGAGTGCAACGAACTCGGTCATAAACAGGTCATACCACTCGCAGGTCGACGACGTTCCCACCGGCAACGCCGACGAAAAGCCCACGCGCATGTGCGGGGAGAAACCCTGCGTCACGGCGTAGGGCAGCCCCGCGCGACGCACGATGCGCTCAATGGTATGAATCACTTCGAGATGGCCCAGGTACTTAAGACGGTCGCGCTTGCCATAGCGAACGCGAAGCCTAAAGAGCGTGGAGTTGTCGGTCAAGCGCTCACTCATGCGCGATCACCCACCAATACGTTCTTGGCATGGAGCGTGGGGCAGATTCCACAGCCGGTGCACGACGTGCGGGTACAGTCGGGCGTCGTGACGCCCTCCAACGAGCGGCGGTATTCGCGCTCGAGGAAGCCGCGCGAGCAGCCGGGGCTCACGTGCTCCCAGGGCAGGCGCCAGTCCAGTTCGTAGGGCAGGTGCACGAGCTCGTTGAGATCGATGCCGTTTTTGGCCGCCGCCTCTTTCCAGTTGTCGAGCGAAAAATGCTCCACCCAGGCGTCAAAACGCGAACCGGCACGCCAGGCATCGATGATGACAGGCGTCATGTCACGGCCGGCGCGGGACAGCGCGGCCTCGACGAGCGAGGTCTCGGCATCGTGGTAGTGAACGCGGACCGCACGGTTACGAACGCTCGTAATGAGCAGCTTTTGGCGACGCTTGACGTCATCGTAATCGAGCTGCGGGCACCATTGGAACGGCGTGGCGGCCTTGGGGATAAACACCGACACCGAGATGGACACCGAGATGGAGCCGCGACGCGCCTTGGGAACCACGGAGCGGCCGAGCTCGAGCACATGGTCGGCCAGGTTGGCGATGGCCACGATATCCTCGTCGCGCTCGCCGGGAAGGCCCATCATAAAGTAGAGCTTCATGCGGTTCCAACCAGCCTCGAAGGCCGCCTTGGCCGCACGGTCCAAGTCCTCCTCGGTCACGTTCTTGTTGATGATGTCGCGCATGCGCTGACTGCCGGCTTCGGGGGCAAACGTCAGGCCGCCCTTCTTTTCGCCGGCGACCGACTCGGCCATATCCACGCCAAACGAATCCAGGCGCTGCGAGGGAATGGACACGCGAATGCCCGTATCTTCCAGACGGCGGTTAAGGCGACCGAGCACATCGCGGATGCAGGAGTGATCGGTGGTCGAAAGCGAGGTAAGCGACACCTCGTCATAGCCGGTCTTTTCCAGGCCCTGGATCACCGAGGACACAATCTGGTCGGCCGAGCGCTCGCGCACCGGGCGATAGGTCATGCCGGCCTGGCAAAAACGGCAGCCGCGGGCACAACCGCGCAGAATCTCGATCGACAGGCGGTCGTGAACGAGCTGCGCGTAGGGCACGCACGACTGCGACAACGGATTGGTAGCGCCAAAGTCCTCAACGACGCGCTTGTAGACCACCGGTGGGACGTCCTTGCCTTCGCGCGGCACGGTGTAGCCATGCGGCGAGCAGGGCTCGTCATGGCGCACCTCGTAGAGCGACGGCACATAGGTGCCACCGACCGTCGCGAGCTGCTCGACAATCTGAGCGCGCGAGACGCCCTCGTCGCGCAAGCGGCGATGCAGCTGGCAAACCTCGAGCAGCGACTCCTCGCCCTCGCCAATGAGGATGGCATCGAAGAAGGCTGCATACGGCTCGGGGTTATAGACCGAGGGACCACCGGCAATGATGATGGGGTCGTCCTCGGTGCGGTCGGCCGCCAGCAGCGGAATGCCGGCTAGATCGAGGGCCTCGAGAAAGTTTGTCACGGCCATCTCATGCGGCACGTGCATGCCGACGATATCGAACGAGGCCACGGGTGCTGCGCCCTCGAGCGACAGCAGCGGGATACCAGCCTCGCGCATGGCATCGCCCATATCGGGCCACGGCACATAGCCGCGCTCGCAGGAAATGCCCTCGGCCTGATTGAGGATGTTGTACAGGATGGCAATACCCTGGTTGGGCAGGCCAACCTCGTACACATCTGGGTAAATCATGCAGCAACGATAGTCGGCATCGGCCTTGGAGAGCGTGCCCCACTCATGGTCGATATAGCGACTCGGCTTCTCGACCTTTGCGAGCAGGGGCTCAATCAAATGAAAACAGTCTTGGTACACAGCGCGCAAAAGAAACCCCTAAGCAGCGAGATCGGATGCGTCCTCAAAGGGACCCATGGGACGAGTAGCGCCGGCAACCGTGGTCACCAGGTCGCGAACGCGCGAGAACGTGGCGGCAGCCACCTCGTTGGCACGGCTGTAATCGATGTCGCGCTCATACAGCGAAACGAGCGCACGGCCCATACCATAGGTGCCCGCGGCGGCGGTCAGCGCCTTGACGACAAACCCGATATGCGGCGTCTGCTTTACCAGGGCGCGGGTGACGGCGCGGAGCACCAAGCCGCCGGCAAGCACGCCCGCGACCTCGTAGCCGCGCTCGGGCTTAATACCGCGTCCAAAGATGGCCGCGAGCTCAAAGAGCATGCCCACCTGCGCCAGCGCCATAACGGGATAATCGGCCCCCGGCAAAAACACCAGCGCACCCGTCGCCATATTGGTAAGCGCGCACGAGGTGATGATGCGGTTGGCGGCGGCGATACACATAAAGGCAAAGTTCGCCGCAAAGGCTGTCTCCTTGTCCGTGCGGTCGAGAATCCAGCGAGCGAGCGTCTCGAGCAGATACGTCTTATCGGTAGCCGCCACCGCGCCGAGCATGGGCGTGGACTCCTGGATAAAAGGCACCTCGACAGCGGACTCGGCCAGCACGCACACGGGGGCGCCGGCAATCACGAGTTCCTGCACGGCGCTCTCAAGGCGGTCAGACCCGCACGAAAGCACCAGCACCACATCGGTATCGGTCTTGGGGACGATACGGTCCTCACCCAGGCGCTCAACGCGCACAATGCCCGACGTCGTCTGCGGCACGAAGGCATCGCGCACCGTCTCGACCAAAAAACGCGAGGCAGACGAATCGAGGTAGACGGACACGCGAACCGGCGTGTCGGAATCCTTCTTGGTGGTCGCGCCCATCTTAAAGACGCGGGTCAGCTTGTCCACGGGAATCTTCATAGCAAACCCCTCCAGCGGTTACGCGGCGCCCGAACGATGCCGCCATATGGATTGTACGATACCCACCGTCAGCAACTGAATCATCATCGAGGACGAACCAAAACTAATAAATGGCAGCGGAATACCGGTAATCGGCATCATGCCAATGCACATGCCGATGTTCTCGAAGGTCTGGAACGCCCACATGCCGACGATGCCCACGCACGATAGGCGCAAGAACAGCGACTCGCACTTAAAGGCAACGCGGATCGTCGAGAAAATCAGCAGCACGTAGAGGCACAGGAGCAAAAAGGAGCCGCAGAAGCCGAACGTCTCGGACAGGAAGGCGAAGACGAAGTCGGTGTGGAACTCGGGCAGAAAGCCACCGGCAGACTGCGTCGCATGGCCCAGCCCTTTACCGAAAAAGCCACCCGAGCCGACGGCAATGAGCGACTGCTGCAGGTTGTAGGCATCATCCGAATCGGCATTATCGGGGTCGATAAAGACGGTCAGTCGGTTCATCTGGTACTGCTTGATCAAAACGTCATGGCCCAAAAGAGAATCGAGCACCGAATCGAGCGCCAGGATGAGCGCCACCAGGCCCACAAGCAGCGCCAAGGTCGACAGCACCCATTCGCGACGCGCACCGCTCATGCAGATCACAACGGCACCCGACACCAACACGACCAGGCCCGAACCCAGGTCGCCCATGGCGACGACGGCCAAAAACGGAACGGAGAGCATGCCACAGAGCTTAATGTAGTCGCGGGCGGTATCGATGCGGCCGTTGTACTGCGAACCAAGCGTGGCGATAAAGAAGATCGTGATGAGCTTGGCAAGCTCGACCGGTTGGAAGGTAAGGCCGATACCGGGAATCTTGATCCAGCCCGTCATGCCCAGACCGCCCGTATAGGACAGACCCGGAATCTTAGGCGAGAAAATCACAATGAGATCGATGACGAGCAGCGCCGTCGAGAAGTTAGAGATGCCGCGCAGATCGGTACGCCAGACGAGCACCGCAAGCACCGTACCGATGCCGATGCCCAACAGGTGGCGCGAGAATGAGGCGTCGGCCTTAAACTGCGAGGCCGACCAAATGATGATGGCACCATAGGCTACGAGCGCCAAGGCTGCCAGCAGCACGCCGATGTGCACCTTCTGGCGAAACGTGCCGCGCGAGGCCGAAAGTTGCTTGTTGACGCGGTCCAGGCTGCTGCGAGAGCCGGTCTTGGTTGAACGGAACAGATCCGCCGGAGAAAAATCCATCGCAACCTCCTATCGAACCGAAGAATCGCCCGAGGCCGAAGAGGTATCGGGCTCGCCATAAATCACGCCGAGCACGTCGCGCACGACATGCATCGCGGTATCTGAGCCACCGCCGCCCTGCTCCAGGACGGTAGCGATGACATACTTGGGATCATCGGCCGGTGCATAGGCGCAGAACCACGCGTATTCGTCCTCGCCACTTTTCTCGCCCGTGCCCGACTTGCCGTATACCTGCGGCGTCAGGGTGCCAAAGTGCGCCGCCAGGGACGTCGATGCCGTGTAAATCACGTCGTGCATGCCGTTGCGAACAAGAGCCAAATCCGAATCGCTGTTGATCTTGGCCTCCAGGCGCTTCTTCTTGCCCTTGCCATTGTACTTATAGGCATCGCCGTCGCCATCGCGCGACACGGCAGACAAAAACACGTGAGGCACGTACTGTTTGCCGCCGTTGGCAAGACCCATATAGGCGCACGCCATCTGCAGGGGCGTCACCAGGATGTCGCCCTGGCCGATAGCAATGTTGGTCATATCGCCGGCATTCCACTTGCGGTCCTCGGCAGAGGCGTCGGTGAAGTATGACTCTTTCCACTCGGCATCGGGAATACGACCCGCGCCCTCACTCGGCAGATCGATACCGCAGGTCTTGCCCAGGCCCCAGCGACGAAAGACCTCCTGCAGGCCCTCGGGATGTTGCTCGTCATAAAAGAACGCCTTACCCATGTCGTAGAAGACGGGGTCGCACGAGTTGGCGATACCCGACTGCAGCGTCATGGTGCCGTGGCCAGACGTCAGCCAGCAGCGCTTGCCCCAAGCCTTGCCCAGACCCGTCCAATAACCCGTGCAGTTGGTTGTCTGCGTTGAAGTGTAGGTTCCAAACTCAAGACCGGCCAGTGCCGAGAGCGGCTTGATGGTCGAGGCCGACATGTACTGTCCGCTAATGGCGCGGTTGAGCAGCGGGTGCGAACCCTTGTCATCATTGAGCTCGGTCCACACGTCATTTGAGACGCCGCCGATAAAGACGGACGGATCGAACTTGGGCTCGCTCGCCATGCCCAGGATCTCGCCATTGTTGGGATCGAGACACACCACAGCGCCGTTGCCGGCATTGCTGTAGCCAGTGGTCTTGGCAAGCTCGATAGCGCTCGCCAGCGCCGTCTCACAGGCCTGTTGGATCTTAAGGTCGAGCGTGAGCTTAATGTCGGAGCCGGCCTTCGCGGGCACGGCGCCGGCCTGACCGGTCACATTGCCCGAGGCATCGACCTTGACGGTCTGCTCGCCACGAATACCCTGCAGCAGGTTTTCGTAGTAGCTCTCAACGCCCGCCTGGCCCACGATATCGCCCGACTGGTACGTAATCTTGCCAGCAGAAGCATCATCATCGCCAGAGGTTTTCTTATTCTGGGCCTCGAGCTGCTCGGAGGTAATGGTGCCGGTATAGCCCAAGATATGGCATGCCGTCTCGCCGTATGGATACTGGCGCTCGGTACGCTCGGCAATCTTGACGCCCGGGAACTCGCCGGCGTGTTCCTTGATATAGGCAACCGTGGAGCGACGGACGTCCGTCGCGATGGTATGCAGGCTCTGAGCGCCCTCTGTATTGTCCTGAATATTGCGAAGGACCGCCACATAAGGCATTCCAAGCACGTTGGCAAGATGGCGAACCAGAACCTCATCCTCGGCAAGGTCGCGGTAGGCCACGACAGCAAGTGAGGGACGGTTCTGGACAAGCGCCACGCCATTGCGGTCGAGGATGCGGCCGCGCACAGCGGGTGTGGTAACGGTGCGAGTCTGATTACTATTGGCCTGCTTCTCGTAATAGTCCGACGAGACCATCTGCATGCCCCACAGCTTGACGGCAAGTGCCGCAAACATCGCGCCCACACCCGTGGTGAGGATGGAAAAGCGGCCCTTAAAGGCGGTCGCCGCGGTATTGCCCTCGCCCTCGGTGGCGCGCGGGGCCGTTCCATGCTGTGTATCGTAGGTAAAACGGGAATCGCCTCGACGCATGACGACCAGCGCGACCACGATGGCCACAACCAGCACGATACCGGCGATAATAACCGTCATCTGGGAAGACATCTACGGGCCTCCCCTATTTGAGCTTGCGGGTCTTGGGCTTAAAGCGCATACCCGTCTGGCGTCCGCCACGTGCGGAGAATCCATAGCCGGACTGCGGCACGACGCCGGACATCAAAAACGGAATGGCAACCAGACCCGTCAGGATCGAGGACGGCAGCGCATGGCCGAAGATCGCCACGACAAAGCTCGTCTCCAAACCCATAAACAGCAAGATGATGCTGTAGATCACATTAATGACGAGCGCAAAGGCGCCCACGGTGACGCCGCGCGCACTCGGGGTACCGCCCGTCTGACCGACGGCGCTGTGCACCAGGGCAAAAGAACCCACGGTCAGCAGGAGCGACATAACGCCCACCGGCACGGCAGCGGACAGGTCATAAAACAAGCCGCTGCAAAAACCGCACACGACGGCACGGGTCGGGTCGCCCGAGAACACGCTTAGGCACACCAGGATAATCATGAAGTTGACGCGACCTCCCGCAATGGAGATCTGCGGTGCCAGGCCTGCCTGCAGCAGCACACACACAATGGCGGCGATCACAAACGTGCGGGAGCTCATCCCCTGCTCGTGTAGATCCATGGACATGCCCCCTATTCGCTCGAGCCAGAATCGGTCGTCTCGGACGTGTCGGAACTGTCATCCGAGCTCTCGTCCTTCGTCTTGGTCGCAGCATCGCGCGACGTTCCCTGCGGCGTGCTGTTGGCCGTGCTCACGTCCTCATCCGAGGCCGACTGTTCGTCGGTCAGCGAGGTGATGACCAGCACTTCCTCGTTGTTCTCGGCCGTGGTCTGAGCGCGCACCACAATGGTGTAGTACACGTCGTTTGCCGATTTCTCAACCGACGAGACGGTGCCAAGCGGAAGGCCCTTGGGGAACACGCCACCGATGCCAGAGGTCACGATGATATCGCCAACCTTAACATCGGAGTCGACGCTCACGTACTCAAGACGCAGCGTGCCGTCAGCCTGACCCTGCAGCATACCCTGGGCGCGCGTGTCCTGCACCATGGCGGACACGCCCGAGTTCTCGTCGCCAATCAGGCGCACGGTAGAGGTCTTGGCCGATACCTCGATAATCTGGCCGATAACACCGGCAGAACTCGTCACGGGCATGTTGATGGTAAGGCCGTCGGCAGAGCCCTTGTCGATGGTAACGGTCGAGGTCCAGGCATCGCCGGAGGCACCAACGATACGAGCTGCGGTCGATTTGAGGTTGTAGGTCGATTGCAGCCCGACCAGGCCCTCCAGGCGCTCGGCAGTCTTTTGAGCCTCAGAAAGCTCGGCGACCTTAGAGGTCAGCTCCTCATTTTGCTTCTTGAGCTCGTCGAGCGTGTCCTGCGACGCCGTTAGGTTAGAGAACACGTTGCCAATCGCATTGAAGGGAGCCGCCACAGCCGAGCCCACAAAGCGCACCGGAGAGGTAATCGTCGTTACGCCCGAACGCACGGCATGAATCGGCCCTGCCTCGCCCTCGCGGATGTAAAACGTGAGCAGCAACACCGAAATCAGGCTGAAAACAATCAACGGGCGCATACCCGTTGACTGTCGCTTGGTATTCAGATTTGTGGAGAAACCCGAAGATCGTGCCAAATGGAATCCACCTTTTGGAAATTAAGCATTGGTCTGGACGAAGCCGCCATCAAACGCATTGGCCTCGAGCACGCGGGCACAGCCGTTAACGACGTTATCGAGCGCCGTGGGGCTGACGTTGACCGAAACACCGGTCTCATCGCGCAGGCGCACGTCGAGACCGCGCAGCAGCGCGCCGCCACCAGTCAGCAAAATGCCGTAGTACATAAGGTCCGAGGCAAGATCGGGAGGCGTAGCGTCGAGTGCGTCCTTGACGGCCTTGGCCATCTCGTCGAGCGGCTTGTTGAGCGCGCGACGAATCTCCTCGCTCTCGATGCGCACGGTCTTGGGCAGACCGGTGATCACGTCGCGGCCGTTGACCTCGACGTCGAGCTCGTCCTTGAGCGGCACAGCAGAGCCGACCTTGATCTTGATGTCCTCTGCCGTACGCTCGCCGATGGCCAGGTTGTAGGCATCACGAACGTGCGTGAGGATGGCCTGATCGAACTCGTCGCCGGCAATACGGATGGACTGCGAGACGACGATGCCGCCCATGGCGATAACGGCAACCTCGGTGGTACCGCCGCCGATGTCGATGACCATGGAGCCGGTGGGTTCCTCGACGGGCAGGTCGGCGCCGATAGCGGCGGCCATAGGCTCTTCGATCAGATAGGCCTGGCGGGCACCGGCCTGGATCGTGGCCTCAAAGACAGCGCGCTTCTCGACAGACGTGACACCGGAGGGAACGCAGACGACAACACGCGGACGCGGGGTCCACGGATAGCGCTTCTCGGACGCCTTGTCGATAAAGTAGCGAAGCATGGCCTCGGTAACATCGAAGTCGGCGATGACGCCGTCCTTCAGGGGACGAACGGCCACGATGTTGCCGGGCGTACGGCCGAGCATGCGCTTTGCCTCGATACCGACCGCCAAGATGCGCTCGTCGTTCTTGTCGATGGCGACAACAGAGGGCTCGCGAATGACGATGCCCTTGCCGCGCACGGAGACAAGCGTATTTGCGGTGCCGAGGTCGATGGCAAGATCGCCCGCATAGCTACCGAAGAACATATCCATCAAAGAAAACAACGCAACTCCTGATGTGTTGGATGATTGCTGGAAAACTACTAGCTCATCATACTAGCGCAAGCCCGGCACCTCACTTGCGGTGAAGCGCCGGGCAAAGCTAAATCCCATAAGGTCACTACTGGTTGTCAGCAGCCGAGAAATCCATATCGAGCGAAGAGACGGCCCAGCCGATATGGTTGTCGGAGCGCACGAATTTGACGGTGTACTCCTGCTCGCCACCCTTGGACAGCGACGCCTTAACCTTGGCGGTCGTCTCGGTCATGGACTGATCCATGCCCTCGACGGACACGGTGGCACCCTGCGGAATCGAGGAGATGATCATCGACTTGGCGTCCTCGGGCAGGCTCGAGGCCAGGCAAGACTCGGCCTTTGCGGTGTCACCGTCGCCGGCAGCCTGGAACAGATCGGTAACGACAGACTCCTGAGACGGGAAGCCAAAGCCGCGCGTGTAGGCAAAGCCCAGACCGCCCGCGGCGATCAAAATGAGCAGAAGCAGCACGATGAAGACTTTGAGACCCGTGTGGCGATGGCGACGACGGACCTTGGCCTGCTTACGATCCTGACGGTCCTGCTGGACCATCTCGGACTCGGACAGCGTAAAGAAGCCGGTGTCCGAGGGATCGGGCATAAACTGACCGGTCGCGCCCGTAGGATCGAGCGGATCGACGGCAGGAGCGTCCATCGCGGGCGCCGGAGCCGTGGCCATAGCCGTCTGGGCAGACAGCGCGGCAAGCGAATCGTGCACGCGGGCAAGCTCATCGGCCTGCTCGGAGGTGAGCTGGTAGATGCCATCGGCAGTAGCGGCGCTAAAGGCGTCGAGTGCGTCGGAGGGACGGCCGGCGGCAGAAAGCGCCTGACCCATGCCGGCGTTGAGCGCACGCGTGTCGTCGCGGGGGCCGGCAAAGTCGATAGCCGTGCGGTAGGTCTCCACGGCATCCGCCGGACGGCCGAGCTTAATGAAGCAACGACCGAGCTCGCCGAGTGCGGCGGCAGGAGCCGGATTGGCGCCGTCGATGGCAGCCTGACGGAAAGCAGTACCCGCGTTGGCATAGTCGCCCGACTGGAACAGCGCGTTACCCAGGCCCAGATAGGCCTTGAACGGCGTGGCATAAGAAGCGTCCTGCGTAGCAGCAGAGAACGCCTGAGCGGCCGTCGTGTAGTCGCCCACGGCGGCGAGTGCCTTGCCGCGGTTGGTGAGCAGCGCGCCGCGCTTGCCATAGGTGCCGTCGTTGAGGGCGGCGGCATAGGCCTCGGCGGCCTCGGCATACATGCCCAAGTGCATCAAGGCGTTGCCACGAAGGTGATCGGCCTCGCCCATAATCTCATCGGGAGTTTTTGCCGCCCCAAGCATCTGGGCTGCAGCGGAAAAATCACCCGCGCGGTAAGCGGCGCGGCCCTGTTGGATCAGCTGGCTATTCAAGGAAGTCCCCTTTACTCGTGAACGATCTCGACATGGACGATCTCGTCGCCGGCACGCAGCTGCGAAATCACATCGAGACCCTCGACCGTGGTGCCAAAGACGGTGTAACCGGAATCGAGGTTATGCTGGGCACCCAAGCAGAAGTAGAACTGCGAACCCGCGGAATCGGGGTCCATGGAGCGTGCCATGGCAAGGGCGCCATCGACATGGCTGTTGCGCGGATTGGTGGCAAACTCGCCCTTGATGCAGTAGCCGGGGCCACCGGTACCGGGCATGCCGTCGGGGCCCTCAAGACCGGCAGCGACGTCGGCGCCGGACATATCGCGGGTATTGGGGTCACCGCCCTGAATGACAAAGCCGGGCACATAGCGATGGAACTTAAGGCCATCATAGAAACCCATCGTGGAAAGCTCGCAGAAGTTCGCGACATGAATGGGAGCGCCCTCGCCGTCAAACTTGACCTTGATGGTACCCTTCGACGTCTCGATAACGGCGCACTCGTCGCCGGCAAGCTGATACTCGGGCGTGTAGAGCTCTTTCTTAAAACCAAACATGTGGTTCCTTCCTCGTGCGTTTAAAGCATATTTGTACGAATTGTAGCAATAAGCATGCGCTTACATCAATTGCGCACGTAGGTTATGCCGACTATGGCGAACTAATTTTAGGAACGCTGCTGCGGCTTCCAGGAGCCCACGTTGGCGTCATACTGGTTCAGCGCGCTGTTGCCGCCCTGCGCGATGGGCGCCAGGATCTCGCTTTGGTGGGAACTCATCGACTCGCCATCGGGAATGGCCAGCGAGATGTCCCAACTCTGGCAGATCACGTCGACGCGCTCGTACATCCACTCGGCAAGCTGCTTTAAGTGGGCGATGTCATCCGCATAGACCGTATCGTCCTGGTACTTAAGGTTGTTGAGCTCATCTTGCGTCTTTTTAATCTGGTCGCGCAGGGCGTAGGCACTC
>DBFZVF010000065.1:0-19431 GCA_048519165.1 Collinsella sp.
GGCTTGCCGGCGTTGTAGAGGTCGACTATCTGCCTCTTGAACTCGTCGGTGAAATGCCTCGGGTGCCTGGGGTCCCTCATATACGGCCCTCCCGTCTCCTGCGCCCCTCCCGGAACTGTCCACATCAGTGTAGCCAATCCAGCCTTGGTGATCGCGCCCCTGCGGTCGCTCTCCCCGCTGGAGTGCTCGGAGGGCGTCAGGCCGACCCACGCCGCGAACGAGCGGGCGTTCCTGAACCTCGAGAACTCGCCGGCCTCGAACACGAGGTCGGCGGCGGACGCGGTGTCTACGCCCTTGAGGCAGCGGAGGGAGTCGACCCTCTTCCTCCACCTGGGCTTGCGGGCCTCGGCCTCGACGAGCCCCTCGAGCCTCGCCTTCTCCTCCGCCGCCCGCCTGACCGCGTCGACGTAGTAGGCGAGCACGTCGTTGTCGGCCCTCTCCGCGAACCTTATCGACTCGATCCAGGACCAGTGCGCCCGGGTCCAGTTGCCCTTCCTGCGGCCGGTGGGCGTCCTCTCGTCGAAGACGAGCCCGTGCCTGAGCAGGAACTTGGAGAGCCGCTGCTTCGAGCGCGAGAGGTCGTCCCTCGCGTCCTCGAGCGCCCTGGTCAGGTCGCGGGCGGCCTCGCACTCGTCGTCGGGGACCCACACCTCGACCACGTTGCCGACCGACAGCATGCGGGCGAGGAACTCGGCGTCGTTGCGGTCGTTCTTCCTGCGCCTGTCCGCGCTGGGCTTGATCATCTTCGAGACGGCGCCGACCACGCAGTCGACCCCCAGGCCGGAAAGCCTCTTCTGCAGGTCGAAGCCCGTGACCCCGGACTCGTACACGCACCTGGCCCTGGGGTCCATGGAACGGACCCACTCCGCGACGGCGCCGGCGTCGTAGCCGAAGGTCGCGGCACGTACCTCCCCGGTCATGACGTCGAGGGAGACGGCCTTTATCGAGCGGGCGTGGACGTCGAGGCCGATGAAGGTGGTAGTATCGAGCATGGGAGCCCCTTCCATGAATGCGGCGTGGCCGCCACGGTTGGATTAGACACTCACCATTGTCGGCCTAATCCGCGGTCTTTCATGCAGCAGGGGCTCTCAATGTTTTTATGTCCTGCTCATATCGTCTCTGCCGGCAGTTTGGGACACTCCTTGTAGTCATTGGGGACGTTCTTAAATGACTAGTCGTTGGGGACGTTCTTGTTTGACTAGTCATTCAAGAACGTCCCCAACGACTACATAGCATGAGAGTGGATAATCTCCCAGTTTGGGCTCGCATTCAGGCTCAAAGTGGGAGATTATCCACTCTCGTTTCTGTTCTGCCTACATTTGTAGGAACAGTTCGTGGAGGCGGGTGTCTTCGTCGAGTTCGGGGTGGAAGGTTACGCCGAGCTGGTTGCCCTGGCGCGCGGCGACGATACGGCCGTCGACTTTCGCTAAGGCCTTTGCGTCGCCGTGGACCTCGACGATGCGGGGCGCGCGGATAAACGTCAGCGGCACTTCACCGTCGATGCCAGCTACCTGCCCCTTGGTTCGAAAACTGCCGAGCTGCCTGCCGTAGGCATTGCGCTCAACGAGCACATCCATGGTTGCCAGGCGCGGCGTGCCCTTATCGTCATGGGCGGCAAGGTCGTGAGCCAGCAGAATCAGGCCGGCGCAGGTGCCCAGGACGGGCATGCCTTCAACAATGCGGGTGCGAAGCTCCTCGAGCATGCCCAACTCATCTAGCAGCTTCCCTTGAACGGTAGACTCGCCGCCGGGAAGTACCAGACGGTCAAAGTCCTGCTTTAAATCAGCCGCCTGCCTCAGCTCAATACAGCGCGCGCCCAGCTCGGATAGTCTTGCCTCGTGCTCGGCAAATGCGCCTTGGACCGCCAGCACGGCGACCGTTTGGTCTGCATAATCGCTCATGTGCGATCCTTTCTGCTGGACTAGCGCCCGCGCTCTTCCATGATAATCTCGATCTCGTCGGCGTTGATGCCCACCATGGCCTCGCCCAGGTCCTCTGAAAGCTCGGCAATGAGCTTGGCATCGGTGAAGTTTGCCACGGCCTTGACGATGGCGGCTGCGCGCTTGGCGGGGTCGCCGCTCTTAAAGATGCCCGAGCCGACAAACACGCCTTCGGCGCCCAGCTGCATCATCAGCGCGGCGTCGGCGGGGGTCGCTACGCCGCCGGCGGCAAAGTTCACGACGGGAAGCTTTCCCGTGGCATGGACCTCGCGCACCAGCTCGACCGGAACCTGCAGTTGCTTGGCTGCCTCAAAGAGCTCGTCGTCGCGCAGGGCAACAACGTCACGGATCTGCTTTTGGATCTTGCGCATGTGACGCACGGCCTGAACGACGTCGCCCGTACCCGGCTCACCCTTGGTGCGAATCATCGTGGCGCCTTCGGCAACACGGCGCAGCGCCTCGCCCAGATCACGGGCGCCGCAGACAAACGGCACGTCAAACTGGGTCTTGTCGATGTGATAGACGTCATCGGCAGGGGAGAGAACCTCGGACTCGTCGATGTAGTCGATCTCGATGGCCTGCAGGACCTGCGCCTCGACGATGTGACCGATGCGGCACTTGGCCATGACGGGGATGGAGACGGCCTCCTGGATGCCCTTGATCATCTTGGGGTCGCTCATGCGCGAGACGCCGCCTGCGGCACGGATGTCGGCCGGGATGCGCTCGAGGGCCATGACGGCGCAGGCGCCTGCCTCCTCGGCGATGCGTGCCTGCTCGGGCGTGGTAACGTCCATGATGACGCCGCCCTTGAGCATCTGCGCGAGCTCGCGATTGAGTTTGACGCGGTCGGCCTTGCTGGTCTGTTCTGCCATGGTTGCTCCCTTGGTTGGCATGTGCATTGCTTGACGGAACATCCTATCGGGGAGCTGGGTATGACAAAATACTCAGTTTTCGAGATAATTACAAGGTCAGACTAATACCAGATTGAATGACTTAATAAGGTCAGGTGATAGGCTCATGCTTGACTACAATTTGGAAAAACGCGGCGAAGCATCGCTCTATGAGTATGTTTACCAGCAAATTCGAGATGATATCGTAGCTGGACGCATTGTGGCGGGGGAGCATTTGCCGTCTAAGCGCGCCTTTGCCAGTCATCTGGGAATCAGTGTTATTACCATCGAGAATGCATATAGCCAGTTACTCGCTGAGGGCTATATTTGCTCAATACCACGTCGTGGCTACTACGCTTGCGAGCTTCCGGATGCACCGGTTTTGGCTTCGGCTGCGGAGGGCATCGACCGAGATGCCGTCTCTGTGGGCCCCAGTGTGCATGATGTCAACGGACAGGTCGAGCGATTCGATGCGCTTTCTCCTTCTGCTTTGGAGGCGGCGCGGCTTTGGCAAAGCGCGCTACGGGCGACGCTGGCATCCGAAGACGAGCGCGAAATCTTTTCGCCCGCACCGGCGCAGGGCACTGCTCGGCTGCGACGCGCAATTGCTCACCATCTGCACGGGACAAGGGGTATGAATGTCGACCCCAACAACATCGTTATCGGTGCGGGCGCCCAGCTGCTCGATACCATGTTGGTTCAGTTGCTTGGCGCGGACAAGGTGTATGCGGTTGAGGATCCGGGCTATTTGCGTCTGACGCGTATCTATCAGGCTATGGGCTGCAAAGTTCGACATATCCCGTTGGATGATGAGGGCGTGGACTTGAGCACTCTGCAGAAAAGCGGGACCGATGTCCTTCACCTGATGCCGTCCCATCAGTATCCGACCGGTCTTGTGACGAGCATTGCGCGTCGCTATGCGCTTCTGAGCTGGGCCGCTGAGCGACCAGGTCGGTATCTCATCGAAGATGACTTTGATTGTGAGTTTCGCCTTGCCGGGAAGCCGATTCCCGCGCTCGCGTCGATTGATGCCGCCCAGTCGGTTATCTACACCAACACGTTTTCGAAGAGCCTTTCATCGGCGTTGCGTCTAGCGTACATGGTGCTGCCCGATGAGCTGATGGAGCGGTTTAGGTGCAACCTTGGTTTCTATGCCTCGTCGGTGAGTTCTGTCGACCAGGTCGCTTTGGCTCGTTTGCTGGAATCGGGTGATTACGAGCGGCATGTGAACCGCGTGCGCGTTCGTGCTCGTGAGGCGCGTGATGGCCTGATGGCGCTTGTGCGGAAAGCGTTTCCGGCAGGGGAGGTCTCGATCGAGCAGGCAGATGCGGGCCTTTACTGTACCGTGGTTGCGGAGCGTGGAACGGGCGGAAGCTCTTTTGCGCAGGCTCTCGCGCGCTCGAGCATCCCTTTTGTCGATATCAGTGACTGTTATTGGTGTGCCGATGGCGCATCTGTCCCTGAAAACTCAACTCAAATTCTTGTCCAGTATGACAATCTGAGTCCAAAAGTGCTAACTACCTTGGAATTGCAGCTAATGGGGGGGGCACTCTGCAACCTAAGTGAGTAGACTTTTAGCACTTTGGCGACCAGGAAGTTTTGTAACAAGCTATCTACCTGCGGTTTTGAAAAGCAGGATGACCGGCCTGCTCGGGATGTTCAAAAAAGTCTACTCACTTGCCGCGCAAAGCTCCTGCATGAGAAAAAAATGGGGTTTTCAACAGGGCTTCGTCCAGCTCTTGGCAAGATTTTGGCCAGTTGGGGAGGGCTGTTGAAAACTTTGCAGTCCGTTCGGCGCCATTTTTGGTGCGTTCGCGCCAATGCGTGACTGACTGGGTTGAAATTCGTGTTTTCCTGTGCCTATGAAGGATCTACTTTGTGACATATCGGCTTTTAGGTACTGGCGTTTGCCTCCTCAAGTCCGCGCTTTGTGTCCGCCGCTTCCACGACCGGAAGAAGACCGGCAGCGATATGATCTCGCCCGCAACCCGACGGCTGCGGTCGCGCTCGGTTTTCCGTTGTATACATTGGTTCGGACGAGAAACAAACGGACTTGTCCTGCCAGCATTAGGCAGCGGCTGTTTCTTGGTGAGCTCCCCAGGGAATCCGTGCTGGAAACGGAGCATGGGTTTTTGGTTACATCTCCTCTACTGACGACATTCATCATGTCGCGGCATCTGACGGATCTTCAGCTTCTTTTGGTATTGGCGGAGATGTGTGGCTTGTTTGCGGTGTGTGCCCTGCCGGCGGCACTTGAGGCGGAGCTTTCGCGTGCAATTGATTCGGGCGCGATTTCGACAACGTTCGGTTGGGTGCGCTGCCCGTCCGAGGACGGCATCGCCTCAAATTTATGGCGTCGAGACGCTTTGGTTTTGGGCGGAGACCTTGACCGTTTTTGTTCAGATGTTTGCGGGATGCGTTGCGGCAATAGATTTATGGCGGTATCGCAACTCGTTCCATTGGGTGCCGCGTCGCCTTTTGAGGTCGAGGCGTATTTGTTGCTTGGACTGTCGCGAGCCCTGGGAGGCGAAGGTTTTTGCGGCATAGAGCTTAATGTTGAAGTGATGCTAAACACAAGTGCTCGAGCGATTGTGGAAAAGTCCCGTGTATATATCGACCTACTTCTTTCTTCGCCGGACGGCAGGCGACAGGTGGCCATTGAATGTCAGGGAAAGGCCTCGCACGGACGCGCAGGGGATGGCTTGCGTGACGCTGACCGCATGACGGCCCTTCAGGCCATGGGCTACGATGTACTTCTCCTGACACACAGACAGATATCCGATGAGGATAGATTCCGCGCGATCGTTAAGGCCATATGCAGGATGCTCGATGCTGAATATCGTGATAAAAGCTCAGATGAGCAAAGGGCTGAGACATTACTCCGGTCTGAACTATTCGTTGACTGGACAAAATTGGGAGTAATCGACGGGAAGATGCCCGTTAGACACAAAACGGCTCAATCGTGGACGGCTGCGGTTCTAAGTGAGTAGACTTTTGGCACTTTGGCGACCAGGCCGTTTTGCAACAAGTCATTTACCTGCGGCTTTATAAAGCAATATGGGTGGTGTGCTCGGCAAGTTCCAAAAAGTCTACTCACTTAGTTTTTGACGAGAAGCCGATGCCGAAGGCGGTCCTATTTCAGGGCGTTAACAAGTTCGTGAGGCACGAAAAAGGCCCGAACCAATACGGTCCGGGCCTCATCGAGCTTGAGGTTATGTCTCAGGCGGTTGGCTTAGCCAAAGTAGCGCTTGAGCAGGCCGGCGAAAGCCTTGCCGTGGCGGGCCTCGTCGCGAGCCATCTCGTGCACGGTGTCGTGGATGGCATCGAGGCCGGCGGCCTTGGCACGCTTGGCAAGATCGGTCTTGCCGGCGGTGGCGCCGTTCTCGGCCTCAACGCGCATCTCGAGGTTCTTCTTGGTGGAGTCGGTCACGACCTCGCCCAGGAGCTCGGCGAACTTGGCGGCATGCTCGGCCTCCTCGTGGGCAGCCTTTTCCCAGTACAGGCCGATCTCGGGATAGCCCTCGCGATGAGCGACGCGAGCCATGGCCAGGTACATACCGACCTCAGAGCACTCGCCCTCAAAGTTGGCGCGCAGGTCGGCAACGATGTCCTCGGAGACGCCCTCCATCTTGGCGACGCCCACGACGTGCTCGGCAGCCCACTCGAGCTGGCCCTCCTCCTGCTTCAGGAAACGAGAACCGGGAACGCCGCACTGGGGGCACTTAAAATCCTCGGGCAGCTGGTCGCCGTCGAACTCTTCCACATAACCGCAAACGGGGCAAACAAACTTCATGATTCGATCCTTTCGATCGATGGCGATTGTGCGCTCGTCCGGTCCCGTAAGGGCCCTCTCCGGACGTGCGTCTTGACGAGTTCTATTATCCATAAATGTAACCAAATGTGAAGCCTATTAGGAATGATTTTTAATAAAACAATTTCGAGATATGAAGATGTTGATTGATTAACGATTGGGAGGCCCTCTGCGATCTCTGCTGAGTACAATCGGTCGAGCAAATGTTGACCTATCAACAAATAAAGGAGTTTCCTTTATGCATCTAGCCCGTCGCGCCTGGTGCCGAACATATCAGACGGTTTTTCGCATCGCATTGCCGGTACTGCCCTATACCGAGCCACGCATTTTGGAGCATGCCGAGGATGTGCCCGCGGTGCTTCAAAAGCGCTCGATCCAGAAGGTCCTTATCGTGACAGACCCTGGTATTGCACGTTTGGGGCTCACGGCATCACTCGAGCGCGCGCTTACGGCTCAGGGGATTGCCGTTACGGTCTATGCCGAAACGCGTGTGAACCCCACGGTCTCGAATGTGGAGGAAGCGGCGGCGCTGTATCGCGAGAACGACTGCCGGGCCATTATCGGCTTTGGTGGCGGTTCGGCCATGGACTGCGCCAAGGGTGTGGGGGCGCGCATTGCGCAGCCAAACAAGCCCATCAACAAGATGCGCGGCCTGTTGCGCGTCCACCGTCGTCTGCCGCTGCTCATCGCCGTTCCCACCACGGCAGGCACGGGAAGCGAGGTCACGCTTGCGGCGGTAATTACCGATGATGAGACGCACTACAAGTACCCCATTAACGACTTTGTGCTTATCCCGCGCCTTGCGGTGCACGACCCCGAGTTTACGCGCGGCCTGCCCGCCTCCATTACGGGGCAGACGGGCATGGACGCCCTGACGCATGCTGTCGAGGCCTTTATCGGGCGAAGCACCACGCCCTATACGCGCAAGATGGCGCGACAGGCGGTTCAGCTCATCCACGACAATTTGCTCGAGGCCTATGAGCATGGCGACAACATGCGTGCACGTCGCAATATGCTTTCGGCGGCGTATAAGGCGGGTGTTGCGTTTACCCGCTCCTATGTCGGATATGTGCATGCCATCGCGCACAGTCTGGGCGGCCGATACGGAATTCCGCACGGTTTGGCCAACGCGATCATCCTGCCGCACATGCTTCGCGCTTACGGTGACGCCGCCGCCCCCAAGCTTGCCGACCTCGCTCGCATGGCGGGCATTGCGCCGGCTACCGCACAGGATAGTCTTGCGGCCGAGGCCTTTATCGATTGGGTCGACCGCATGAACGGGGCCCTGGGAATCCCCAAATATGTCTCAGGTATTCGCCGCTCCGACATTCCTGAGATGGCGGCGCATGCCGATGCCGAGGCCAATCCCCTGTACCCCGTTCCGCTTTTGATGGACCGCTTGGAGCTCGAGCATATGTACGAAGTCGTTGCAGGTGGTATGTTTGAGGGCGAGAACTAGGAGGGTCCATGAACACCGGGGAAATTGCGCGCATCGTCGGCGATCAGCGCACCTACTTTAAGACGCACGCTACGTTTGATGTCGATGCTCGACGTCGCGCGCTCGTGAGTTTACGCGATGCGGTCCGGGCGCACGAGGCCGATATTGCCCATGCGCTCAAGACCGATTTGGGAAAGTCGCATGACGAGGCATATATGTGCGAGATCGGCACGTCGCTTTCCGAGATTCGTCATCAGATTGCTCACGTGGTTCGATGGAGTCGTCCGCGCCTGCGTCCGTGCGATCTTGCCAACGCCGTGAGTGTGTGCAAAACGCAAGCCGTGCCCTATGGCGTCACGCTCATCATGGCGCCCTGGAACTACCCGTTTTTGCTGACGCTCGAGCCGCTCGCCGGAGCCCTTGCCGCGGGCAATACCGTGGTCATCAAGCCGAGTGCATATGCTCCGGCATCGAGCGCGGTGCTCAAGCAAATCTGTGAAGAGGCATTTGATCCGCGTCTGGTGACGGTTGTCGAGGGCGGGCGCGCCGAGAACGAAGCGTTGCTCGATGAGTGCTGGGACAAGATTTTCTTTACCGGTAGCGTTCCGGTCGGCAAACTCGTCATGGAGCGCGCAAGTAAAAACCTTGCGCCCGTGACGCTTGAGCTGGGCGGAAAGAGTCCCTGCATCGTGGATGCGACGGCAAACTTGAAGGTTGCGGCACGGCGTATCGCCTTTGGTAAATGGCTCAACGTGGGGCAGACCTGCGTGGCGCCCGACTACCTGCTGGTCGATACGAGCGTGCACGACGAGCTGCTGGGCCTCATCAAGGAAGAGGTCCGTCGCATGTTTGGCGAGCACCCGCTCGATAACGAGGATTACGGGCATATCGTCAACGCCAAACATTTTGCGCGCGTGCGTGGACTGATCGATCCCGATAAGGTCGTGCTTGGAGGTGTCACGCGCGAGGCTTCGCTCAAGATCGAGCCGACGATTTTGGATGGCGTGGCCCCCGATGACGCCGTGATGCAGGAGGAGATCTTCGGCCCCATCTTGCCGGTACTGACGTTTGAGAACTTAGACGAGGCCGAAACGTTTATTACGGATCGTCCGACGCCGCTGGCCCTGTATATCTTTAGCCAGGACCGCGAGGTCCAGCAGCGCTTTGTGCGCTACGTGCCCTTTGGCGGCGGCTGTGTTAACGACACCATCATGCATCTGGCTACGAGCCATATGGGCTTTGGCGGCATGGGCGCGAGCGGCATGGGGCAGTACCATGGCCGCGAGAGCTTCGATGCGTTTAGCCACAAGAAGAGCATCGTGAACAAGGCAACCTGGCTGGACGTGCCGTTTCGGTATGCGCCCTACGCAAGCTGGAAGCACAAATTCGTGCGCATGTTTGTGCATTAGGAAATGGCAGGTAATACGAACAAGTGTTCCTATTACCTGCCATTTACGTTAGACTACTGCCATGGGGTACGGATGGGCCAACTCCCTTTAGAAGGGAATTGGTATGAACGTAAGCGATGTTATTTCGTTACTGGCGTTGTTAATCGCGGCTATCGAACTCGGCCTGTTTATCGGCCGAATGAAATAGCCGCCCCCGCGTAAGCGAAGACGGCCACTTCTCACGATGTAAACGTGCACTGGAGTTGGCAAGACCCGCTGCAACGGGTGCCATCCGTGCCTCTATCTTATCTGCAAGCGCTCTGTCTCGCAAGCGTTGCGGCAACTGGGTGAAAGGCGCGAGCGGGTGAATTCGTGTCCGCACGGGCCCGTAAACTTCTCAGTAAGGTTAAGCGCCGGTTTATCCGGCCGTTAGGGGAGTTGCCATGTACGAGCCTTCACGTGTTCTTTTGTCGTTTCATATCGCAGGATTTCAGTATGCCGACGGTGCCTTGGTCCTGGGCGATCTTAAGGTCGGCGATAAGCTGACGCTGTGTGCCGAGCGCGATAATCCCCATGACCCTGAGGCGGTTGCGATCTATTACGGCAACACCAAGCTCGGCTATGTTCCAGGAAACGAGGTCGGCCCGCTATCCGTGATGATGTATTACGGACACGAGGGTGTATTTGAGGCGCGCGTGCAGCAGGTTGCCCCCGAGCGTAGCCCGTGGCACCAGGTGCGCGTTGGCCTCTACGTGGTGGATGCTCGCTAGTCGGTAAGGGAGGCTGCCATGTTTGATGACGATGGCCTGTTCGATCTGACGGATGACCCGTTTGAGTGGGATATGCTGCTCGACGATGATGAGCTGGAGCAGGACCGTAAGAAGCGGCAGGACAAGAAAACTCAGGGTGACGCTTCGAAAAAGCAAGACAAGCGCCGCCGCGGACTGTTCGGCGGGCTCTTTGGATAACCGCCGCATCGCTGCGTCTGTATACTTAGCACGAGTTGAACACGTTGCGAAATGAGGACAGAGACGATGATGTGGTTTACCGCCGACCTGCACCTGGGCGACACGAATATCCTGCACGACATGGATCGACCGTTTGATTCGGTCGAGGAGATGAACCGCAAGGTCATCGATGCCGTGAATGAGTGCGTGGCGGCGGACGACCGTCTCTATATCTTGGGAGACTTTACCTATCGTTTGCCCCTGGCGGATGCTGTGCGCCTGCGCGAGCGCATCGAATGTCAGAACGTAACGCTCATCCGTGGCAACCATGACGGTGACTGGGAAGATCCAGCTGCGCCCCAAATCTGGGAAGACGTGCGTGATTACCTGGAGATTGCTCCCGGCTATGCCAAGGGCCATCGCCTGGTGTTGAGCCATTACCCCATGCTCAGCTGGAATGGCAAGGCGCGTGGCGCCATCATGCTGCACGGGCATATCCACAGCAGGGGAGACCGCACCAACGCGCGCAACCGCGATCGCGAGCGCCCCATTTATCGCTACGATGTGGGCCTCGACGCCAACGAGTACAAGCCCGTAAGCCGAGACCAGATCTTGAGCTTCTTTGGACTGTAATTCTCGAACCACCACAAAGGACAGGCACCTTTGTGGTGGTTCTGGCGCTGTTGCCATTATGGCGGCGGAGTCTTTTTTGTCCGTGCGGCGCGGTAGAGTGTAAGCGGTTGAAATTTGCGTCCATCGAGGAGCTGCTATGAACGAGATCAAGTGCCCGCATTGTGGCGAAGTTTTTAAGGTCGATGCGTCTGGCTATGCGGACATCGTCAAGCAAGTGCGCAATGCCGAGTTTTCGCGCGACCTGGATGAGCGTGTGAAGGCAGTCCAGCGCGAGGGCGAGCAGGCGCTGGAGCTTGAGCGCTCGCGTTCGACGGCTGCCTTGCAAAAGGCAGAGTCTCAGCGCAACGCTCAACTTGTCGAGCAGAAGAACGCCGCGGAGCAGAAGCTGGCACAAGAGGTTGCCAAGCGCGACGCTGAGCTTGCCGAGCTGCGCGCCAAGCTCGAGGGCGCTGCCACAGAGCGCGAGAGCGCAAGTCAGCGCGCGGCGGTTGAGGCCCGTGCCGATGCTCAAAAGGAAAACGCCGAGCTTCAGCGAGAAATCGACAATTTGCGTGCGCAGCTGGAGCGCAAAGATGACGAAGCCAAGCTCGTCGAGTCGGTGACGCGCAATGCTGCTCAAAACGATTTGGCTGCACGTGATGCTCAGATTGCCGAGCTGCAGGCCAGGCTTGCCGCGGCGGACAAGGCCCAGGAGATGGCGCTTGCCGCCGCCGCGGCCGAGTCGCAGCGTGAGCTTGATACCGCTCGCAGCGAGGCCGAGCGCGCGCTTGCTGACTACCGCGCGACGGTACAGGAGAAGTTTTCCGCCGCAAAGGCACAATCTGAGCAAGAGGCCGAGGGTCTGCGTGCCCAGTTGCGCGAGCAGGAACTGATGGCAAAAATGAACCTGTCGGAGGCGGTCGCCGCGGCGGAGCGAGAGCGCGATGAGGCACGTGCCAAGCTGACGAGCGAGCTGGCGGTGCGCGATTCTCGCGAGGAACAGGCCAAGGCGGCACACGAGCTCGAGCTTGCGCAGGCCAAGCGTGCGAGCGATGACCTGATTCGCTACAAGGATGAAGAGATTGAGCGCCTTAAGGACATGAAGGTCCGCCTGTCCACCAAGATGGTGGGCGAGTCGCTCGAGCAGCACTGCGAGACCGAGTTCAACCGTCTGCGCATGACGGCATTTCCTAACGCGTACTTCGAGAAGGATAACGATGCGTCCGAGGGTACCAAGGGCGACTTTATCTTCCGCGAGTGCGACGCAAGCGGCAACGAGGTCATTTCGATTATGTTCGAGATGAAAAACGAGAACGACGAGACCGCGACCAAGCATAAAAACGAGGACTTCTTTAAGAAGCTCGACCACGATCGTCGCCAGAAAGGCTGTGAGTATGCAGTGCTCTGCACGCTGCTCGAGCCCGAGAGCGAGCTTTACAATGCCGGCATCGTGGACGTGAGCTATCGCTACGAGAAGATGTACGTGATCCGTCCGCAGTTTTTCATTCCCATGATCACGCTTCTGCGCAACGCCGCCATGGGTTCGCTGCGCTATAAGCAGGAGCTGGCGGAGTACAAGCAGCAGAACATCGACGTCACGAACTTCGAAGCCAAGATGGAAAAGTTCAAGAACGATTTCGGCCGCAACTACGAGATCGCGAGCCGCAAGTTCCAAACGGCAATCGATGAGATTGACAAGACGATTAGCCATCTGCAGAAAACCAAGGAGGCGTTGCTGTCCTCCGAGAACAATCTGCGCCTAGCCAACAAGAAGGCCGACGATCTTACTATTCGCAAGCTCACCTGGGGCAACAAGACCATGAAGGCGGCGTTTGACGAGGCACGCGGGGCTGCGCCAGAGACAAACGATGAGCCCGCCGAGGCGGATTCGTATGAGGTCGAGGATGCCGAGTAAGGCATAGCGTATAGTGCAAAAGCGGGGCCGCTGGCAATATTGCCAACGGCCCCGTTTCGTTCCAGTATGTTCGGCTAGTTATCGAGCAGGTCCTCGATAAAGCCGACGCGGTAGTTTTTGAAGATGACCTCGCCGCCGTCTTGCGTGGCGTCCAGATCGACATCGCCCATGATGCCAAAATCGTGGTCGCCGTCCTCGTCGGCAAAGATCTGGTGCACGTGCCATACGTGCGCGGTCTTCTCATCGGACTCATCGATGGAAAACATCGCGGCACTGCGGGCATCTCCGTCGGTGAGGATTTCCTCGTGCTGCTCGTGGTAGGCATCGAGCGCCTTTTGCCAGCGGATCTCGCTCATGCCCCAGTCGTCATCGAGCTCGCCCAGGTCGCGAACGTGCTCGCGAGCGGCAAGGGTCACGCGGCGGAAGAGCGCGTTGCGAACCAACAGCGTGCAGCCGCGGCGGTCCGCTACGACCTCGTCGATGCCCTGTGGCGGCGCGGCGTCGAGGGCTGCCGGGTTGCCGGCGTTCTCCCACTCGTCCACCAGGCTCGAGTCCACCGAGCGCACCACAAAGCCCAGCCACGAGATAATGTCGCGCAGGCGCTCGTCGCGTTTCTCGATGGGTACGGTGCGGTCGAGCGAACGGTAGGCCTCTGCCAGGTAGCGCAGCAAAATGCCCTCGGAGCGGGCGATGCCGAGCTTTTGAATGTAACCCTTAAAGTCGCTCGCGCTTTCCAGCATATCGCGCAGGACGCTCTTGGGAGAGAGCTGGTAGTCGTTGGCCCAGGGCACTTCCTGGCAGTACTTGTCAAAGGCGGCATCGAGCAAGTCCTCGAGCGGCTTTTCGTAGGTGACATCCTGGATGCGCTCCAGGCGTTCCTCATATTCGACGCCGTCGGCCTTCATTTCGGCCATCGCGCGGTCGCGCGCGGCGCGCTCCTGTGCGCGCAATACCTGCTTGGGGTCCTCGAGCGTAGCCTCGACCATCGAGATGAGGTCCATGGTATAGGTCTCACTCTCGGGGTCGAGCAGCTCCAGCGCGGCAAGCAAAAACGGCGAGAGCGGCTGATCGAGCGCAAAGTCCTCGGGCAGATCGACCGTCAGTGCATAGTCGATGTCTGGTGCGGCGTCAGTCGGGGCGTCGGGTGCGGGCGGCACCTCGGTGCGAACGACGACGCCGGAATCGATGAGCGTGGCGAAGATTTCGTCGGCACGAACCTCGAGCTTTGCCTTTTCCTCGGGGGTCTGCAGGCTTGTCTCGATGAGGTCGTGTACGCGGGCACGGGCGTCGCCGCCCTGCTCGACCACGCTAATCACCATGGAGTGCGTGATGCGCAGGCGCGGCTTGAGCGTTTCGGGCTGCGTCTCGATCAGGCGCTCAAAGGTCTGCTTGTTCCAGGTGACAAAGCCCTCGGGGGCCTTCTTCTTTTTAATCTTGCGGAGCTTCTTGGGATCGTCGCCCGCCTTGGCCATGAGCTTGGCGTTCTCGATCTCGTGCTCCGGGGCCTCGGCGATGACCATGCCCTCGGTGTCAAAGCCTGAGCGGCCGGCGCGACCGGCAATCTGATGGAACTCGCGGGCGCGCAGACGACGCATCTTGTAGCCATCGAACTTGGTGAGCGCGGTGAGCACCACGGTGTGGATGGGTACGTTGATGCCGACGCCAAGCGTATCGGTGCCGCAGATGACGGGCAGCAGGCCCTGCTGCGCCAAGCGCTCGACCAGCAGACGATAGCGCGGCAACATGCCAGCATGGTGCACGCCGACGCCGCAGCCGAGCAGGCGCTTGAGAATCTTGCCAAAAGCCGTGGAGAAGCTCGTGCCTTTGGCGGCTTCCTTAATAGCCTCGCGCTGCTCCTTGCTGGCAATGCCAAAGTTGGCGAGGGATTGCGCCGTCGCAAGGGCGGCATCCTGGCTAAAGTGCACGATGTAGAGTGGGGCCTCGCCGCGACGCATCGCGAGCTCGACCGTGCCCTCGAGCGAGGTCGTCACGTAGTCGTAGCTCAGCGGTACGGGGCGTGGGGCATCGATGACCAAGTCGCAGGTGGCGCCGGTGTGTTCCTCGAGTGAGGCGGCGATCGCGGTGACATCGCCGAGCGTGGCGCTCATGAGCATGAATTGCGTGTGGGGCAGGGTGAGCAGCGGCACCTGCCAGGCCCAACCGCGGTCGGGGTCGGCAAAGTAGTGGAACTCGTCCATGGCCACGCAGCCCACGTCGGCATCTCCGCCCTCGCGCAGTGCGTCGTTGGCAAGGATCTCTGCCGTGCAGCAGATGACGGGCGCCTTGGTGTTGATATGCGTGTCGCCGGTGATCATACCGACGTTATCGCGGCCGAGCACCTGTACCAAATCGAAGAACTTTTCGCTGACCAAGGCCTTGATGGGAGCCGTGTAGTAGCAGCGCTTGCCCTGCGCCATGCCCATAAAGAGCATGCCCAGCGCGACAAGCGACTTGCCCGATCCGGTCGGTGTGCCCAAAATGACGTGATCGCCGGCAGCCAGGTCCATGAGGGCCTCTTCTTGGTGCTCCCACAGCTCAATGCCGCGGTCGCTCGTCCATTCAAAGAAGCGCTCGAATGCCTGATCAGGTGTGAGCCATGGTTCGGGTTCGCTGCCGTCCTCGGGCTCCCACCAGGTGGGGGAGAGCGCGCCGAGCGAGCCGAACTCGGCTTCGGTTCCCGTGCCGCCCGAGAATGAGCTGGCGGCGCCGGCGCCGGAGACGGTGCTGGCGGCGGTATCTGTCGTGGTCTGTGCCATGTGTTTGCTTTCTCTCGCGATTGTCCGCCATCCATTATGGCGTAGCGGCGACGCGGGGTGCCAGCGCGCGAGAAAATGCAGGAAATGGGCGTTCTGCCCTGCCGTTTGGTGCAG
Organism: Collinsella sp.; assembly: GCA_048519165.1. Taxonomy (GTDB): domain Bacteria; phylum Actinomycetota; class Coriobacteriia; order Coriobacteriales; family Coriobacteriaceae; genus Collinsella. Next base: position 15,812 of record DBFZVF010000065.1, read on the forward strand.
TTGCCGGCTAAGTGAGTAGACTTTTTGCAATATCGCGAGCACATGACTTTTGCGTAAGGGATTTACCTGCGGTTTTAGTTTTCGTTATGCGGGTTGTGCTTGGCTATTGCAAAAAAGTCTACTCACTTAGGCTTGAGGGTCGTTCGTTGGCGCCTATTCGCGCTTGTTTGCCGACGCCACGACCATAAGAAGCCCCTAGGACTCTTGCGGCAGGCGCTTCTTGCCTTTCCGGGCACGGTTTCTAAAGTTCTCGACGGCCTCTTCCATGCCCAGGGGTACATAGGTGAGCTCATCGAGGTTATCGGGCAGGTAGCAGGCAAGGCTTTGCTCCTGCATGCGGCCCGCCGTGAGCTGTTCGTCGGTTGGCTGCGCACCGGGTGTGGCGCAAATGCCATAGACGACGGCGCCCATCTCGCGCGTGCGGCATTCATATTCGGTCTCGGGATGCTCGGGATGGTCGCGGCGTACGTCGTCACTTACCCAAAGCGTGTCGTAGCCGGCCGCGGCAAACTGCCCCAGGGCGTAGTCGCGCAATGGCTTGCTGTCGGTGCGCAGCGTGACGGTGGCGTCGGCTGCAAAGAGCGAGCGATAGAGCATTAGATGGTCGACATGGACGAGTCGTTTTTTGGCGTACTTGGCCTTGGGCTGCGGCGTGGGAAAGTTAATGGTGATGGCATTGAGCTCGCCTGCGGCAAACAGCCGCGGCAGCGATGCGGCGCCTCGGGGCAGGACGAGTGCGTTGGATAGCTCCTGCTCGCAGATTTTCTGTGCGGCATAGGCGATGCAGATGGGCTCCTGGTCCATGCCGATAAAGAGGGTGTTTGGCTCGTGGGCCGCGCGCTCTACAAGGTACGTTCCCTTGCCACAGCCAAGATCAAGGTGAAGGTGTTCGAAGGGCTTGCTGCCAGCTGGCGCACAGGCCTTGCGCCAATCTCCGGCATAGGCCTCGGGGTTCGTCTCAATCGCATCGGCGTAGCGCTCCAGGCGCTCCTCGAGCACAAAGTTCTTAGGCGTGCGAACGTGGACGGCTCCCATGAGGCTCCTTGGTCATAAGTATGGAACGCATAGCTGCACGTTCCGTCAATGGGTTGAAAAAGGGTGGGCGCAATGTGCCCGAAAGTTGCGGTGCGGCTCGGCGACGAGTCGTCAATGCCTACAGGCGCTTAAGAATCACATAGCGGTTGAGCTCGCCGCTGCGACCGTCGGCATGGAAACGCTCAAGCTCGCGCACGGGGACCTCGCCGCTCTTGTAGAACGTACGGACGCCGCGCACCAGGTCGGTGATCTGCTGATCATCAAAGTGATGGCAATAACGGTAGGCGTGACGGTCGTTTTGCCAGCCAATGAGGTGGTCGCCGGCTTCAAACTGCGCGGAATCGTAACCCTCAAACGGCGGGGTGAGCTCGGCGCGGGCTTCGGCGCGAACGGCCTTGCGCGCCATGCGCTCGTCGTTCATAAACTCCCAAAAACTGATGGCGATGATGCCACCCGGGCGCGTTTGGCGCACCAAGGCATCAAGTACGCGTACACGGTACTCGCACGACGGCACATGGTGCATAAAGCCAAAGCAGACCGAGATGTCGGCGAGCGGGGCGTCGAAAAGCACGTCGGGTGTCTCGGCGGGGTTGAGCTTCATAAGGGCGTCGAGTACGTCGAGTTCCTGGAAGTGCAGGTTGGGAATGCGCAGGGCGTGGCCGCGTGCATCGATGGCCAGGTCCTGGCACGAGTCGACACCATAGAACTCGAAGGGGCAGCTGGCGTCTGCCGAGGGGCTCGTGCCGTCCACGCCTTTGGCAGCCAGCGTGCCGCCGGCGGCAAAGTTCTCGAAGCGCATGTTGCCGCAAGCAAGGTCGAAGACGCGGACGGGATGCTCGATCGTGGCGACGTCGAGCTGTTCGAGCGCAATGTCCATGGTGCGCACCCAGCCGGGCCACGGGGCCTGACGCGTATCGGAAAAGGAGGCGGAGTGCTCGCGATAGAACGTGTTGTTGAGCTGGATGAGCGATGAGGCGAAATCGCGGTTCACGGCGCGGGACTCCCTCCGTTGGCGGTGCGGAATAAACAGTACGACCATACTACCGTTAACGCCGCAACGGGGACAACCAAGCTACGGGTCATTGCTTTGTTTGGACACATTTCCGCAGCTCATATGCACCCGCAACCGCCGGTTGTCAAAAATCTCACTAGAATAGGTGGCATGCTTTTGGCGGTGGCGGATAGATTTTTAACTGTGCAAGGCGCCTTAAGAACAAAAACGGTCCGGCGGCACGGCTGGCATCACATAGGAGGAACCATGAATGTAGAAACTGCGCAGCGGCTCGCCGACCTTCGTCGCAGCAAGGGTTTTAGCCAAGAAGGGTTGGCGCGAAAGCTGGGACTGTCGCGCCAGGCGGTCAGTAAATGGGAGCGTGCGGAGAGCTCGCCCGATACCGAGAACCTGATCTCGCTCGCAAAACTCTATGGCGTGAGTTTGGACGAGCTCCTCAATCCGAGTGACGAGATCGAGGACGATATCGAATTTGAGAACGAGGACCGCGCCCGTCAGCGCGAGGCCGAGGCCGCGGAGCGTGCCCGCACCCATGAGGCAGCGGCGCGCGCCACCGAGGCGGCAACACAGGCGAGTGATGCCGCGGCCAAGGCGGCGCAGGCGGCGAGTTGGAGCGCGCAGGCTGCCAATGCGGCGACGGCTCAGGTGACGGGTGCCGGTGCGACCAGCGTGACTCCGGTGAAAGGTCCGTTCCAGTCGTTCCCGTATTGGGCTGTGTGCTGGCTGCTGTTCTTTTTGCTGATGTTCCTGTTTGGCGCCGGCCCCTTTGCCGCACTGATCTTCTTTACGATTCCCATCTATCACTGGGTGGCGCGTGCGCTCGATGGTGATTGGGCGCGCGGGGATATTCAGGTTGGTCCGGCACCGGCGGTCGCTATGACTAAGGGGAAGGACGTTTCCGCTTCGGTTGACGCTGACATGGCTGCCGCGGCCACCGCTGAGCCGATTGCCAAAGAGGGTGATGAATGATGAAGCTTTCGCATGAATCCAAGGTACGCTTGGGTGTTGGCATCGGAGCGTTTGTGCTTATCATCGGGCTTGTCTTTGGTGCTTCGCAGCTATTGGCTCATTCCGATATGGTGCGTACGACCGGTATTCTATCTGGAGATTTGTCTGATTTTGACGATATGTTTGATGACGATGATCTCTTGGATAGCGGTAACTATTCCGCTCGGCCTCAGCAGCTTTCGAGCGAAACGTTTGATGCCGACGCGTTCCAATCGCTCGACTTGGACGTGACGTCGGGGACGGTCGAGGTTAAATGTGTCTCTGGCGGCCCGGTGCGTGTTATCGAAAGCGGTCGCGTTGCGAAGGGAACGTCTGCTTCTGATGCGGCTACCCGGAACCTTGCTGAGGTCAAGGGCTCTACGCTCAAGATCAGTCAGTTCGACTACGATGATAAGCGCGCGATTGACCGCACAATTACCATTGAGCTGCCGCGAGATGTTGCGGATAACCTGGTGGGCATTACGGCGAATGTAGGGTCGGGCGACCTGGCGGTCGCGGACATTGCGTGCCATGATCTGGTTATAACGTTGAATTCGGGAGACGTTGAGTTTACGGGCACCGTGAC
>DBFZVF010000066.1:0-2954 GCA_048519165.1 Collinsella sp.
GCCATTTACTGATTGTTTGTTGACGTTTGGCCAGATAAAACCTGCCAAAATAAACCTGTCCCTTTTTGGCAGGTTAGTTGAGGGCGGCTTGGGCTAGGCGGGCTTCGGCGGCCTCTTCGGTGACGCCCAGGGCCACGGCGAACTCCTCGATGGAGCGGCGCTTGGCTTCCTTGAGTACGCGCATGTAGTAGGAGCTGGGCTTTTTATCTGCTTCCTCGGCCTGGCGAATACGGTGCATCATGGTTTTTGCCACGCGAACCGTCTCGGGCGCGCCCAGCTTGAGCTGCTGCTTAAAGTGCGTCTCCTCGAGCGAGCTATTGCGCTCGGTAAAGGTGTCGCACTCCAGCTCATCGTAGTGGCTCAGCAGGTGCTCTGCATCTTGCTGGGAGATAGCGGCATGCAGACGGTCGGCCTGCGCCACGGGGTACATGAGAATCGTCTGCGCATGTCCCTGTTTGGTCTCGAGCAACAACATGGGCTGCGGTGTGTCGTCCCTAAAGCCGACGACGGTGCAGACTCCCTGACCCGGATGAATGACGTGTTGACCGATTGAGAACATGCTACCTCCAACTTATACGAATTTACGTATGTTAAGAATACCACGCTGACGTGCGCAAACCATCACTTTATGCAGGAAAAGCACACAACTCCGATAGGTAAGAGTATTCGATAACAGACGCAGCTCATTCACACCTTTATGCATTTTCAACGCCTGCATAATCTGCAGGCAGACTGGCATCTTTGAGTGACTCCATACAAGCGGTAGTCATTTTTGTGCATATGCAATATCTATTAGCTTTACCCTGCGACAGTAGTTACCGCTTGTGATAGAGTGCTACAAACTCTGGCTTTTGCCCTACGAGTGATCAAGAGCTTGGGGGCTTTAACACAAGGAGGATCTATGCCCGAGAAGATTGAAGAGCTGGTACGTGCTGCGCTTGCTGCGGCCCAGGAGGCCGGCGACCTTTCCGCATTTGAACTTGACGATTGCGCTATCGAGCGACCGGCTGATACTTCTCATGGCGAGTGGACCTCCACCATGGCCCTGAAGTCCGCCAAGCTGGCTCACTGCGCCCCGCGCAAGATCGCCGAGGCCGTCGTTGCCCATATGCCCGAGGACCCCGCGATTGAGAAGGTCGAGATCGCCGGTCCTGGCTTCATCAACTTCTACCTCTCAGTCGCCGTCAAGAACGCCATCTTTGGCGAGGCCCGCGAGAAGGGTATGGACTTCGCTAAGTCCAACGTCGGTGGCGGCCTGAAGACTCAGGTCGAGTTCGTCTCCGCCAACCCCGTCGGCCCCATGCACATCGGTCATGGCCGCTGGGCCGCTCTGGGCGACTCCCTTTGCCGTGTGATGGACCACGCCGGTTACGACATCCAGCGTGAGTTCTACATCAACGACCACGGCTCTCAGATGAACACCTTCGGTAACTCCATCAGCACGCGCTATATGCAGCTTGCCGACATCATCGCCAAGCAGGGCGTGGATATCGACGAGGCTCACAAGCTTCTGATCGCCGACCGCGACGCCTTTGTTGCCGACGAGAGCGACGAGCACCCCGAGACCCATCCGTATCAGGATAACTTTGCCGAGACTCTGGGCAAGGACTCCTACGGCGGCGACTACATCATCGACGAGGCTGCCGAGTTCTGGCGCACCGACGGCGATAAGTGGGTCAACGCCGATCCGCAGGAGCGCATGGAGAGCTTCCGCGAGCGCGGCTACGTAAAGATGGTCGACAACATGCGCGACCTTTGCCACGCCGTTAACTGCGACTTTGATCGTTGGTTCTCCGAGCGCTCTCTGTACGTGAAGGACACCGAGGGCGAGACCGCCGGCACCTCCGCCGTCGACCGCGCTTTTGAGAAGCTCGACAAGATGGGCTACCTCTACACCAAGGACGGTGCCCTGTGGTTCCGCTCCACCGACCTGGGCGACGACAAGGACCGCGTCCTGATCAAGTCCGATGGCGAGTACACCTACTTCGCCTCCGACGTTGCCTATCACTGGGATAAGTTCCAGCGCGTCGACCACGTCATCGACATCTGGGGCGCCGACCACCACGGCTACATCGAGCGCGTCCGCTGCGTCTGCGACGCTCTTGGCTATCCCGGCAAGTTTGAGGTTCTGCTGGGCCAGCTCGTCAACCTGCTGCGCAACGGCAAGCCCGTCCGTATGTCCAAGCGCAAGGGCACCATGGTGACCCTGCAGGAGCTCGTCGACGAGGTCGGCTCCGACGCTGCTCGCTACACGCTCATCTCCAAGAGCTCCAACCAGATGGTCGACTTCGATATCGAGGCCGTCAAGAAGCGCGACAACTCCAACCCGGTGTACTACGTGCAGTACGCTCACGCTCGCGTGTGCTCCATCCTGCGTCGTGCCGCCGACGTTACCGCCGAGCAGGCCGCCGAGATGGGCATGAAGGCCGTCGCCGAGAAGGCCATCGGCGAGAACGTCGATTACTCGCTGCTGACCGACCCGACCGAGCTTGCCCTTTCGCGTAAGCTCAACGAGCTCACCGACCTCATCGGTAGCTGCGCTCGCGATCGCGCCCCGTTCCGCCTGACGCACTTTGCCGAGGAGCTCGCCGGCGACTTCCACAGCTTCTACGCCGCCTGCCAGGTCCTTCCGAGCGAGGGCCGTCCCGTCGACCCTGAGCTCTCGCGCGCCCGTCTGGCCGCCTGCGACGCCGTCCGTGTGACGCTCGCCCTGGTGCTTACCCTCGTTGGCGTTTCTGCCCCCGAGCAGATGTAAGCGCTGGTCGTTTGACTGCGTTGGTTTGGTTTGACTGAGCCTCGAAAGCCCGATCTCCCATTGAACTGCGCCCCAAATCTTGGACGCCCTAAATAGCGACTAGGCCGCGAGGGCCTGATTCCGGTACTCCTCCGGGGTCAGGCCCTTCAATCTTACCTGCCTCCGGCTCGTGTTCCAGTGGACTATGTATTCCTCCAGG
>DBFZVF010000067.1:0-3749 GCA_048519165.1 Collinsella sp.
TGCCACATGTGAGGCACCCGGGGCATTGCTGTCTCGATTTTGAGCACGATGCCTTCCGCCTTGCATGGGCCGTTCCATCCCGCCCCTGCAGCAACTGCCTCACGGGCTCATTGAAAACCGCATAGCACCCCAACGTCAGCACATCACCCACGGCAAGCACATCACTCACGACAACCAACACATCAACAAACAGCACGAACATCAACCGATTGGAGAAGCTATGACAAACCACCGCGCTGAAGACGGCGATAAGAAAAGCATTCTGGATGCCCGCATTGAGCGAGCATATGCAAACGAATATGACGCCGCCTTTGCCGCCGCGACCATCAAGAACTACGCGTCGCTACCGCTCGCGACGATCTTGGCCGACCACCCTCAACTGCTGAAGCGCTGCACAAAGATCATGGGCGACCCCGACATTCGCAAGCTGACAGACCCCTATGCCCCAAAACGCGACAACGATTCGTACGTTCTTACCGTAGGCTGCCTAGCCCATATGCTTACGGCGCTCGACACGAAACTCAAGCTCGAATGGGAACCCGACGAGCGTCATGAACTCGAAAGCAAGCGGAACACCCTGCGCACCGCACTGCTCCTTCCGTTGGACGGCCTCAAGCGCTGCAACGTCGAGCTCAATACACAGGTGCTGCAAAAGCCCGGGACCACGGGGCAGAAAACTCCAAGACCCCATGCGGCCATCGTCGACCGCAACCGATATAACCGCATGACCGCGCACTTTTCCGCCGAGGGAGCAGCCATAAGGACGCTGATCGACCTGCTGTGCCTCCTGAACATCAACGAGCTATTTGAGGGCTATCTCGCCCTTGTTCCCGCGACGGCACCCAAGTCGGTAGCAAAGATCATCGAGACCTGCAGACGCCAGTTTGAGCGCCATCGCAATGGCAGCGAGATGAACGCCAGCATCGCGCAGTACTACGCGGCTCATTACAAAAATGACGGATGTGCCCCTATCGAGCATCAGCTGCGGCTCGCCTACACCACGCCCGTCGCAACGCTCCATCGCTTTGGAGCCCTTGGCGCTTGCGAGCCGCACGGACAGGCAGCCTGCCCCACAACCGAGCTCGATCTCAGGCTCGGACGAACCCTGTAGCCCGCCAGCCCCTCCGCGGGCAGCGACTCTATTCCACAACACCACCAACAGAAAGGAGTCCTCATGGACACCAATCATTCCCCCATCATCAGCCCCCTCACCATGCGTGAATCCGCCCGAGGCATCACGCTCACCAGCATTTACGATGAGATGCTCGCCCGTCGCGAGCTCTCCGTCATGGGAAACATCGAAACCCCGATGGCCCACGACCTATGCCAGCAGATCCGCCTGCTCGATGCCACCGACCCCAGCCGCCCCATCACCATATTTGTCGCCAGCGTCGGCGGAAGCGTGCGATCGGGTCTTGCGATCTATGACGCCATGCGCCTCGCATCGTGCCCCATCCGCACCGTCTGCCTGGAATTCGCCGCGTCCATGGGCGCCGTGATCTTTATGGGCGGCGACGATCGCCGTATGGCGCCCCATGCAGAGCTCATGATTCACGACCCGCTGATCCCCCAGGGGGCAGGCGGCTCGGCACTTGCGCTGCAGGAAACCAGCCGGCGTCTCATGCAGACCCGCAAGACCCTCACGCAAATCCTCTCGGACCGCAGCGCCCTCACGCCCAAGCGCATCCAGTCCCTCACTGCAAAAGACACCTACCTTTCGGCCGAGCGCGCCGTCGAGCTCGGCTTTGCCCACGAAATCCTCTCGACCACCAAGGAGGTCGCCCATGTCTAACCTCGCCAGCCGCCTCGCCGCATCTGAGTCCGCATCGTCCACCATCCTCGCCAAGGATCGAACGCTTTCCTGCGACACCCGCCAAACGGGACTCAACAACAACGCACTTGTGATCGGCCCCTCGGGAGCCGGCAAGACCCGAAACGTCCTCAAGCCCAACCTGCTGCAAATGAACGCAAGCTACATCGTGCTCGACACCAAAGGCACGCTCTGTCGCGAAGTGGGACCCGTGCTGGCAGCCCACGGTTACCGCGTGCAATGTCTCAACTTCGCCGACCTCAACACCGTCCCGGCCCCTGCGCCCGGCATCGAGCGCTGCGGCTACAACCCCCTGAGGCACATTCGCCGCAAGGCGGACGGCAGGCCCAACCAGCAGGACATCCTCTCGGTGGCAAAGGCCATCTGCCCCATCGAGGACAACAACCAGCCTTTTTGGGATCATGCGGCGGCAAACCTGCTGTCGTGTCTTATCGCCTACGTCACCGAACAGCTACCCGCCGACGAGCAGACGATCAGCTCGGTCATCAAGCTGATCGAGCACCTGCAGGACGGTGCCACGGGTCGATTGTTTGACGACCTGATCACGATCGACCCCCAAAGCTATGCCCTCTCGCTATGGCGGCGCTACGCCATTACGCAAAATGCCGAGCGCATGCACGCGAGCATCGTCGGCATCCTTGCCGAAAAGGTCATGTGTCTGGGATTCGACGGTGCGGCACAGCTCTATCGTGAGTGCCATCAGGTGGACTTCGCTTCCATGGGACACACCCCCTGCGCCCTGTTTGTAACCGTGAGCGATATTGACCGCAATCTCGATCCGCTGACCGGCCTCTTTATTTCGCAGGCGTTTATGGGCCTCATTCGTGAGGCCGATAGGCAGCCCGACGGCAGCCTGCCCGTGCCCGTGCGCTTTATGCTCGATGACTTCGCAAATCTGCAGATCCCCCAGATCGACAACGTGCTCTCGATTATCCGAAGCCGCAACATCTGGGCAACGCTGCTGCTGCAGTCGACCAACCAGCTCGATGCGCTCTATGGCGAGGCACGCGCACGCTCCATCATGGGCAACTGCGACACGCATCTGGTGCTGGCGTTCCAGGATCCCGAGAGTGCCCGGGTGTTTTCCGACCGCGCCGACGCGCTGCCCAGCACGCTCATGGCGACGCCGATTGATCGCTCGTGGCTCTTTGTACGCGGTCGCACTCCCGAACAGGTCGAGCGCTTTAGGCTCGAAGACCATCCGCTCTACGGGGAGCTGCCCGAGGCGCAGCGAGGCCATGCGGAGGCCGAGATCTAGGCGCAGGGTTCTCGCAGCGCGCGGCGCCCCGGCGATGTTCCACAAAGGCCGTGCGCCCCGGGACCACGGCAAAGCAAAGGGGCCCGCATCCGATAGGATACGGGCCCCTGACTATAAGGCGCGATGCGTTAACAGCAGCGACTACTTGCGATGCGCGCGGTAGAACTCGATGAGCGCCTGGGTCGAAGCGTCCTGCTCGGCCTTGGCGGCGTCGTCGTGGAAGGCCGGGGTAATCTGCTTGGCAAGCTGCTTGCCCAGCTCGACGCCCCACTGGTCGTAGGAGTCGATGCCCCAGACCGTGCCCTCGACAAACGTGATGTGCTCGTACAGGGCGATGAGCTCGCCGAGCGCGAACGGGGTCAACGTGTCGCCGAAGATCGAGGTCGTCGGACGGTTGCCCTCAAAGCAGCGGGCCGGGACGATCTGCTCGGGCGTGCCCTCGGCGCGCACCTCATCGGCCGTCTTACCAAAGGCGAGTGCCTTGGTCTGGGCCAGGAAGTTGCCCAAGAACAGCTCATGCACGTCCTGACCGCTATCGGTCGCAGGGTTGGCGGTATTGGCAAAGGCGATGAAATCGGCCGGAACCACCACGGTGCCCTGGTGCAGCAGCTGGTAGAAGGCATGCTGGCCGTTGGTGCCGGGCTCGCCCCAGAAGATCTC
>DBFZVF010000068.1:0-2553 GCA_048519165.1 Collinsella sp.
ACCTGCGTCTTGCCGACTACGGCTTCGTTGTCGTTTTGCGTCACGACGGTCACCTTCACGCGACGGGTTTGCTTGCCCTCGTCATCAGTCGCCACGTTGACGTAATAGTGTTCGCCGTCTTCGGTCATGAGCGCCATCGTCGGCACCATCACCACGTCGTCGAGCTGCTCGGTCACCACCGATACCTCGGCCGTCATGCCCGGCTTCAGGCGCGCGTCGGGCGCCTCGATGAGGATGTCGACGTTAAAGGTTACGCTGCCGCCGCCACCGTTGGCGGCATCGGAGTTTGCCACCGACGCGATAGCCGTGACGGTGCCCTGGCTCACGATATCGGGAAACGCGGGATACGTGACGTTGGCGCTCTGTCCAACGGCGATCTTGGCGATGTCCTTTTCGCCCACCTGCACGGTCACCTTCATCTTAGATAGGTCGGCGATCTGCATGCACTGCTTGCCGCCGCTCGTATCGCTTTCGCCCATGATCATGCCGCCTGTTACCGTGGCGCCCACCTTGGCGTTGAGCTCCACGATGCTACCCGAGCTCGGGGCCGTGACCGTGCGACTGGCGGCCTTGGCGTTCGCCTGGTCTAGGTTTGCCTGGGCCGATGCGAGGCTGCGCTGCGCGGCCGATACGGCGTTCGTGTCCGCCGATGCGGCGGAGACGCCAGCCGCTGCGGAAGCTCCATCGGCGTCCGTCGTCGGGGTGGCCTGCGCGGCGGTTGCGGCTTTCTGCGCGTTGGCGAGGTCTTCCTGAGCGGCTGCAACTGCACGCTGCGCCTCGGCAACGTTGCGATCGAGCTCGTCATTTTTAATGGTCATAAGCACGTCGCCCTCGTTGACGGATTGGCCTGCCTGCACGTTGATCGAATCGACCGTGCCGTCGACAGAAGGGGAGACCACTGAGGACGAAATGGGTTTGAGCTGGCCTTTCGCCTCGACCGTTGTGGTAAACGTACCCTCGGTCACCATGTCGGTCACAGGCCCACTAGCGCCCTGTGGCTGAGCATTGATAACCAGGGTTGCGGCAATGGCAATGAGCGCGATGGCACCCACGACGCCGGCGGCAATACCGCGTCGAATCAGCTTTTTGCGTCGACGATCGGCACGTTTTGCCTTGAGCTTGGCATATGCCTCTTCATCGGAAATCTCGGCCGTATCGTTCGCGCGTCCGCTCTGCTTGTCGGCATATACGTTTGAAATCAGAGGAATCGTTTCGGTGGCACCTTCGGGCGTGCGCTCGGTATCATCTGGGCCTGGGGTGATCGTGGGGACATTCGGCATAGCGTCTCCTTTATAGAAAGAACCTCGATAATTATATGCGCCCACCGGTTGGGGCGGGCGCATAGGACGGTTTCTTTCGGAACTGTTAGATTGGTCGCAGCGGTTCCACGTTGTAGGAATGCGTGCGTTGCACTACGAGTGGACAACCACGCACAGGCCGACTTTGATGCAGTCGTGAAGTGCCTTGGCGTCTGCCAGGCGCAGGTTGATGCAACCATGGCTGCCGCACCACTTGTACGACTCGGCGTTATCGAAGCTCTTGTCGTTTTGCCAGGTGGCATCGTGGAAGCCGATCATGTTGCCCTCGAACGGCATCCAGTAGCTTACCGGACTCTCGTATTTGGGCTTACCGGTCTCGGGGTCCTTGGCTCCGATCAGGGTGCTGCCGCCGTCGTTGCTGTTGATCTGCCACACGCCCTCGGGGGTGGCGTCTTCGCCCGGTTTGCCGGAAATAAAGTTGGCCTCCCAAACGATATTACCGTTCTCGTCATAGTAGCGCGCGTGCTGCTCGGACAGGTCGACGTCGATGTATGCCTTCCAGTCGGGCTCTCCCTTTGCGGTAAAGGTGTCGGCCTTCTGGGAGTACTTGATCTCGATCTCGCCGGTCTGCTTGTTGTTAATAGCGTCTTCGACCTGCTTGGCGAGCGAGCTGCTGTCGATGGACCAACCAAAGTCACCGCCTTCGACGGCGCACTGCTTGCCATCGGCGCGCGTCCACCAGCGAGTGGAGCCCACGGTATTAAAGCCGTTGGCGAGCTCGGCTGCCCAGCTACTGATCTGCGACGTATCGAGCGTGGGGTTGGCCGGATCGGCAAAGCTGATCCACTGCAACACGGAGCTGCCATCAACCTTTCCGGCATCCTCGCCGTTGAGCTTAAGGGTCACGTTGACGCCCAGGAAGTTGTTGGCGGCATCACATGCAGCCTGAATCTGATCATCGGTCAGCGTTCCATTGAGCGGCTCATAGGCATCGTTGCCGAGCTTGGAAAGATCTACGGTTTCGGCCAGCGAGGCAAGCTCGAGCTCGGCATATTTAATGACATGCTCGCGGTTGAGTTTTTCGTTGGAGCGCGCCTTCTCGACGGTAAACTTGCCGGCCTGCTCGTCATAGGAGCTATTGGCCTCGAACGTGCCCGAACGGCCCTCGTTAAACTCGTCGATGGCGTCGCCCAGATCCTTCTCAAACTTCTTTTGGTCAAAGGTGTCGGAGAGCATGGACAGGTCGACGTCTTGATCAAGATCGACTTCGTTGGAGGTAGCGGTTGTTTTGGTC
>DBFZVF010000069.1:0-3922 GCA_048519165.1 Collinsella sp.
GCCTACATCACGGCAATGGGCATGATTATGGCCGCGAGCATTGCCGCCGCCAAGCACGGCGATGCCATCTTGATCGACGAGGTCGCTCGCCGCGAGGCAGCCAAGTAGGAGACCGAATTAACTACCGTGCGAAAGGGGTCGGATGGGCAAAGCGCCCATCCGACCCCTTTTCGGTTCATCCTCAAAAAGGCAATCGAAGCCTATCCCACCGTGACGGATTCCCCGGTAAAGGTGCTAATGAGCAGCAGGATAAAGAACGCCAAGTAACTGATGCTCAGCAGATAGGCAATAACCAAAAAGATGGTCCATCCAACATTGGTTTTACCGTCGGCACGGCGTTGCTCGCGATTGCGGCAGAGCCAAATCGTCACGCCAATAGCCACAATCAACAGCACGAGCGCCGCTGCGGCCAGCCCGGCAAGCGCAAACATCACGCCAATGCTCACAGCAATAACCGGGAGCAGCAGCAAGCCGCACCCGCACCCACCAGGACTATACACGGCAGACTGTCGACGTCGTTCCATCGTCACTCCAAGTCAAGCAATCGTTTGTAGACATCGAGACCCTTGAGCAGGATTTCCTCGTCAAAGAGCATGGTATCAGTGTGAAGGGCGCTCATCGCATAGGCTGGGCAGCCGTCTGCGTCGATCGGGTTTTCTTGCGCCTCCGGCACGCCCGTGCCCAGCAAGAAGAACACGCCCGGCAGATGGCGCTGATAGAAGGCGAAGTCCTCGGCAATCAGCAAAGGCTCATCTACGAGCTGTAGCTCGGGCAAGGCAGGCGCGACATTGGCAAATAGCTCGGGGTCGTTGTCGACCGGCGGATAGCCCTCGGCAAAATCGAGGTCATATGTGCAGCCCGTTGCAGCGCATGCCTCATCAAGCACGCGGCGCACACCCTCGCGTGCACGGTCGAACATGTCGTCCGTAAACACACGCAGACTGCCGGCAACATGGGCCTCCCCCGCCACCGCATTGCAAACGGTACCGGCCTGCAGCAGACCAAACTTGCCGATACAGGGCTCGTCAGTGCCCAGCTCGTCCATCAGTTCGCGCTCGGCAACCAAGAACTTGGCAGCAGCCAGCGCCGCATCGTGCGACTCCTCGACCGGAACGCCATAGGTCTTAGCGATATGGATGCTCGTCCCGTGAATATGAATGTGTGTCTCACTCGAACGCGCCAGCAGCGGACCGGAACAACTCGCCAACGTGCCGGCAGGCAGATCGGGCCACACATGGAAGCCAAAAATGCGGTCAGCCCCATAGCGCTCGAACACACCGCTCTCGCATACCGTCTTGGCACCACCGGTCGTTTCCTCGGCCGGCTGGAACACAAAGAGAACGTTGCGCCTCATGGCGCCCGGCTGCTCGCGAATCGTACGGTCGACATACGTCGCGGCGGCAAGTGCCATGGCCATGTGTCCGTCATGTCCGCAAGCGTGCATCTTGCCGGGATGGATCGAGGCAAAGGCCGCTCCCGTCGCCTCCGCGATGGGCAGCGCATCCATATCGGCGCGAATCGCCGTGGCACGCGCGGCACCAACGCCAGCGTCGAAGAAAGCGCAGACGCAGCTGGGACACGGATGGGTCACCTCGCAAGCGAGCGGCGCCAACACGCCCTCGATATAGGCGATAGTCTGCGAAAGATCGAAATCGAGCTCCGGAATGCGATGGAGATCGCGGCGATAGCGACGGAGTTCTTGGAGCTCGGTCATAGAGAATCCCTTCGTGAGGCACATCTGTTGCAACTTATTGTGATACAGGATTGTGGCACACATGTTTCCAGCATATTGCTGCATTTTTTAAACGTTATATACGAATACTCTTGTTTGGTAAAGTGCAACGTGATAGGGTCTTTACCACTTGATAGAGGCGCGGGCACGAAGAGCCGCGGGCGAGCCGGCAGGCTTTGACCCCGTGGGGAGGCGAAACCCGCCGAACTGGGTTTTTCGGGCACGAACAACCTGGTGGGCCTGTGGGAAACACCCACAGGACTGTCTGCAGCAATGCGGGAGCGCTATCCGGACATTGGGTCCACGCTATGCGGATTCGATGCGCAGATGGCGCCGTCTGGATAGCGAGGTTTACGGGACATGGCATTGACCCCCAACGAGGCATATGCGGCCAAGCAGCCGTTTGTGGACAAGGAGACACTCGAGCATATCGTCGAGCAGTTCCCCACGCCGTTTCATCTATACGACGAGGCGGGCATCCGCCGCAACATGCAAGAAGTGCGCGACGCCTTTGCATGGAACCCGGGCTTTAAGGAATACTTTGCCGTCAAGGCCAACCCCAACCCGGCGCTCATCTCCATTCTCAACGAATACGGCTGCGGCTGCGATTGCTCGAGCTATACCGAGCTCATGATCGCCCGCTCGCTGGGCATCACGGGACACGACATCATGTTCTCTTCCAACGACACGCCGACTGCCGACTTTGAGCTCGCCAACAAGCTGGGTGCCATCGTCAACTTTGACGACATCAGCCACATCGAGTTCTTTGAGCGTGTTGCGGGGCCCATCCCCAAAACGGTCAGCTGCCGCTTTAATCCAGGCGGCCTGTTCCAGCTCTCCAACGGCATCATGGATAACCCCGGCGACTCCAAATACGGCATGACCACCGAGCAGCTCTTTGAGGCTTTCCGCATGCTCAAGGCCAAGGGCGCCGAGAATTTTGGCATCCATGCCTTCCTTGCCAGCAACACCGTCACCAACGACTACTACCCCAAGCTCGCGCGCATCCTCTTTGAGCTTGCCGTGCGCCTGGAGCGCGAGACCGGTGCACATGTCGCCTTCATCAATCTGTCCGGCGGCGTCGGCATCCCCTATCTGCCCGAGCAGCAGGCCAACGACATTCACGCCATCGGCGAGGGGGTGCACGCGGCCTACGACGAAATCCTGGTTCCCGCCGGTATGGGCGATGTGGCCATCTGCACCGAGATGGGCCGCTTTATGATGGGGCCCTACGGCTGCCTGGTCACCAAGGCTATCCACGAAAAGCAGATCTACAAGGACTATATCGGTGTCGACGCAAGCGCCGTCGATCTGATCCGTCCTGCCATGTACGGCGCCTACCACCACATTACGGTAATGGGTCAGCCGGGTGGCGCCGACAAGACCGCGGCGCCTGTCACAAACACGTACGACATTACGGGCAATCTGTGCGAGAACAACGACAAGTTCGCCATCGACCGCGAGCTACCGCAGATCGACATGGGCGATGTGCTCGTGATCCACGATACCGGCGCGCATGGCTACTCCATGGGCTACAACTACAACGGACGGCTGCGCTCCGCCGAGGTGCTGCTGCGCCCCGATGGCTCGGCCGACCTCATCCGCCGCGCCGAGCGCCCGGGCGATTACTTTGCCACATTCGACGTGCTGCCGAGCGGCCGAGAACTGCTGGCCAAGTCGCGCGCCGAAAGTGCTC
The DNA here is from genome assembly GCA_048519165.1 of Collinsella sp. Taxonomy (GTDB): domain Bacteria; phylum Actinomycetota; class Coriobacteriia; order Coriobacteriales; family Coriobacteriaceae; genus Collinsella. The sequence continues at coordinate 3,429 of DBFZVF010000069.1, forward strand.
GCCGTCGCGCCCAAGACGAGCGCCTGGCAGTCGCCGCCCAATGGAACAAACGCATCCAGATCGCGGACGCGAAGGAGAAGAACATGGACATCCGCAATCTTGAGGGCTCGATCGTCGCCCTTGTTACGCCGTTTAAAAAGGACGGCAGCGTCGACTTTGACGCGCTCGAACGCCTTATCGATTTCCACCTGCAAAACGGCACCGATGCCATCCTCATCCTGGGCACCACCGGCGAGAGCGCCACGATGACCGATGACGAGGACAACTCCGTCGTCGCCGCCGTGGTCAAGCATGTTGCAGGACGCGTCTCCGTCATCGCCGGCTCGGGCTCCAACTCCACGCAGACGATGCTCACTAAGTCGCTCACCTACCAGGGCTTGGGAGCCGACGGCCTGCTGCTCATCACCCCCTACTACAACAAGTCCAACGAAGAGGGCAACTATCAGCACTTTAAGACCGTCGCCGATGCTGTGGACATCCCCTGCATCCTGTAC
>DBFZVF010000070.1:0-4061 GCA_048519165.1 Collinsella sp.
ATACTAACTCGGTACAACTGCAAGATATGTCAATCGTTTTCATATGTCAAACGTTTTCACACCAATACGTCTTTTCGCAGTTCCAGTCGTCGGCAAACGGTTGACATATGCCGGCGAACGGTCATCAGAGGTGTTTGAGGAATTCTTTTGGCACGGGATGAACTAAGCGGTTTTACCCTCAATGAGTTCAACGGGGAGCTTGATATTCGATTCGGGCTTTTCGCCGTTAATAAGAGCAATGATGGATTGCGCCGCGAGCTCACCGATGCGATCGATATCTTGGCGTACGGTTGTTAAGTCAGGCATAAACGTCATAGTGCGGCGGGCACCATCCGCGCCCACGACCTTAATATCGCCCGGAGCGCTCAAGCCTCGCCGCTTCATAACGTTGAGACAGATGGCCGCCATCGTGTCGTCTCCCGCAAAGATGCCGTCAATATCGGGGTTCTCATCGAGGATCTTCGCAACGACCGCGCTCTTTTCGTCGTCGGGCTTAACGAACTCGACCTCACGGACAAGCGCGGGCAAACCGGCCTGCTCAACAACATCGAGGTAGGCATCGGTACGCTTATTGGCAGGCATGCGCATGCGGCTATTGCTGCGCAGGCACAGGATGCGCGAACACCCGTCATCGATCAGGCGACGCGTGGCAAGTTCGCCGATGCTATAGCTGTCGCTCGCAATCTGAACAGAGGCTTCGCCAAGGTCGCAGTCGATACCAACCAGACTCAAGCCCATCTCGGCATACGCCTCGGCACCGATATTAAGCGAGTTGACGATGACGCCATCAACCATATTGCGTCGAAGCATGTCGATATAAGAGCGCTCAAGCTCGGGTCGATTGGCGCTATTGCACAGCAGCATCTTAAAACCGTTTTCGGCCAGGGTATGCTCAATGGCTTGAACCACTTGGGCATGAAACGGACTGCTGACATAGGGGACGATCATACCGATAAGATTCAGGCGACCGTTGAGCATGGCACGGGCGATATCGTTGGGCGTATAGTTGATGCGCTTCATCGCGGCATGGACCTTATCGCGGGTCTCTTGGCTAATATAGCCGCGATTATTAAGCACGCGAGATACCGTAGTAGGCGAAACCCCCGCCACCGCTGCAACTTCCTTGATGCCAGGCTTAGCCGTATCCTTAGAACGAGCACTCTCGCGAGCCATAGCACCCTCCCCCATCAACATGTCATACGTTTACATACGAACAAAGCATACCCCAACAACAGCGGGAAGACGGTAACAGCACAAGTAAGTAGACAACTCATCCAAATAATTAGGAGAGTTCCGCCTAAAGGGTGACTACACAGGACCCAGCCGGGGCTGTTTGGGCTACCTCCCAAAACATTCCGTAGGACGCAAAGAGGCTCGCCGCACGAAGTGCGCAGCGAGCCTCTTTGCATGTCCGAGGACGTTTTGGGAGATAGCCCAAACAGCCCCGGCAATCCTGCGGGAGTTAAACCCCTTTAGAACTTGTCGTGGAAGGTACGCGAAATGACCTCGTCCTGCTGCTCCTTGGTGAGCGTGTGGAAGTTCACGGCATAGCCGGAAACGCGGATGGTCAGCTGCGGGTACTTCTCGGGGTGAGCCTGAGCGTCGAGCAGCGTCTCACGGTTGAAGACGTTGATGTTCAGGTGGTGGCCACCCTTCTCGGCGTAAGCGTCGAGCATGTGGACCAGGTTATCGGCCTGAGTCTCGGAAACTTCAGAAACCTTCATAATGTGTCTCCTTCGATTAATAGGCGCCGGCCGAAACCGGCGCACTAATCAGTAATCGTTATTGTTAGTATAGCACTAACAATAGTTACTCGCCCAGCTGATCAAGGTCGATATCGCCAAAGAACACCTGGTCCTCCTTGCCGAGCGCACTCGGGATGATGGAGAAGGTGTTGGAGATGCCGTCCTGAGCATCGCGGAACGGGAGCTTGGAAACCGAAGACAGCGAAGCGATGGCGCCGTGGCTATCGCGCTTGTGCATGGGGTTAGCACCCGGGGCGAACGGCTGGCCAGCCTTGCGGCCGTCGGGCGTGGAGCCGGTCTTCTTACCGTACACGACGTTGGAGGTAATGGTCAGAACCGAGGTCGTGGGCACGGAGTTGCGGTAGGTGTCGTTCATGCGGATGTACTCCATGAACTGGTGCACAACGTCGTGAGCAATCTGGTCGACGCGGTCGTCGTCGTTACCGTACTTGGGGAACTCGCCCTCGGTCTCGAAGTCGACGATGATGCCGTTCTCGTCACGGACGGGGTGAACCTTGGCGTACTTGATGGCGGACAGGGAGTCAGCCACGACGGAAAGGCCAGCGATGCCCGTAGCGAACCAGCGGTGCACGTGCTTGTCGTGCAGAGCCATCTGGATGCGCTCGTAGCAATACTTGTCGTGCATGTAGTGAATGATGTTCAGCGAGTTGACGTACACGCCAGCGAGCCACTTCATCATGTCGTTGTACTTGGCCACAACGTCGTCGTAATCGAGCGTATCGCCCTCGACGGCGCGATACTTGGGGCCGACCTGCTTCTTGGAGACCTCGTCAACACCGCCGTTGAGTGCGTAGAGCAGGCACTTGGCAAGGTTGGCGCGGGCGCCGAAGAACTGCATCTCCTTGCCGATGCGCATGGAGGACACGCAGCAGGCAATGCCGTAGTCGTCGCCGTGATAGACGCGCATGAGGTCGTCGTTCTCGTACTGGATCGAGGAGCTGGCGACAGAAGTCTTGGCGCAGAACTTCTTGAAGTTCTCGGGCAGACGGGTCGACCACAGAACGGTCATGTTGGGCTCGGGGCTGGTGCCCATGTTCTCGAGCGTGTGCAGGTAGCGGTAGCTCATCTTGGTAACGAGCGTACGGCCGTCGACACCCATGCCGCCGATGGACTCGGTGACCCACTGCGGGTCGCCGGTGAACAGGGCCTGGTACTCGGGGGTACGGGCAAACTTGACCATGCGGAGCTTCATGATGAAGTGATCCACGAACTCCTGGATCTGCTCCTCGGTGAAGGTACCGTTGGCAAGGTCGCGCTCAGCATAGATGTCGATGAACGTAGAGGTACGGCCGATGGACATAGCGGCGCCGTTCTGCTCCTTGACGGCAGCAAGGTAGGCGAAGTACATCCACTGGATGGCCTCCTGCGTGTTGGTAGCAGGGTTGGAAATGTCGAAACCATAGGTCTCGGCCATCATCTTGAGCTCGCCGAGGGCGCGGATCTGCTCCTGCAGCTCCTCACGGTCGCGGATGTTGTCGGCGGTCATGACCGTCGGAGTGGAAGCCTTCTGGGCCTCCTTGTCCTTGATCAGGTAGTCGACGCCGTACAGGGCAACACGACGGTAGTCGCCGATGATGCGGCCGCGGCCATAGCCATCGGGCAGACCGGTGATGATGTGAGCCGAGCGGCAAGCACGCATCTCGGGGGTGTAAACATCGAAGACGCCGGCGTTGTGGGTCTTGCGCTCAAAGGTGTAGCGCTCAACAACGTTCTCGTCGACCTTGTAGCCGTGCTGGCTGGCAGCCTGGCAAGCGATGCGGATACCACCGTTGACGTGCAGCGCGCGCTTGAGCGGCTTGTCAGTCTGGAGACCGACGATGGTCTCCTTCTCGCGGTGGGCGTTATCGATGTAGCCAGCGGGGTGGCTCACGATACCCGTAACGGTCTTGGTGTCCATATCGAGGACACCACCCTGCTCGCGCTCCTTAAGCAGCAGGTCGAGAACCTCGCCCCACAGCTCCTTGGTACGCTCGGTCGGACCTACGAGGAACGACTCATCGCCCTCGTAGGGGGTGTAGTTCTTCTGGATGAAGTCTCGGACGTCAACCTCTCCCGTCCAGATACCTTCCTTGAAGCCTTCCCATGCCTCCTGCATTGTGTAACCACGCTCCTAGTTACGTGTAATGCGGCGCTCTCTCACACCGCTACTTATTGAATTCTTGAATTATCGGCTTGCACTACCGGCTTCTTCCGTTCTTCACCACACGTTGGTACAGGGAAAAACGTTTGTCCACCTTGGAACTGCAACCCAAAACCCAAGATTTCACCCGTTTGAGAAGGATAACATAGCCACCC
>DBFZVF010000071.1:0-4898 GCA_048519165.1 Collinsella sp.
GATTAGAGTACCATCCGACCGCACATCAACCGCATCGAACCGAGCGGACGGTCGGTTGCCGCCCGTGAACGTACCCCCTTCACAACCTGCCCAAAGGTCCTACAGAAGTTCTCGACAAGCCCCTCCCCCATAGCAACAAAATACGGACGCCCACATCAGCAGACGTCCGTAAAGCAACAACGATTTATCAATAAATAATGGCCAAAACAGCTTCAGCCAAACCCCTACTTTACCCCGTGGCCCATTTCGACGACCTTGGTCAGCGATCCAAACACGCCTTTGTCGGCCTCAAGCTGTGCCTCGGCACGCTGCAGCTGCACGGCAACGGCGGCAGGGGCGGTGCCGCCCTCGGTCGTGCGCGCGGCGACAATCGACGGGATGTCGAGCGCCTCGGTAATGTCGTGCTCAAAGAGCGGACTCGCCTCCTGGAACACCTCAAACGGCAGGTCCTCAAGGTTGCAGCCGCGCTTCTCACACATCAGGACCAAATGGCCCACCACGGCATGTGCCTCGCGGAACGGCAGGCCACGCTTGGCCAGGTAATCGGCAACATCGGTGGCGGCAAGGTGCCCCACACCGCACTCGCGCGCCATGGCATCCTCGTTGACGGTCCAGGTCGAAATCATACCGGCCATAACGGACAGGCACTGCATGAGCGTATGGGCGGTATCGAGGGCGCCCTCCTTGTCCTCCTGCAAGTCCTTGTTATAAGCAAGCGGCAGGCCCTTCATGGTCACGAGCAGCTGCACCAGGTTGCCATAGACTCGGCCGCTCTTGCCGCGGATAAGCTCGGCAAAATCAGGGTTCTTCTTCTGCGGCATGATGGACGAGCCAGTGGAGTAGGAGTCGGAAAGCGTGATAAAGCCAAATTCGGAGCTCGACCACAGCACGATCTCCTCGGAAAGACGCGACAAGTGCATCGCCATGACGGAGCCGGCGTAATGCAGGTCGAGGAGGAAATCACGGTCGGAAACCGCATCGAGCGAGTTGGGGATCACGCCCGCAAAGCCAAGTTCGGCGGCCGTCATCTGACGATCGAGCGGATAGCTCGTACCGGCAAGCGCGGCAGCGCCCAGCGGGCAGTTGTCGGCAGCATCAAAGGCGACCTTCAGGCGTGTAAAGTCGCGCACGAACATCCAGGAATACGCCAGCAGATGGTGCGACAGCAGCACGGGCTGAGCATGCTGCATGTGCGTGTAACCCGGCAGAATCACCTTGTCGTACTTTTTAGCCGCATCCACCAGCACATGACGCAGTTCAAGATTGGCCTCCATGAGCTCCTTGGCCAGCGCCTTGACGCCCAGGCGCGTATCGGTCGCAACTTGGTCGTTGCGCGAACGCCCGGTATGCAGGCGCTTACCAGCCTCGCCGATGCGACGCGTCAGATCGCTCTCGATGGACATATGAATGTCCTCGTCGTTGATATCGAAGGTGAAGTTGCCGGCATCGATATCCTGTTCGATTGCGGTCAGACCCTCGGCAATCGCCTGCTCGTCCTCGGCGCTGATAATGCCCTGGGCCGCCAGCATCTTGGCATGTGCCTTAGATCCGGCGATATCCTGCTTATAGAGATGTTTGTCGACCGGCAGCGACGCGCCAAACTCCTGCGTGACCTCGGCCACGCCCGCCTCAAAACGACCGCCCCAAAGAGCCATGGAACCGTCTCCTTTCTCCAAATACCAAAACAAGCGCCCAAAGCAATGCGCCCTGTCGCTAAAGCGATTTTTCAACCGCTAGTTTTACACACTCCCTGCCGTGCGCTGGGCCATGTAGCTAATTTGCAAAGAAGTGACGCACCATGCACTTGGCGCCCAACGTCTCCCTCCGGATGTTGCCCTGCGAATCATCGATCCAGGCCTTCAGGCTCATAGGGACGTCCTCGACCTTTGCAGCATCGAACTCGGGCACGAGGGCAAGTAAAGCATGCGCGATAGCATGGAACATAATGGATACTCCTCATATATATAGGCGCAGAGCCGCCAAATTGATAGAAGGAGCCCCGCCGGATAACCCCGGCGGGGCTCGGACTCAGCCGCAGACGCGGCATCAAATACGCGGGCGGAACGTAGGGGCCACCGATGTTAAGAAGTGTCAGCAAGCATAACGAAAGGTAGGGACCCCGTGCGCCCGTTATGTATCACGCGGATGGGCCGCGCGAATACCAAGGAAAGGGAGGCTTAAGCCTGGGCGGCAGCAGAGCTGGGACCCTGGACCTTAGCCCACGTCTTGAGCGACAGCGTATCGATCTCGATAAAGCCAGCGCTAGCCTTCTCGTCAAACGTGGTGTCGCGGTCGTAGGTGGCCAGACCGTAGTCGTAGAGGCTGAAGGGGCTCTTGCGGCCGACGACATGGCAGTTGCCCTTAAAGAACTTCAGACGGACGGTGCCGGTCACGAACTTCTGGGTGTCGGCCATAAAGGCGTCGAGCGCGTTTTTGAGTGGGCTGTACCACTGGCCGTTGTACACGGCGGTGGCCCAATCCTGCTCGAGCTTAATCTTAGTCTTGAGCAGGTCGCCCTCAACGCAAATGTCCTCGAGTGCCTTATGGGCGGTAATGAGCGTCAGGGCGCCGGGAACCTCATAGCACTCGCGGCTCTTGAGGCCCACCAGACGATCCTCAACCAGGTCGAGACGGCCAAAGCCGTTGTCGCCCGAAATCTTGTTGAGGGCGATGACGATCTCGGAGAGTTTCATCTTCTTGCCGTCGACGGCGACGGGCTTGCCGACCTCAAACTCAATCTCGGTATACGTCGGGGTGTCGGGCGTGTCCTCGGGATTCTTGGTCATAACCCAGGCGTCGTCGAGCGGCTCATTCCAGGGGTCCTCCAGGTGGCCACACTCAATGGCACGACCCCACAGGTTGTCGTCGATGGAATAGGGGTTGTCGTTGGCACCCTCGGGAACCGGCACGTTGTGGGCGTGGGCATAGGCGACCTCGTCGGGACGGCACTTCAGATCCCACTCGCGAACGGGGGCGATAACCTTAAGCTCGGGGTCGAGGGCCTTGACCGCAGCCTCAAAACGAACCTGGTCGTTACCCTTGCCGGTGCAGCCGTGGGCGACGTAGGTCGCGCCAAACCCGTGAGCGACCTCGACAAGCTTCTTGGCGAGCAGCGGGCGAGACAGAGCGGAGAGCAGCGGGTACTTGTTCTCGTACATGGAATTTGCGGCGATGGCCTTAGTCAGGAACTCATCGGAGAACTCGTCGCGCAGGTCGAGCACCTGGCAATCGAGAACGCCCAGGTCGAGCGCCTTCTGCTTCTTGGCATCCAGGCCGGTCTCCTCCTGGCCCACGTTGCCGCAGACGCAAACGACATCGAGATTTTTCTCGTCCTGGAGCCATTTGACACATACGGACGTATCAAGACCACCGGAATATGCGAGAACGACTTTTTCCTTGCTCATGGCTGTTTCCTTTCGCCCTTGGTAGCTAGTTAGAACATCGGTCAGTTGCAAGTCATTTCAAGGTCATATACCGTGCAATATCAGGTTAAATAGCAAAAATCAGCACATACATGCCCTAGAAACATGCAGCAATGTCGTGCTAAAACCCAACGACCTCAAAATGACTCTGTTGAGGCAATTCGCCCCATGCGGACAGAGACGATTGTTATCGTCGTCGGGAAATTGCGCGCTGGCGTCGGATGGCATTGTCTGCAGTAGTGATGATCTTTACGAACTGCATCTGCCTCTCCTTTCACCTATCGCCGGGCGCAATTCTTATATCGTAAACGGTACCTTTTCCTCGGTAAACGGTTGTTTTTCCGTCTCCGTTTTCGATGGTCGCTATATTACGCTAAAGTGCCTGCTGTACAAGCGACAACTTCAAATTTCTGAAAAGTTTTTTCATTACTTTGTGAATGGTGATGCAAACGCGCGCCAATCCTGCGAAAATACGCCCGACTACGAGTTAATGGTTATAACGTCTGAAACAATCTCGAAACGAAAGGCTCGCTTTTATGCAAACTTACGAATCGGACGCCAATATCGGAAACATTAAGCTCATTGCCGTCGACATGGACAAGACGCTACTGACCGACGAGCGCGTTCTACCTCAGGGCCTCGACGAGCGCCTAGACAAGCTCGCCGAGGCTGGCATCGTGTTCTGCCCCGCCAGCGGACGACCCGCCCCAAAACTCGAGGAGATGTTTGAGGACATCAAGAGCCGCATCGCTTTTTGCCCCGATAACGGCGCATGCGTGATATATCGCGGCAACTACATCTATAAGAGCGCTATCGATGTGGCGCTGTATCAGCAGGTCTTGAGCCGCGCCTCGGAGGATCCGCGCGCCGTCCCCGTCCTGTGCTGCTTCGACGAGTTCTACGTACTTGCCCGCGACCATCAATACCACGACGAGATCAGCGTCTACTACAACACAATCAACTACGTCGATAGCTTTGAGGGTCTTGACGTCGAATCCAACAAGATTTCGATCTTCTTCCCCGCCTACGATGCCGAGCCAGCGTTTCGCGAGGACTACAGCCCTGCATTCTCGGGTCAGCTCTACGTCACCAATGCTGGCCGCGAGTGGATCGACTTTATGAATCTGGGCGTCGACAAGGGGTCGGGCGTCGCGCACCTGTGCGAGCAGCTCGGCATCGATATCGCCGACGCCGCCGCCGTTGGCGACACCTACAACGACATTCCCATGCTGGAGCGCGTCGGGCATAGCTTTATCGTGGACAATGCCGAGGAGCACATGAACGCGCACGCCAAGTGGCGCATTCCGAGCAACAACGACGGGGGCGTACTGACGCTCATCGACGCCATCTTGGCGGCTCGTTAACGTTGCTCGTCGGACCTGGCCGGGCGAGGCGGGTAAGTTTTTCGTTCGGTCAGGTCCTGGGCTCGCTCGGAAAGCACATTAAGTGCTTTCCGGCTCGTGCGGAATCTACGAA
>DBFZVF010000072.1:0-3127 GCA_048519165.1 Collinsella sp.
ACTTTGGCAAGGACATCATCCCCAAGCTGCTCGGCGAGGGCAAGCGCCTGTACAGCTACGAGTTCCACGGCTTTTGGAAGGACGTCGGCACCATCGCCAGCTTCCACGAGACCTCGATGGACCTGCTGGGCAACAACCCCGAGTTCGATCTGTTCGACAAGCACTTCCCCATCATGTCCAACATCACCACGCGTCCGCCGCACTACATTGGCCCGGACGGCCGCCTGGACGACTGCCTGGTCTCCAACGGCTGCAAGATCTACGGCACCGCTCGTCACTCGATCATTTCGACCGATGTCATCATCGAGGAGCGCGCCGTGGTCGAGGACTCCGTGCTGCTGCCGGGTGCGCACGTTAAGAGCGGCGTGCACATCTGCCGCGCTATTTTGGGCGAGAACTCCACGGTCGAAGAGGGCGTGAAGCTCGGCTCTGTCGATACCACCAAGGATACGGCCGTCGTTGGAAATGACGTCGTTATCGGGAAGGGGGAATGATCCGATGATCAATCGCAAGGCCATCGGTTATATCACCGCTAACTACTCTTCGAGCTACGGCAGCGTCCTGCTCAAGGACCGCCCCATCGCGTCCGTTCCGTTTTTGGGCCGCTACCGCCTGATCGATTTCCCGCTGTCCAACATGATGAATGCCGGCATTAAGACCGTCGGCGTCGTCATGCCGGGCAACTACCGCTCGCTGATCGACCACGTGGGCTCGGGCAAGGACTGGGGCCTGGACCGCAAAAAGGGCGGCCTGTTCATGGTTCCCGGCAACGCGTATGGCACCACCAAGGGCGGCATGCGCTTCCTGCTGCGCGACATCATCTCCAACAAGACGCTGTTCCAGCGCTCGGATAAGCCCTACGTTGTGATGATGGGCACCAACATCATCTTTAACATGGACCTCAACACCATCATCGACGCGCACGAGAACTCCGGTGCCCAGATGACCGTGGTGTACTGCAAGGCCACGCACAACGTCGATGACGAGACCAAGCTCGAGATTAACGAGAACGGCCGCCTGACGGGCGTGAGCGCAGGCGTCGTGTACGGCGACAACGCCTCTATGGACTGCTGCATCGTCAACCGCGAGACGCTGCTCGAGATCATCGACCACTACCAGGCCGCCGACTATCTGGACCTGCTCGAGGCACTCCAGGGCGACTTTGGCAACATCGACGTTTGCAGCTACGAATACAAGGGCGAGGTCGTGGGCGTGTTTAGCGAGAAGTCGCTGTATCGCCGCAGCATGGACCTGCTCGACCAGACCGTGGCCGACCAGCTCTTTGATCCCGAGCGCCCGATCCTAACCAAGGCCCACGACGTACCGCCTTCGCGCTACGCAACCGGCAGCCACGCCTGCAACTCGATTATCTCGGCCGGCTGCATCATCAAGGGAACCGTGCGCAACTCGATCCTGTCGCGCGGCGTTGTGGTTGAGGAAGGCGCCTCGGTGACCAACTCGATCATCAACCAGAGCTGCATCATCAAGAGCGGCGCCCGCGTTGAGAACGCCATCCTGGACAAGAACAACGTGGTTCCCACCAACACCGAGCTTCGCGGCACGCCCGAGAACATCCTGGTGCTGGGCAAGGCCCCGTTAACTTCCGATACCACCATCGTGCGTTAACGTTGGCACCGCAACATCGCTCGTAACATGTAGAATAGCCGCCCGGTTAGCGCCAGGCGGCTATTCTCGAATTGCAACAGGGAGACAATATGGCTGATTCCAGCAAAAAGATGCAGATCGTGTTTGCCTCGGCCGAGTGCGCACCGTTTGTGAAGACCGGTGGCCTGGGTGACGTAGCGGGCTCGCTGCCTGCGGCGCTCGTGCGCGCCGGCGCCGAGGTTATCGTGATGGTGCCCAAATACGCCACCATCAAGGACGAGTACAAGGCGCAGATGGAGCACTTCTCCGATTTTTACGTGAGCCTGGGCTGGCGCAATGAGTACTGCGGACTTGAGAAGCTCGAGCACGATGGCGTCACCTATATGTTCATTGACAACGAGCGCTACTTTGCGCGCGACTATCCGTATGGCTTCTTTGACGACGGCGAGCGTTTTGCGTTCTTCTCCAAGGCCATCACCGAGAGCCTGCAGCACCTGCCGGCCGGCTTTGAGTGCGACATCCTGCACTGCAACGACTGGCAGACGGCACTGGCGCCCGTGTTTTTGCGCGAGTTCTACCAGGGCCTGCCGCTGTACGACCGAGTCAAGACCGTGTTCTCGATCCACAACGTGGCGTTCCAGGGCCAGTTTAGCGACACCGTGATGGAGGATATCCTGGGTGTGGCACATATTCCGGCGGCCGCCTCGCAGCTGCGTTGCGACGCTTGCAGCATCAACTACATGCTGGGCGCGCTGCGCTATGCCGACGCCATCACTACGGTAAGTCCTACCTATGCCAACGAGATCCAGACGCCCGAATTTGGCGAGGGCCTGGACGGCGTTCTGCGCGAGCGTTCGTACGCGCTGCAGGGCATTTTGAATGGCATTGACGTCGCGGGCTTTGACCCGGCGACCGACAAGCGCATTGCCGCCAACTACACCGTCGAGGACCGTTCCGGCAAGGCCGTGTGCAAGGCCAAGCTGCAGGAAGAGCTGGGGCTCGAGGTTCGCGACGACCGTCCGCTTATGGTCATGGTCACGCGTCTGACGCGCCAGAAAGGCATGGACCTGGTCATGTACGCGCTCGACCGCATCCTGGCCGGCGGCGTGCAGGTGGCGGTGCTGGGCACCGGCGACCGCGACTACGAGGACGGACTGCGCTACTTCCAGGACAAGTACCCCGGCACCATGGCCGCGCGCATCGAGTTTGATCCGGCGCTGTCACAGCGCATGTATGCTGCCGCCGACATGTTCCTGATGCCTTCGAAGTTTGAGCCCTGCGGCCTGTCGCAGATTATCGCCATGCGCTACGGCACCCTGCCGATTGTTCGCGAGACCGGTGGTCTGAAGGACACTGTGATCCCGTACAACGAGTTTACCGGCGAGGGCACGGGCTTCTCGTTTAGCAACTTTAACGGCGACGAGATGGGCGACGCCGTGTTCCGCGCGGCACGCCTGTTCTGGGATAACCGCGACGCCTGGAACCAGCTGGTCACGCAGGCCATGAGCCAGGACTTTAGCTG